>NZ_QSGK01000005.1:0-169941 GCF_003468125.1 Collinsella sp. AM40-7AC | reverse complement strand
TGAAGTCGATCGCGAGTTCCGCACGAGCCGGAGAGCACTTAATGTGCTCTCCGTGCGAGTCAGGACTGTCCGAGCAGGCGACTTCATATGCCGCCGGGCGACCGGGGCGAACCCCTCCAAAGATTTTCAAAAAAGTTGTTGACGCGCGCGTAACGACTCGTCTAATATATCCCTTGCGCGATGGACCTGTAGCTCAGTTGGTTAGAGCGTCCGGCTGATAACCGGGAGGTCACAAGTTCGAATCTTGTCAGGTCCACCACTTTCTTTCGCAATAAACACCCCAGCGAGAGCCGAGTCGCCGCTGGGGTGTTTATTACTGTCTCCGTGGGGGTTTAGCTCAGCTGGGAGAGCGCGGGCTTTGCAAGCCTGAGGTCAGGGGTTCGATCCCCCTAACCTCCACCATGATGGACCTGTAGCTCAGTTGGTTAGAGCGTCCGGCTGATAACCGGGAGGTCACAAGTTCGAATCTTGTCAGGTCCACCATCAAAACTGTGAAGAGCCCTGGGGCGTTGCCTCGGGGCTTTTTTCTTACCTACTGAAAGTAGTCAAAAAAGCCCCGTCCCAAATTAACTACTTTGATTTTGTGTGCTGTGCGAAAGATTGGGTAGTATAGCTATTCAATGCGGCGGGCTGCCGCGTGTTAACCGCTACGTACCGGAGGTGTTCCATGGTTCGTGTCGACATAGAGACCATCGTCATGGCCGCCGGTCCCGTGCCATCGCTTATCGTGCTTCGTGAGCGCAGCAGCAAATCGGACTCGCCCGCGCCGCTGCGTTCCCTTTCCATTCAGACTGGTTCGTTTGAAGCTGCTGCCATCAGCCGCGGCATCGATAGCGGCCGCGCCGAGCGCCCGATCACCCATGACCTGTTGCTCGATACCGTTGACGCCCTGGGCGCCAAGCTCGAGCGCATCGAGATCGTTCGCGCCGAGCCGCCGGTGTTCTACGCGACGATCGTCGTACTGGCCGATGGCGAGGAGCGCAAGATCGACGCTCGTCCCAGTGATGCCATTGCCCTTGCCGTGCGCAGCAATGCTCCCATGTTTGTGGAGGACGACATCATGAATCGCCTGGGCACTGTTTCCACCCACGCCGAGGATGTCGACGACGAGCAGGAGTTCGAGAAGTTCGACGAGTTCGTCCATACGCTCTCCCCCGATGACTTCTAAATGCGGGGCGGCAGGGTTGCGGAGTGTTCGCTGATGGCCAGCGGTATGTCGGCTGAGGCGGCGGCCATTGCGCGCGAGGCCCAGATGCGCTCGGAGGCTTCTGAGGCGGCTCGCATTGCCTATGTGACGCAGGCCCGCACGCTTCGCGAGCGCCGCGGCTCGTTTATCAAGATGGTTGTCGTCTCCGCCCTTGTCGCGGCAATCTGCTCGCGCCTTCGTGGTACAGTTGGTGCGCTTGGGTTTTCGATTTCAACAGGCTTGGTAATCTGGGGCGTGGTCGATGCGGTCATGCTGACCAACCAGATCAAGGTACTCGACAAGCGCGCGATGGATATGATGCGCGCCCGTGACGCTGCCGCCAAGATCGCTGCCGAGGCACAGGAACTGTAACGACGCCAGACTCGATGGGAAGGTCTAAAGATGGCACAGGATATGCAGGACGCCGGTAACGTCTCCGCCGAGCTCGACGCCATGGTGTGCGATCTGATCGGCGCGTTCTTGGACGACCTTGCCGCCGGCGAGAATCCGGGCGTAGTTGTGGCGATCGAGGACGCTGCTTCCAACCGATATCTGGCGGCGCTCGACGAAGATGGCGAGGAGGCATGCCTCGAGGCTGCCACCAACTTTATCTCCGAGCACAAGATGGGTCTTAAGGACGAGGGGCTGGGCCGCATCGCCCGCTATGCCATCGGCTACACCGGTTGTGTCGAAATTGACGGCGGCTATCACGACGCCCTGCTCGTGAGTTTCTTCGAAACCACGCTCGAGAGCGGTTTTTCGGCATACGTGCTGTATGAGGGCATGGGTGCCGGCGATGGTTTTATGTGGAGCGACCCTGAACCTGCAGGTGAGGAAACCCCTCTCATCTAAAATCGCTAAAATAAACGAGTTTTCGGTAAAAGGCTCAATATTCCCGCCGAGCGTTGCATTGCTGGGTGGGTCGCATACGCGTGCCGCTTGTATATGGATAGAAGATAGGGGAACTACATGCGCGTAGACAATCTGAGGAACATCGCCATCATCGCCCACGTCGACCACGGCAAGACGACGATGGTTGACAAACTCCTGCGTGCCACGGACGCCTTCCGTGCCAACCAGCAGGTCGAGGATCGCGTCCTGGACTCTAACGACCAGGAGCGCGAGCGCGGCATCACGATTCTCGCCAAGAACATCTCTATCGAGTACAAGGACGTCAAGATCAACGTCATCGACACCCCGGGCCACGCCGACTTTGGCGGCGAGGTCGAGCGCGTGCTGCGTATGGCCGACGGCGCCCTGCTGCTGGTCGACGCCTTTGAGGGCCCCATGCCCCAGACCCGTTTCGTGCTGCGTCACGCTATCGACACCGGCCTCAAGATCATGATCGTCATCAACAAGATCGATCGTCCGGGCGCCAACCCCGAGAAGGCCTACAACGACTGCCTGGACCTCATGGCCGACTTGGGTGCCACCGACGACCAGCTCGAGTTCGCCATGGAGCACGTGGTCTACGCCAGCGCCATGAATGGCTTTGCCCGCCTTGACCCCAACAACGGCAACATGGACATGTACCCGCTGCTCGACATGATCATCGACGACATGCCCGCACCCGAGGTTGACGAGAACGCCCCGCTCGCCATGCAGTGCGTGACCATCGACCACTCCAACTTCGTCGGCCGTATCGGCATCGGCCGCGTGTACTCCGGCACCATCCACCAGGGCGACCAGATCCTGGTTGTCAAGAACGACGGCTCCAGCGCCACCGCTACCGTCAAACAGCTCTTTACCTTCGACTACCTGGGCCGCACCGAGTGCCAGGAAGTCGGCGCCGGCGACATCGCTGCCGTCGTGGGCATCGACCGCACCGATATCGGCGATGTCTACACCGATCCCGAGAACCCCGTCGAGCTCGAGCCCATCGAGATCGACCCGCCGACCCTGTCCATCGTCTTTGAGGCTTCGACCTCCCCGCTCGTCGGTCGCGACGGCGACATCGTGGGCGCCCGTCAGCTCAAGGAGCGCCTGTTCAACGAGGCCGAGAACAACGTAACCATGAAGATCGAGGAGCTCGAGGACAAGAGCGGCGTCGAGGTCTCGGGTCGCGGCATCCTGCACCTGTCCGTTCTGATGGAGTCCATGCGTCGCGAGGGCTTTGAGTTCCAGGTTGGCCGTCCTCGCGTTCTGTTTAAGAAGGACGAGAACGGCAACAAGATGGAGCCCGTCGAGCAGGCCGTCGTCGAGTGCCCGGACGAGTACTCGGGCAAGGTCGTTGAGGTCTTCGGTACCTCCGGCGGCATCATGACGAGCATGGATACCTCGGGCATCGTGACGCACCTTGAGTTTAAGATCCCGACCCGCGGCATCATGGGTCTTAAGAACCGCATCATGAACGTCACCCACGGCGAGGGCGTGTTCTACCACACCTTCCTGGAGTATGGTCCCTACGCCGGCGAGATCGGCAACCGTCAGAACGGCGCCATGATCTCCATGACCACCGAGAAGGCCGTTGCCTACGCCCTGGGCACGCTGCAGGAGCGCGGCCAGCTGTTTGTTGAGCCGGGCACCGAGTGCTACGAGGGCATGATCGTGGGCGAGCGCAGCAAGGCCGGCGACATGGTCGTCAACATCGCCCGTACCAAGAACCTGGGCAACCAGCGTTCCTCGACCTCCGATATCTCCGTTCAGCTGGTGCCGCCCCGCACCTTCTCGCTGGAGGAGGCGCTGGAGTACATCGCCGACGACGAGCTGGTCGAGATCACTCCTAAGAACATTCGCCTGCGCAAGCGTCTGCTCAACGCCACCGACCGCAAGAAGGCTGCCGTCCGCGCCGGTCAGGTCAACAAATAAGTGCTGGGTTTTATAGCTTTAATGAGAAAGGGCGTCGACCGCAATGGTCGGCGCCCTTTTTGGTGCATGGGGATTGAGGCGGCCTACGCCACCACAAAGGTGCCTGTCCCCTTTGTGGTGGTTGGTGGTTAGGCGGTGGGAAGGCCTGGCGTGTTAGCCGGCTGCTGCGGCTTGAGGTGGGCGTTGTGCCAAATGATTTGGATGACGTAGCCGAGCGTGAAGACGAAGGCTACGCCGCTGACAAAGCTGCCCATAAGAGGAAGTGCCGTGAGCGCGCCCGCGACGATACCGCCCGCGGCGGCCATGGCGAAGCGGTTTTGGTTGTGTCCGACCATGCGTGCGATCGCGGTACCCGTAAATGCCGCCGAGACCAAAGCGATGCCGATGATGCTGCACATGAGGGCTCCGGCGAGCGACAGGCCTGCAATCGAGATGATAAGCAGCAGGACGGCGGGAGCGATGGCGACCGTGCCCAGAAGGCCACTTACCCACAGTGGCATGGGATGCTGATGGAGCATGCCGGCGGCGCTGGCGGTTGCGCGCGGAAAGACAAGCTCAAGCAGGATAGCGACAAAGCAGGTGGAAAGCGCTGCGGCAACGATGCCGCCGATCATGTCGTTGACCGTAGAGGTGTTCTCGTTCTCGGTCCGGTCGATCTTGAGGGCTCCAACCTGGGCGCCCTCGGCCCGCTCGGGGTCCTGTGAGACGTGGGCGTTCACCGTGCCGGTGATGCGGGCGTTTTTACCCAGGATGAGCTTGTCGGCCCAGACTTCAACATTGCCATCGACGGTGCCGTCGATGGTAACGGTGTCGCCGGCAAGCGCCGCCGATTTGGCGGAGCCGCGCAGGGCGACCGTTTCGCCCGCCGCGTAAAAACAGTTGGCGGTGCTGCCGGTGTTGAGCACGACGTGCTGGCCGGCCACCGTGACGCTGCCATCGATTGCGGTTTTGGCGATATCGATGGTGCGTGCCGCCAGACGAACGGCGCCGCCTACGGTGCAATCGCGAATCGACAGGTTCTCACCAGCCGCGATAATATCGCGGCCGATGGAGGCGTCGTCTAGGTTGAGACTTTGGCCGGCCCAGTACAGGTCGCCTTCGATACCGGACGGAGTTGAGTCAACTTCGGTTGCGAGCATGTTTCCCGCGGTGTCGGTGCCGGCGAACGACACCGTGGGAAGTGCGGTGAGCGCGAGCGCAATCAGCGCGAATAGGATGGTGATGCGGGCCTGCGCTTTGTGGCGCCGGATCGACGGTACTTGGTTGCAAGGCATAGTGAATCCTTCGTTAGATACTCGACAGGTATCTAACAGGGTACCCACCGCGCGGGCGCTCTAAAAGAATCTCTCGGTTGCATTTCGAGGGGTTGTGCTGTGCTACCTACTTTTTACGGTGCAAAAAGCGCGCGATGTCTTCCTCGGTAGGGCTTTTAATGTCAAAGCGCAGTGATAGCCAGCGCAGCCCCATGGTCACCACAACGCATACGACCAGCGCGGCAACATTGCTCATGAGGCCGCTCATGACGAGGGCTACATAGCTTGCCGATCCGGCGATGGCCGCGATGGCATAGAAGTTGGTGCGTTGGAAAATGCCCGGGACCACGCCCATAAAGCCGTCGCGCAGCATGCCGCCGCCCACGGCGGTAAAGAAGCCCATCATGATACATACGGCGGGCGCAAATCCGTACACCAACGCCTTGTCCGCGCCGGTTGCTGCATAGATGCCGACCGAGATGATGTCGAGCAGGGGAATGAGTTTTTCGGGCTTATCGACGATTGCCGGGAAGATATAGATGATGGCGGCTGTGGCGATGGAAAGCGGTAGTGCCATGGGCTGGTTGAGGATGTAGACGTTGCCGACCTGGAGCGTCATATCGCGCAAAAGACCGCCGCCCAGACCGCAGACCACCGCGAGCGCGACCGCGCCCACCAGGTCGAGCTTGTGCTCGCGCGCAACCAGCACACCCGAGATCGATGCAGCGACAACAGCGAACATCTCGAGCCAAAATGGGATAGCGACCATGGCATCCGAGGCATGTGAGGTAACGGTTAAAGCGGCGACGACGGGCAAGATGGGGTCCTTTGAGTTGTAGGTTTGAACAATGCCCGTACATAGTACATGGTTGACGGGTCTGGCGACCCTATTGCTCGGCAAACGGTAGGGACTGGGCGCGGGCGTGGCGTTGCTGGAATGCCAGGGGTCCAAAACATGTACGTCAGCCTCCAAAGATGTTGAAAAATGTCGGTTTTGGAGGGTGATGTACATGTTTTGGCGCGGGGTGTGCGGGTCGACGTTACTCGGAGGGCGTCTCAATGTCCTTCATGCCCTTCCAGTTGCGGATAAGCGTCTTGCGCAGTTCGTTTTGCTTTCGCTGATACTCGGCATCAGTGCAGCGAGGCATACCGAGGGCTTCGCGAATGCTATTCATGGCACGGTGAAAGGCGAGCTGGTTCGCAAACTGTGCCGAGGTGAGCGTAACGATTCGATATCCCATTTGGGCGAGCGCGGCCTCTCGTTCCGCGTCCGCTCCCTTGCGTTCGACCTCGTCGTGGAAGCCGCCCTTATATTCGATGCCGAGTTCCTTGCGCTTATAGGTAATGAGGGCATCGATTTTGAGTGTTCGGGCTTTTGTGCAATGCCAGAGACGTTGAGGGATCTCGAGTGGTTGGTTGAGCTCGATACCTCGAATGCCAACGCCGCCTTCGCTCGCTGGGAGCGAAAGGGCAATTGCCGATGCAGTCTCCATGGGCGAGGCCGAGTGGTCGTAGATGTGTCTGAGCGCGAGACGTGCGCGCGTGGCGCCGGGTTTGCCAGGGTGCCGATCGAGTAGCTCGACAATTTCGTCCTTGGAGGTGGTTGCTGGTTGCTCGGTATAAGGGTCAGAGGGATTGGGGCCCATGCGATAGTTGCCGCAAACTTCGTAGCCATACTCGAGGTATTCGATCCTATCCATCCACTCGGCAGCGAGCACGAAGGTGAAGGCTTCATCGATGATAAAGATGCCGGGCGTAAGCTCGTCAATGTGGTTGTAGGGTAGGTTTTGGCCGAGAACATGGCAAGTGACACCGTTGGTGCGAATTCGCTCGAAAGCAAATACTACGGAGATGTCGATAGTCTTGAGCATATCGGGCGGAATGCCGCAGTCGGTGAGGGCCTGTCGTATGCGAGCGATGCGTTGCTGGGTGGAGAGGCCCCGCGCACCTATCTGGTAGTCGCGTTGTGCGACGGCTTGCACCAAGTCCCACGGAGCATGATGGACAAGCCACGCAGTTTTATGCGAAACGAGAACAGGGGTATCCATTGGGGGCCTCTCACTCTGAGTCGATACCCAACTCTTATGTCCGTTGAAGTGGGAAAATATACCGGATGCGAGTAAGTCGACTCGTGCACAGTGTGGGTCATATGCAAACGTGTACATCACCCTCCAAAAACGACATTTTTTGACATCTTTGGAGGGTGGTGTACACGTTTGAGATTTGGGCTGGAATCGACCGCGATGGGGACGTGGCTGAATAGGAGGGATGTCCAAATTTTGAGCTTTGCTCAAAATTTATCCGGTCGGCTTGCGCCGACCGCGCTGCGCTAAAAACGCGCCACTGGCGCGTTTTCTTTACGCTCCGCGCCCTGCCGGGTTCGAATCCCTCCTCCTGCGCGTAATTGAAATGTGCCCAAAAAGAAAAAAGCCCCATTGCTGGGGCTCATACCATCTAATGGCGGAGGAGGAGGGATTCGAACCCTCGTGACCTTATACAGGCCAAACGGTTTTCGAGACCGCCGCATTCAACCACTCTGCCACCCCTCCGCGTGGGGTAAAAACAAAGCAGGCTCGAAGGCCTGCTTTGGAATTAACTGGCGGAGAGTCAGGGATTTGAACCCTGGAGACGCTTTTGACGCCTACACGATTTCCAATCGTGCTCCTTCGGCCACTCGGACAACTCTCCGTTAAATGCGAAAGTCAGTATACACGAGGAATCGCAAAGTGCAAACAGAAAAGTTGGCATTTTTTAAAACGCCTTGGCCGCACTTGGCGCTGCAGCGGGGTTTGAGGTGCCGAAAACCGGCTCCCGACCAGCGTGGTTGATCAACTCAATTGTTCAAAAGGGGTATTCATGAGCGACTTGGCAATGAATTTAAAAATCTTTGGGTGGCGCTGTGGACCACTGGTATGCATTTCGCGACCGCAACCATGCGCCCACTGACCTGCGGCTTAACCTAGTTTGTCCCCACGGCACCGTATCTTGTCCACAGGTCCGTCAAGCATTTGGTCAGCATTTGGTTGGAAGACGCATGAAATGCCGTGTGAGTATGGGCATATGTGGAGGTCATGAGGTTGTAGCTGCATATTCTTGCGGCCTGGGAGGTTGAAAGATATTATTACCAAGTCTTTTCCTGCTTCAGGCGCACCTTCACGACCTGAAGCCACATTTGCCCAGAGGAGGTGACAATATGAAGGCTTATGAACTGCTGTTCTTTGTTGACCCGTCGCTCGACCCCGAGACTCGTCTCGCTGTTATGAAGCGTATCGATACCACGATCGCTGAGGGCGCTGGCAAGGTCGACTCCGTTGACGAGTGGGGCAAGCGCAAGCTCGCCTACGAGATCAACGACCTCACCGATGGTGACTACACCCTCATCAACTTCCACGCAGATCCTACCCAGATCGCCGAGCTTGATCGCGTCCTGCGCATCACCGACGCTGTGGTCCGCCACATGATCGTCCGTCGCGACGACCAGGAGTAAGACTGTCGTTTTGGACTGGGCTTGTGCCCCAAGAGGAAGTAGTGAGTTATGAGCATCAATCGAGTGAACATCACCGGTAACCTCACCCGCGATCCCGAGCTGCGCGCCACCGCCGGCGGAACCCAGGTTCTGTCCTTTGGCGTCGCCGTGAACGATCGTCGCCGCAACGCGCAGACTGGCGAGTGGGAGGACTATCCCAACTTTGTCGACTGCACCATGTTCGGCACCCGCGCCGAGGCCGTGAGCCGTTTCCTGGCAAAGGGAAACAAGGTCGCGATCGAGGGCAAGCTGCGCTACAGCTCTTGGGAGCGCGACGGCCAGCGCCGGAGCAAGCTTGAGGTCATCGTCGATGAGATCGAGTTTATGAGCTCCCGTGGTGGCCAGGGTGGCTACGACCAGGGCGGTTACGCCCCCGCAGCTCCCGCGCCCGCAGCACGTCCTGCCGCACCGGTGGCTACGCCGCCCGCGGTCGACGTCTACGATGAGGACATCCCGTTCTAAGGGTTGTTCACCTATTTTTGAGTGAGAGGCGGCTTCGGTTCGCCGAAGTTGCCAAACGAAAGGTATTTTGACATGGCTAATGATTTTTCTGCACGTCAGCCGCGTCGTAAGTACTGCCAGTTCTGCAAGGAGAACACTGAGTTCATCGACTATAAGGACACTCAGCTTCTCCGTAAGTACATGACCGACCGTGGCAAGATTAAGCCCCGTCGCGTCACTGGCGCTTGCACGCAGCATCAGCATGACATCGCCAACGCCATCAAGCGCGCCCGCGAGATGGCTCTCCTGCCGTACACCGTCCCCGTGGTTTCCTCTCGTGGCAACCGCGACCGCGGCTAAGAAGGGAGACGCATCATGAAGGTTATTCTTCTCGATGAGATCAAGGGCAAGGGCGGCGAGGGTGACGTCGTAGAGGTCGCTCAGGGTTACGCTGAGAACTTCCTGTTCCCCAAGAAGCTCGCTGTTGCCGCCACCAAGGGCAACCTCAAGCAGCTTGACGAGCGTCGCAACAACATCGCCAAGCGCGAGGCCGTCCGTCTGGCTACCGCCAACGAGACCAAGGCTGCCTTCGAGGGCAAGACGGTCACCGTTGACGTCAAGGTCGGCGACGAGGGCATCCTCTTTGGCTCCGTTACCGCCGCTATGATCGCTGACGCCATCAAGGCTCAGCTCGGTATGGACATCGATCGCAAGCGCGTCGAGCTCGGTAAGCCCATCAAGGTTGCCGGTGCCCACACCGTTGCCATCTCGCTGTACCGCGAGATCAAGGCCGAGGTTGTCGTTCTCGTCGGCGTTACCGCCGAGGAGCTCGCTGCCGAGGCTGAGGTCGAGGAGGCCGCTGAGGTCGCCGAGGCCGAGACCGCCGAGGTCGAGACTGAGGCTGCTGCCGAGTAGCATTTGCTGCAACGCAACAATCTTGTTCTAAGAAGGGCGCTCTGGGAAACCAGGGCGCCCTTTTGTTTTTTGCGCTGAGTGAGTGTCATGGTGAACGTTGCGTCGAAGTCCTATATACAGGACCGTTCATCCGTTTGGTTCGGTGATGATTGGCGGCGCGCGGCGCGTTTTGGGACCGTGGCTGATACTATGGATGCTCGCAAGCGATATGAATGAGGATGCTCATGGCATATGACGATAGGGAGACCGGGCTGACGGTTGAGGACCGCGGCTCCAAGTTGGGTCTTCCCCAAAACCAAGATGCAGAGGCCAATGTACTGGCCGCTATGCTGCTATCGCCCGAGGTGGTCGAAGAGGCCCAGGTCGAGCTGCAGCCCGATGACTTCTACCGGCCCATTCATAAGACCATCTATACCGCGATGGTCGATATGTACAACAGCCGCATTCCCATCGACTCCATCTCGCTGATCGATTACCTGCGAAGCATCAACAAGCTTGATGCCGTGGGCGGCGAGGCCTACATTTTGGAGTTGATGGGTCAGACCCTGTCGCTCGTCAACTGGCAGCACCATGCCGCTATCGTTCGCCGCGATTCGATGCTGCGTGAGCTGATCGGCGCCACCAACGAGATCAACGCGCTGGCCTATAACGCTCCCACCGATACCAAAGAGGTCGTGGAGCTGGCCGAGAGCAAGTTGCTCAAGGTCACGGCGCGCGAGGTCAAGTCGAGCTACAAGACGCTGACCGAGTTTATGGTCGAGGCCTATAACGAGGCCGAGGAAGTGTGCCAGGCAGGCGGCCAGGCTGCGGGCGTGCCCACGGGCTTCCCGTCGCTCGACCGCATGCTCATGGGTTTTCGCGAGGGCCAGCTCATCATCATCGGCGCCCGCCCTGCTGTGGGTAAGACGTCGTTCGCCCTGAATCTGGCGCTCAACGCTGCCGCGGCCGGTTATACCGTCGGCTTCTTCTCGCTGGAGATGTCGGGCAAGGAAATTGCCCAGCGTCTGATTTGCGCCTACGCCATGATTTCGATCAGTGACTTCCGCATGGGCCGCATTAGCCCCGAGCAGTGGGCCAATATCAACGAGGCCACGCAGACCTTGTCCAAGCTCGATATTCTGATTGACGATACGCCCGGCACCACAGTGACCGAGATTCGCGCCAAGAGCCGCCGCATGCTCCACAACAAGGAGAAGGCCATCATCATCCTGGACTACCTGCAGCTGGTGAGTCCTCCGCCGGGACGCCGCTCCGAGAGCCGTACCGTCGAGGTCTCCGAGATGTCGCGTGGTCTGAAGATCATGGCCAAGGAACTCAAGATCCCGCTCATCGCGCTGTCGCAGCTCTCGCGTCAGGTCGAATCCCGTACCGGCAAGCGCCCGCAGCTTTCCGACCTTCGTGAATCGGGCTCCATCGAGCAGGACGCCGATATCGTTATGTTCTTGGACCGCTCCGCCGACGAGGCCGAAGCCTCGCGCGACGATCGACCCGACGAGGGCGTTACGCGTATCGTCGTGGCCAAGAACCGTTCGGGCCCGATCGGCGACGTCGACCTGATGTTCCTGCCGGCATCCACCAAGTTCTATGAGCTTGATGGGGCACATGCCGAGGAGTAGGACAGGCGCCCGTTGCACGGGTATACTGGGAATGTTTTGTGCTTCTGCGTGCCGGCGTGGCGCGTAGACAGTCCATGAATGTAAGGAGTAAACATGCCGTCAACCGTTTTGGTCGGTGCCCAGTGGGGCGATGAGGGCAAGGGTAAGATCTGCGACCTGGTCGCCGGCGACTTCGATGCCGTCGTGCGCTACTCGGGCGGCAACAACGCCGGCCACACCATCGTCGTCAACGGCAAGAAGTACGGCCTGCACCAGGTGCCCTCCGGCATCATGTATTCCGACCATGTGTCGGTGATCGGTAACGGCTGCGTCGTCAACCCCAAGGTTGTCCTTGAGGAGATCGACATGTTCGAGGCCGACGGCATCACCACCAAGAACCTCAAGATTAGCGGCAACGCGCATGTCATCATGCCGTACCACATCGACCTGGATGGCGCCTTTGAGCAGAAGCTCGGCAAGAAGAACATCGGTACCACCAAGCGCGGTATCGGTCCGTGCTATCAGGACAAGATGGCCCGCATTGGCCTGCGCATGCAGGATATGCTGGACGAGGCGCTGTTCCGCGACAAGCTGGAGACCGCTCTCGCCCGCGTGAACCCCGAGCTTGAGCTCATCTACAACCTGCCCACCTACACCGTGGACCAGATTTGCGACGAGTACCTGCCCATGGCCGAGCGCCTGCGTCCCTACATCACCGAGACGAGCCTGCTGCTCAACAACATGATCGATGAGGGCAAGGACCTGCTGTTTGAGGGCGCCCAAGCGACGTTGCTCGACATCGACCACGGCACCTATCCGTACGTGACGTCTTCCAACTGCACCGCCGGCGGCGCCATCACCGGCTCCGGCGTGGGCATGAAGAACGTCGACCGCGTGCTGGGCGTCATGAAGGCCTATATCACCCGCGTCGGTTCGGGCCCCATGCCCACCGAGCTTTCCTATGAGTCCGAGGCCGGTCACACGCTGACCGAGGAGGGCTATGAGTACGGTGTGACCACCGGTCGCCGTCGTCGCTGCGGCTGGTTCGACGGCCCCATCGCCAACTACGCCTCACGCGTCAACGGCCTCACCGATATCGCCCTGACTAAGCTCGACGTGCTTTCGGCCTTCGACACCATCAAGGTGTGCGTGGCCTACGACGTCGATGGCGAGCGCTACACCAGCGTGCCCGAGCATCAGGTGCGCTTTGAGCATGCCAAGCCCATCTACGAGGAGCTCCCCGGCTGGAAGTGCGACATCACCGGTTGCCGCAGCTTTGATGAGCTGCCGCAGGAGGCTCAGGACTACGTGGCGTTTATCGAGGATCTGGCACACACCCGCGTGACGTTCATTGGCGTCGGCGCCGGTCGCGAGCAGATCATCAACCGATTCTGGAAGTAATCGGGACTATTTGGTTATTGCGATATACCCCTTTGCAGCCCAAGCGGGCGGCCGAGGGGTATATTTGCTTGCAAAGGGCTCGCGCGGAGCGGGCCATTCATCCATAGAGGAGGCACCCTTGAAGGCGGACACTCAAACCATCGACATCCTGTTGTTGGGCAGCGGCGGCCGTGAGCATGCTTTGGCAGCTAAGCTCGCAGCATCACCGCGCGCCGGCAAGCTCTACATCGCGCCGGGCAACGGCGGCACCGCGAGCTGCGGCGAGAACGTTGTTCTCGACGACTGCGATCCTGCGGCCGTGGCGGCGTTTGCGCAGAGCCACGGATGCGGACTCGTGGTAATTGGCCCCGAGGCTCCGCTCGTGGCGGGTGTGGCCGACGCCGTGCGCGCGGCGGGTATTCTCTGCTTTGGCCCGGGTGCCGAGGGCGCCCAGATGGAGGGCTCCAAGCTGTTCTCCAAGCAGCTCATGGAGCGCGCGGGCATTCCGACGGCAGCCTACGGCTCGTTTACCGACGAGGCTTCGGCTCTCGCCTACGTGCGCGAGCAGGGCGCCCCGCTGGTCGTCAAGGCCGACGGCCTTGCCGCGGGCAAGGGCGTCATCGTGGCGATCGAACTTGAGCAGGCCGAGGAGGCCGTGCGCGAGTGCTTTGGCGGCACCTTTGGCGATGCCGGCAATACCGTGGTTATCGAGGAGATGCTGACCGGCCCCGAGTGCTCGCTTTTGGCCTTTACCGACGGCAAGACCGTGCGCCCCATGGCCACCTCGCAGGACCACAAGCGCGCGCTCGAGGGCGACAAGGGTCCCAACACCGGCGGCATGGGCGTCTACAGCCCGGTGCCCATCGTGACCGACGAGGAGCACGCCACCATGGTGGCGGTCATGGAGCAGACCGTTGCCGAGCTTGCTGCCGAGGGCATCGACTACCGCGGCTGCCTGTATGGCGGCTTTATGCTCACCCCCGCCGGCCCCAAGGTGCTGGAGTTCAACGCCCGCTTTGGCGACCCCGAGACGCAGGTCGTGCTCCCGCGCCTTAAGAACGACCTGGTCGAGGTCATGCTGGCCTGCGCCAACTGCGAGCTCGATCAGATTGAGCTCGACTGGCGTGACGAGTGGGCCGTGGCCGTTGTCCTGACGAGTGCGGGTTATCCCGGCAGCTACGAGAAGGGCAAGGTCATCACCGGTATTGCCGATGCCGAGGCCATGGAGAACGTGACCGTGTACCACGCGGGCACTGCCGTGGTGGACGGCCAGCTCGTGACCAATGGTGGCCGCGTGCTTGCCGTGACCGCTCTGGGCGACACGTTCGAGAACGCTCGCAACCTTGCCTACGAGGCCTGCGAGAAGATTGATTTTGAGGGTAAGACCCTGCGCCACGACATCGGCCTGCGTGCGCTGCGCGGCCGCGACGCCTGGGATGCCTAAAATCCGAGAGGAATGAGACGGATGGACGAGAAGAACGAAGAGCTCGTGGACGCACAGATCGTCGAGGAGGACAGCCGCATGTATGGGCACGCCGAGGGCGAACCTGGTGGCGAGGTCGCTGACGAGCCGGCGCTGGTGCTGGGCGACGACGACCCGCACGATGCCGAGCTGCACGAGAAGATTCTTTCGGAGGAGTGCGCCTGGAAGGGCAAGATCCTCGACGTCCACCGTCTTGAGGTTGAGCTGCCTAACGGTCGCCGCAGCGCCCGCGATATCGTTCGCCATCCGGGTGCGGCGGCCGTTGTGGCGCTGACCGAGAGCGGCAAGATTGTGCTGGTGCGTCAGTACCGCACCGCCATCGACCGTGTGACGGTCGAGATTCCCGCCGGCAAGCTCGATCCAGGCGAGGACCCGCTCGATTGCGCCAAACGCGAGCTGCATGAGGAGACGGGCTTTAGGGCTGGTCGCATTCGCTTTTTGACGTCGATTGTCACGTCCTGTGGTTTTTGCGACGAGATCATTCACATCTACTTGGCTACCAAGCTGGAGTTTGATGCGCCCAACCCCGATGATGACGAGTTTGTCAACGTGGACCTGGTGCCACTGCACGAGTTGATCGACGCCGTACTCGACGGCAAGATCGAAGACGCCAAGACCGTCGTGGGCGCCTTGGCCTGCGATAGCATCGCGCATCGCCTTGGGGGCGCGGAGCTCTAGGTTACGCGGTTTTACCAAACCGCGTAACGAGTCGACGCTGCAAACGCCCCTAAGCGGCAATCTGCCTTTCAATCGTCGCTCGCGTACCGAAGTACGCGTCGCTCCTCTTTCAAGGCACCTTGCTCGCTTAGGGACGTTTTCGCTGACGCTGCCAGAACATCGGCGTTATGCTTGTTGGGACGCTTTGTTTTCAGCCTGACCGGTTCAACCGGATTTCTCACGCTATTTATTTCTCTTCGAGGATTGCATGTTTAAAAGGTTTCTCTCGTATTACGAGCCCCAGATGGGGCTTTTTGTTGCCGATACTGTTTGCGCTCTGGTGCTTGCTGCCATTGACCTTGCGTTTCCTATTATTCTGCGCAATCTGACCGGCGGGTTGTTTACCCAGGGTCAGGCTGCCATTATGCAGGCGCTCGGTATGATCGCGGTGGGTTTGGTGCTGATGTATATCATCCGTTGCGCCTGCCGCTATTTTGTGAGCTATTGGGGTCACGTGATGGGCGCGCGTATGGAGTCCAAGATGCGCGAGGACCTGTTTGACCAGTATGAGCGCTTTAGCTTTGCGTACTTTGACCGCAACAGCTCGGGCGACATGATGAGCCGCGTGGTCAACGACCTGTTCGATATCTGCGAGGCGGCGCACCACGTGCCCGAGTGGATCATCATCTGCGGCATCGAGATTATCGGCTCGTTTGTGATCCTCTTTACCATCGCCCCGGTGCTGGCGCTCGCCATGGCCGTGGTGACGGCGGCGTTTGCGGTCATCATGTTTTGGCAGAACATGCGCATGCGCGAGGTCTTTAGCGACAACCGCAAAAAGATCAGCGGCATCAATGCGCAGCTGCAGGATTCGCTGGCGGGCATGCGCGTGGTCAAGAGTTTTGCCAATGAGGAGACCGAACGCTTCAAGTTCCGCGCCTCCAACAATCGCTATCTTTCGTCCAAGGAGAACATGTATCACGCCATGGGCGTCTATACCGCGACGTATGGCCTGCTCTCGGGTGTGCTCTATGTGATCGTGGTGCTGCTGGGCGGCTGGCTGGTCGCCCAGGGACAGCTGCAGGCGGTCGATATGGCGACCTTTGCACTCTATATTTCGCTGTTCTGCACGCCGCTCGAGACACTCGTCAATTCGGCCGAAACGTATCAGAAGGCCATCGCCGGCTTTAAGCGCATGGACGAGGTGCTCTCGACCGCGCCGGATATCCAGGACAAGCCGGGCGCTACGGATCTGCAGGTGACTGCCGGCGCCGTGGAGTATCACGACGTGTGCTTTAACTACGAGGACGTTGAGCTGGGCGAGGGCGATGCCGAAGAGCGTCCCGTTATCGACCATATGAATCTGTCCATCAAGCCCGGGCAGACCATCGCTTTGGTTGGCCCTTCGGGCGGCGGCAAGTCCACGACCTGTTCGCTGCTGCCGCGCTTTTATGACGTGGCTGCCGGATCCATTAGCATCGACGGCCAGGACGTGCGTGATGTGACGCAGCAGAGCCTGCGTCGCGCCATCGGCCTGGTGCAGCAGGATGTCTATCTGTTTGACGGCACGATTGGCGAGAACATCGCCTACGGCAAGCCGGGCGCTACGGCAGGAGAGATCGCCGAGGCCGCCCGTCGCGCCAACATCGATGCCTTTATCGAGTCGCTTCCACAGGGTTATGACACGGTCGTGGGCGAGCGTGGCAGCCGTCTTTCGGGCGGACAGAAGCAACGCGTTGCCATTGCGCGCGTGTTTCTCAAGAACCCCAAGATCCTGATTTTGGACGAGGCGACGAGTGCTTTGGATAACGAGAGCGAGGAGGCGGTGCAGGAGTCACTCGAGGAGCTGGCACGCGGCCGTACCACAATCATCATCGCCCACCGTCTTTCGACCATTAAGCACGCCGATGAGATTGCGACCGTTGAGCATGGTCGCGTTGTGGAGCGTGGCACGCACGAGGAGCTTCTCGCCCGTGGCGGCACTTATGCCCGTTACTATCGAATGCAGTTCGAAGGTGCGCGTGCGCACGAGCTCGACTGATTGATATGACAGGAAGTTTATGGCTGACAAGAACCCTTTGACTCCGGAAGAAGTGACGGAGTTATTCTCCGAAATCGATGCATCCGGCGTCTTGGATCCTACGCTCGCCAAAAAGCGAACCGAGCGCATGCGTGAGAAGGAGGCTGCGGCCAAGCGCGGTGACAAAGCGGCGCTAGCGCAGCTGCGCAGCGAGGACCGCGCGAGCCAGGCAAAACATATCGACCCGCTGTCCGAGGACGATCCTTCGGGCTCGCAGGTGAGCCATACCATTACGAAGACCGCGATGGCCGTGGTCATCGGTATTCTGGTGCTGATCGTGGGCATGCAGATCGGCTACGGCGTGATGCGCCGTCTGAATACCGCCAACCTGTCCGAGAGCGTTTCGGTGGATACCGTCTCGACCGCGCTCAAGGGTGGACTCGAATGGGGCAACGGCTTTACGCAGTTCCCGCTCGATTTTTCTGTCGACGAGGCCGATGAGCGCACGGGCACGGTTGAGGTGACGGTGTTGGACACGTCGTCTGCCAATGAGCTCGAGCTGCTGTCCAACGGGCAGATCCAGGCCGCGGCGCTTGCGACCAACGCCCTGCTCAACGACAAAATTGACCGCGTGGTGTATAACGTTCACGCCTATATCGACGAGGATAGCAACATTCAGCACGATTCCTTCTTTGGCATGTTTCCCGCCCAGGGCCACCAGAGCGCCATCCTGACGTTCGTGTGGACCAAGAGCTCATCCAACGCTACGAGTATCGACTGGAAGATGCGCATCGTGAGTATGGATGACACTATCGCCGAGCGCATTCAGAAGCAGGTGAACTCGGTGTCGTCGTTGATTGAGGACCCGGTGGTGAGCCAGACCAAGATTGACGAGGAAAAGGCCGAACGTGACCTGGAGCATCGTCTGCATGGCCGCGAGATTTTCCGCGGCGGCAAGCCCGACCGAACGCCGTCCGAACTGCTGGAGTAGGACAAGAAAAAATAAGAGGCCATTATCCCGCGTGAGCCACAAGCCCACGCGGGATAATTTTTCTGGGACGGGGATTAAATAATCATTATGCATAGAAAGTCATAATTATCATTTCGTAAACATTTCGATGAAATTAACGCCATGAGGCATGCTTGCGGTTACAATACCGCGAGGCCTAACTACACACCTTTAAGCCGGTCCTGTGAGACCGGGAAGGAGAATTATGGCGAACAACCATACCGCGGGCGCTGCCGCCCGCACCTTCGCGCCCAGCGAGCTTTGCCAGCGTATGCTGGCCAAAACCAGCAAGGGCACCTGCGGTCCCTGCATCCTGTATCTCGAGGATGGGACCATTTTTTATGGACGTGCATGCGGCGCCAAGGGCACCGCGACCGGCGAAGTCTGCTTCAACACCTCGCTCGAGGGCTACTTTGAGGTCATGACCGACCCGAGTTATGCCGGCCAAATCGTAACCATGACCTATCCGCAGATCGGCAATTACGGTATCGACGAGACCGATGTCCAGTCGGCCTTCCCCGGCGACGCCGTGCGCCCTGCGAGCGCTCCGGCTATGCGCGGCATGATCGTTCGCGACATGTGCGCCACGCCTTCTAACTGGCGCTCGGCCGTCAGCGTGCCGGAGTACCTGCGCGCTCACGGCATCGTCGCTATCGAGGGTGTCGACACCCGCGCTCTGGTGCGCCATCTGCGCGACAATGGTTCCAAGATGGGCATTATCTCGACCGAGATCTTCGACGTCGACGAGCTTGCCGAGCGTCTGGCCGCAGCGCCCACGCTGGTAGGCGAGAACCTGGTCAAGACCGTAAGTTGCCCCGCGCCTCACGAGTTTGCGGCCGCCGACCTGCCTGCCACGCATGACTTTGCGCTTGCGGCTGCCGCTCCTGCCCGTCACAAAGTGGTCGCCTACGACTGCGGTGTGAAGCGCGGCATTCTGGAGGGGCTGGTCCGCGCCGGCTGCGACCTTACCGTCGTGCCGTGGGATACGCTCGCGAGTGAGGTGCTCGACATGAATCCCGATGGCGTCTTTTTATCCAACGGCCCCGGCGACCCCGATGCCGTGGTGGAGACCTACGAGCAGGTGCAGCAGCTGATCGGCAAGGTGCCGGTCTTTGGCATTTGCCTTGGTCACCAGATGATCAGCCTGGCCTGCGGCGCCCAAATGGAAAAGCTTAAATTCGGTCACCGTGGCGGTAACCAGCCGGTCATGAACCTGGTGAGCCGTCGCGTGGAGATCACCGCGCAAAACCACGGCTTTGGCCTGCTGTTCCCCAGTCTGGGCAAACTGATTCCGGAGCTTTCCGGCGGCGAAACCGAGCATGCGGCCGATGGCGACCTGCGCGCCTGGGTGCGTCGCGGCATCGCGCCGGTCGTGATGAACGAGCGCTTTGGTCGCATTCGCCTGACACATGTGAACCTCAACGACGGCACCGCCGAGGGCATCCAGCTGCTCGACGCCCCGTGTTTCTCGGTCCAGTACCACCCCGAGGCCTCGCCCGGCCCCACCGATGCCCACTATCTCTTTACCGCCTTTACGCGACTCATGGACGGCGAGGAGAACTACCTGGACATCGACACCGCGAAGGACCGCCTCGCCGGCTGGAATTTCGCCGAGTCCGAGAACGCTGCGACCGAGGAGAACTAACATGCCGAAACGTACTGACATCAAGCGCATCCTCGTTATTGGTTCGGGCCCCATCGTTATCGGTCAGGCCTGCGAGTTCGACTACTCCGGCGCCCAGGCCTGCAAGGTGCTCAAGGAGGATGGCTTTGAGGTTATCCTGGTCAACTCCAATCCGGCGACCATCATGACCGACCCGGGCTTGGCCGACCGCACCTATGTTGAGCCTATCACCGCCGAGTTTATCGAGCGCGTGATCAAAAAGGAGCGCCCGGACGCGCTGCTGCCCACGCTGGGCGGCCAGACCGGTCTGAACGCCGCCGTCGAGCTGGCAAAGGACGGCACGCTCGACAAGTACGGCGTCGAGATGATCGGCTGCGACCTGGCCGCTATCGAGCGCGGCGAGGACCGCAAACTCTTTAACGAGGCCATGGCCGAGATCGGCCTGGAGGTCGCGCGCTCGGGCTATGCCTACAGCGTGGCCGACGCCGAGGCTATCGCCGAGCGCGTGGGATATCCCTGCGTACTGCGCCCGAGCTTTACCCTCGGTGGCGCCGGCGGCGGCATCGCGCATACCCACGAGGAGCTCGTCTCCATCGTGAGCCAGGGCCTTGAGCTCTCGCCTGCCCATGAGGTGCTGGTCGAGGAGTCCATCGAGGGTTGGAAAGAGTATGAGATGGAGGTCATGCGTGACCACGCCGGCAACGGCATCATCGTGTGCTCCATCGAGAATCTCGACCCCATGGGCGTGCACACCGGCGACTCCATCACCGTGGCGCCGGCGCAGACACTAAGTGACCTTGAGTACCAGCGCATGCGTGTCGCGTCGCTCGCCATTCTGGAGAAGATTGGCGTCGAGACCGGCGGCTCCAACGTGCAGTTTGCCGTGAACCCCCAGACCGGCCGCCTAATCGTCATCGAGATGAACCCGCGCGTGAGCCGTTCGTCCGCACTGGCCTCCAAGGCCACGGGCTTCCCCATCGCCAAGGCCGCCGCTCGCCTGGCCGTGGGCTACACGCTCGACGAGATCGTCAACGACATCACCAAGGCAACGCCCGCCTGCTTTGAGCCCACGATCGACTACTGCGTGGTCAAGGTGCCGCGCTTTGCCTTCGAGAAGTTTAAGGGTACCGACCCCACGCTCACCACGCGCATGAAGGCCGTGGGCGAGATTATGGCGATCGGCCGCACCTTTGAGGAGGCCTTCGGCAAGGCCATGCGCTCACTGGAGGACGGTCACCAGGGCATCTGCGCCGGTGGCAAGGAGGGTGCCGACAAGCTGAGCGACGATGAGCTCGCTCAGGCCGTGGCAACCCCGACCGAGCACCGCATCTTCTTTGTGGTCGAGGCCCTGCGCCGTGGCTGGGACATCGCCCGCATCCATGCCATCTGCGGTATCGATCCGTGGTACCTCAACCGTATCAACGACATGGTGCAGGTCCAGGAGAGCATCCGCGGCCTGCGCGTGGAGGATATCGACGCCGACGCGATGCGCCTGCTCAAGCAGTACGGCACGAGCGACGCCGAGATTGCCGCGCTGACCGGCTCGGACGAGCGCTTTGTGCGCGCCTACCGCAAGGGCCTGGGCGTGGTTCCCAGCATGAAGACGGTCGATACCTGCGCGGCCGAGTTCTCGAGCGCCACGGAGTACCACTACAAGACGTACGAGAACATCTACCGCACGAGCCCGGATGCCAAGAAGTGCGTGGCTCCCGACGAGACCACGCCGGCGGACAAGCCCAAGGCGATGATCCTGGGCGCCGGCCCCAACCGCATTGGCCAGGGTATCGAGTTCGATTACTGCTGCGTGCACGCGAGCTACGCGCTGGCGGCCCGCGGCTTCGAGACCATCATGGTCAACTGCAATCCCGAGACCGTCTCGACCGACTATGACACGTCCGACCGTCTGTACTTTGAGCCGCTCACCTACGAGGACGTCATGGACGTTATCGATGTCGAGCGCCCCGACGGCGTCGTGGTGACGCTCGGCGGCCAGACTCCGCTTAAGCTGGCGCGCATGCTCGAGGAGAGCGGCGTGAACATTATGGGCACCAAGCCCGACGCCATCGATTTTGCCGAGGACCGCGAGCGCTTTGCCGCCCTGCTCGACAAGCTGGGCATCATGTATCCGCCGGCGGGCCAGGCAACCTCGTTTGAGGAGGCCGAGGCCGTGGCCGCGCACATCGGCTACCCGCTGCTGGTGCGTCCGAGCTACGTGCTGGGCGGCCGCGGCATGATGATCGCCTACGATGCCGAGCATCTGCGCGATTACATGGCCGAGGCTGCGCGCATCAGCCCCGACTACCCGGTATACCTGGACCGCTTCCTGGAGGGCGCGATCGAGTCCGATGTCGACGCCCTGTGCGACGGCGAGGAGGTCTACATCGGCGGTATCCTGGAGCATATCGAGGAGGCCGGTATTCACTCCGGCGACTCCGCGACGTGCATTCCGCCGTTTAGCTTTAGCGAGAGCCTGCAGGCGAAGCTCCGCGAGACCACGCGCCGCATCGCGATGGCGCTGGGAGTCCGCGGTCTGGTCAACGTGCAATATGCCATCAAGGGCGAGACCGTCTACGTGATCGAGGCCAACCCGCGCGCCAGCCGTACCGTGCCGTTTATCTCCAAGGCCACCGGCGTGCCGCTGGCCAAATGCGCGGCGCGCATCATGGCAGGCGATTCCATCGCGAGCTTGGGCCTGCCGAGCGACGAACGTCAGCTGGACTGGTTCTGCATGAAGGAAGCCGTCATGCCCTGGGGACGTTTCCCGGGCGCCGACGTCATCCTGGGGCCCGAGATGAAGTCGACGGGCGAGGTCATGGGTATCGCTAAGAGCTATCCCGAGGCATACGCCAAGACGCAGCTGGCGATCGACTACAAGCTGCCCGACCCGAGCGCCGGCAAGGTATTCATCAGCGTGTGCGACCGCGACAAGCGCCACATCCTTTCGGTCGCGCGTATCCTGCGTTACCTGGGCTTTGACATCTGCTCCACCGAGGGTACGGCGCGCGTGCTGCGTGGAGGCAACGTGACGTGCGAGATCGTGGAGAAGATTAGCGGCCCGCACGACGGCGAGCGCCCCAACATCGGCGACCTCATCGCCGATGGCAAGATCGCGGTGATCATCAACACGCCGTACGGTCCGGGCTCGCGCGGCGACGGCTATCTGTTGCGTACCGAGGCGGTGCGCCGCGGCGTGACTTGCGTGACGGCGATGTCTGCGGCCAACACGTACGTGAGCGCCATCGAGGCCGTGCGCGAGGACCAGCAGGGTCACGGCAGCGCCAACGACATGGGCATGGACGTCATCGCCCTGCAGGACCTGCCGCAGCACACGGTGTAGTGTGACCTGTCCGGCCGGGGCGGGAGGGGGACACTTTCTCTCGGAAACTGGGCTTCGCGAAGTTTTCCGAGAGAAAGGACCCCCTCCCGCCCCGGCATGCGGTGACTCGGTAGCACCGTGTGCTGCCGAAGGGGCTTTGCGCGATGACTAGGGCTGAAAAGAAAATGAGTGTGGGCGCCGTCGTTCGTTTGAACGACGGCGCCCACGTTTTGGATTTATTGGGCTGTGGCGGTGAAGGTTGTTTTGTCGGCGGCGATGTGCACGTGCAGCTTTGCCTGACCGTCGCAGCTGATGAGCACGCCTACCTCGAACGGGGTTCCCGTCTTGTCGTAGGTCGAACGCACGATGCGCATCGCCGCCTTACCGGTGTTCTGTCCCAAAAGGCGCGCCTCATGCTTGTCGAGGTTGACCGTCTCGTAGACGGCATCGACGCTTGCGGGCAGGATGCCGGTCTTTTCCGCGATGTAGGCGTAGAGCGAGCCATCCACGTCTTTGCGTGTAAGCTCGGGGCAAAGTGACACGGGGATATAGACGTAGTTGAGCTCCATGGGTTTGTCGTTGGCGAGACGCAGGCGGCGAATCTCCCAGACGGGTGTCCCCTCGGACACTTTGAGCCCAGAGGCGATGCCGCGGACGGCCGGTATGCTTGAAAAGGCGAGAATCTGCGAGCTCGGAACCCGTCCCGCTTCGCGCATCCGCGCGCTGAAATTCAGGGCCAGGTCGATGCCGGGTGCTGAGGTTTGGGGTTTGATGAACGTGCCCTGCCCACGTTTGCGCACCACGCGCCCCTCGATGACGAGATCTTGGAAGCAACGGCGCACGGTCGCGCGCGATAACTCTAGCCGCTCACAGATTTCGAGCTCGCGTGGCAGCGGCGTCTTGGTGTCGAACGCCTGGCTGGCGATAAGCAGGGCGATTCGATGTTTAAGTTGGACATAGAGCGGCGTATCACCGCTGCGGTCGAAGGGTTCGGAGGCGAGAAACGAGATCATATCCATGGGGTACCTCCATGTCGTGGGCGTACGTGACATGGTCTGACACTGCGGAGCAAACCGGAGATGCCAGGCCCGATTCTTGCTGGTATGTATGGTGCATAAGGAACATAAAACATTTATCAGGCAATCTACCTGCTATTTTAAAAATAATTAGAAGAAAAAATAATTTAGGCACAAAAATAGTTGCTACCGTTAACCGATGAATAGTTGCCGTTCGCAACTATTTTCTTGTACCGAACATGCCCCGGCGCAACAATAATCTCAGCAAAAAGCAAAGCCGTGCGACACACGGCAGGTCGAGAGGAGACCGCATGCGGTATCTGGTAATGGTCAGTCACGGAACGCTCGCTCCCGGACTGCACAGTGTCCTCAAGATGCTCGGCAATGACGCCCCGAACATCTTGTCGACGAGTCTCGTGGACGGCATGGGCGCTGACGAATATGTCGAGAACGTCAAGGCGATGCTCGCTCCTGTTACCGCCGATGACGAGGTTGTCCTGCTTGGTGACATCCTGGGCGGATCGCCGCTCACCAATGCCATGAACACGCTGGCCGAGAAGGGCTTGCTCGCCCACACCATTGCCTTCGGCGGTATGAATCTGCCCATGGCTATGACCGCCATGATGGGGCTTGCCACCATGGACCTGGATTCCCTCAAGCAGATGATGCTGCAGGAGGGCAAGAACGGTATGTCCGAGCTCGTTGTCCCGACCGATGACGCCGACGACGAGGACGACGACATCTAGGCCGCACCAAGGTTTCATCTAGCTGCAAACGTTAGGAAGAAGAGGCCGCGACCGCAGGCCTCATGAAGGAAAGGGGAGAACGTATGATTTCGTTCATCCGTATTGACGACCGTATGATCCATGGACAGACCGTTACCCGTTGGGCCCTCGAGTATCCCTGCGACGGTCTTATCGCCGTCAACGACGCCGCGGCGTCCAACCCCGTGCTCAAGGAGGCCTACAAGAGTGCCTCGGGCAAGAAGACGTTCGTGTGGACCAAGGAGCACTTCAAGGAGGTCTCCGAGAAGGTTCTCAAGTCCAACACCAAGTACTTCCTGATCACCAAGAACCCGCTCGACATGAAGGAACTTCTCGTCGATTTTGGCTTTAAGCCCGGCATGGACCGCATCATCGTCGGTCCCTGCAACGATCGTCCCGGCACCACCAAGCTCGGCAACAACCAGTCGATCACGCAGGAAGAGGCCCAGGCGCTCGAGGATCTCACCAACGCCGGCTACACGGTCGAGTTCGCCCTTATCAAGGAGAAATCCATTGGTGAGTGGCCAAAGTTCCGCGGTCAGTTTGGCTTCTAGTTAGGCGCCAGCCGCATTTTGGTACCTACAGCCCTGGGGGAAAGGGGCTGAGGAATAAAGAAAGGGGAAAGCATGGCAATCAATGCATTCCAAGCCGCGCTGTTCGGCCTGTTCGCCTGCCTGGCATCACTGCCTGGCATGGGTGGCACGACGATCGGCAACTACACTCTGGGTCGTCCTCTGGTCGCCGGCCTCATCGTCGGCATCATCATGGGCGATATGCAGACGGGCATCCTCGTCGGCGCTGCCATCCAGGTTGTCTACATCGCTCTCGTGACCCCCGGCGGAACCGTCTCCGCCGACGTCCGCGCCGTGTCCTATATCGGCATCCCGCTGGCGATTCTCGCCATCAAGAACTCGGGCATCGATCCCGCCTCCGCTGAGGCTGCCGGCATGGCCGCATCCCTCGGTGCCGCCGTCGGCACGCTCGGCACTGTGCTCTTCTATGGCACCGCCACCATTAACCTGGTATGGCAGGGCATGGGCTGGAAGTGGCTCGAGAAGGGCGACCTCCACAAGCTCTACCTGGTCAACAACGTTCTGCCTTGGATCGGTCACATCGTCTGCTCGTTCCTCCCGACGTTCATCATCACCATGGGCGGCACCGCCATGGTCGACCTCATGAAGACCTACATGCCCATGGACGGCATCGCGATGAAGACGCTGTTCACCGTCGGCTCGCTGCTGCCTACCGTCGGTATCGCCATCCTGCTCAAGCAGGTCATCTCTAAGCCCACGGACTTCCTCACGTTCTTCTTCGGCTTCACCCTGTCCGCTGTTATGGGGTGCAACCTGATTGCCGCTGCCGGCATCGGCTGCTTCTTCGCCCTGATCAACTATGAGATCGCTTCGCTCAAGATCGACCTCGCAAACGCTCCCAAGGCAGCTATCGCCTCGGGCTCCGATGATGAGGAAGAGGAGGACATCTAATGGCAGAGAAGAAGAAACTCTCTAAGAAAACGCTTGCCAAGTCGTTCCGCAACTGGTCCTATGGCAACCTGACTTGCTTCTCGCAGGAGCACATGCAGACCTTCGGTTACCTGTGCGCCATGCTTCCGATCGTCGAGGAGCTCTACGACACGCCCGAGGAGCAGAAGCAGGCCCTCCAGACCTACTCCGCGTTCTTCAACACCGAGCCGCAGATCGGCACCATGATCGTCGGCGTCACCGCCGGCCTCGAGGAGGCTCGCGCAAACGGCGAGGCCATCGATGACGACGCTATCAACGGCATCCGCGCCGGCCTCATGGGCCCGCTCGCCGGCCTTGGCGACTCGCTGATCGTCGGTACCCTGATCCCAATCCTGCTCGGTATCGCCCTCGGTCTCTCGACCGGCGGCTCCCCGCTCGGCGCTATCTTCTATATCGTCGTGTGGAACCTGCTCATGTTCCTCGGCATGCGCTTTGCCTACAACCAGGGCTATGAGCTCGGCGGCAAGGCAGTCGAGGCACTGGTCGGCCCCAAGGCCAAGGCTCTGCGTGATTCCATCGTGATGGTCGGTACCATGGTCATCGGTGCAGTCGGTGCTACCTGGGTCTCCATCACCTGCAGCCCCAACCTGGTGCTGCCCGGTGGCGGCAAGTTCCAGGACACGCTCGACGGAATCTATCCGCACCTGCTGCCCATGATCTTCATCATCTTCTGCTGGTACATGATGACCAAGAAGAAGGTCAACCCCATCGTCATGATGCTGATCCTCGTTGTGATCGCATTTGTGGGCGTTCTCATTGGCTTCTTCGATCCGGCGCTGAGCTACTAGTCATCATCCTTTGACCCCCTGCAAGGCCGTGCGGCCTCAACCGCACGGCCTTCTGATTTTACGCCGCCCTTCAAGGGCAATATGGCCAGCGACCTCCATCGCCTACACGACACCCGCTATATTGCTCTTGAAAGATGACGTATTCGATAAACGATGGACTTGCGCATGATGCACACTTTGCACGAGGAGGACCATATGCACGAGAAACACGGACACGACCTTTCGCGCGACGACTTGATCCGCGAGGCAAAGATGCAGACCGATGCTATTCAGCGGCTCAACGTTTGGCTGCGCCTGGGCTATTCGCTCGTGGCGATTGGCTTTTTGATGGGGATGTGGGGTATGCAGGGAGGCCCCGGCTGGGGTGTCCCCGTGGGCATCGTGTGCCTGGTGGTGGGCACTCCGCTTTCGATCGTGCTTAAGGTTGGCACGACCAACGCCAAAAAGAATGTCGAGCGCATGCTCGAGGCCGCGGGTATCGACGTTGAGGAGCTTATGCGACGCAAGAAGGACGAGCAATAGACTTCCGCGTTGGGGTACCATAAATAATTGTTGCGAATGTTAACTAATGTACGGCAAATGACGGTTTTATGGCCCTTCTAGAGTTGCAAAGGACAATATCCCCAGTGGATTACGATGACGTCGCTCGAAAACTGATTGTGTACTCACGTTCCCTTGCCAAGGGATCCTTGAGTGCTGCCGGCGGCGCCAGTGTGGGCGAGGCACCGGTTTTACAGTATCTATCGGGTATTGACGGTGATGTCATTCCCTCCGAGATTGCCAAGAAGCTGAAATTCTCCCGTGCGCGCATGTCGCATATCTTGGATTCACTCGAGAGTAAGGGTTACGTTCAGCGCAGGACTGATCCAAACGATCGTCGGCGTGTGCTGGTGAGCATTACCGAGGAAGGCCGTGATTTCGCGGCGAAAAAAAATGCCGAGAGTGTGGCATCGCTCTCGAAACAACTCTCAGCGCTCGGCGAGCACGATGCCCAGGAGCTCGTGCGCATCCTGAATAAAGCTTACAGCCTTACCTATGATGCCGACGACTACCTGGACAATCTATAAGGATAAAGACAGACATTTAGGTGCATCTTGAAATGCACCCGGGACAGTTGTGCCCATCAGCCACCGTCAACATCTCATTCCAAACCAAATCAGCCAACGTACGTCATGGCAATCCCCGGTAGGTTGCAGGATGGCGGCTGAGCCTTTCCCTCGGGAAACTTCGCGAAGCCCAGTTCCCGAGGGAAAGGTATGGTCTGTGTAATACCAGATAAACAGTACATTTTTGCTAGATTGGTATTTGACTGAAGAACCAATTGGTATGGCTTATTAAGCCCACCTTGCCGTTGACGCTTATTTTGCTGCCGCTGGGAGAATTCCGAACTTGGGTGCGCAAGTGCTCCTATATGTTGATATGACCTAGTAGGTGGCTATCTGGTTACTACCAGTTGGCCCCTTGGTAACGGGTGGCCCCCATTGTGCGGAATGTACCGAACATCTCCGTTTGATACGTTTTCCCATGCTGCCGGGGGGGGGGCGTCCTCGGCACCTCAGCATGTCGGAAGAAAGGAGACCAGATGCGCAGGAATTCCATTTTTACGAAACGGTGGGTGAAGGGAAGCGCGGTCCTCGTTGCCACTGCAGCGACGCTCGTGTTTGCCAATCCCCAGCAGGCGATTGCCACGCCACTCAAGGGCGTCGACTCGGCGACCGTGTCCCAGTCTGCCTCGAATGTCGTCGACATCGATTTCGCTGACGGCATCAAGGGCCGTATTACGTTCCTCGAGGACGGTATTTTCCGTTATAACGTCGACCCCAAGGGTGAGTTTTCCGAGTACGCCACGCCGCGCAGTAAGTCCCACACGGCTAAGATCCAGGCTCAGCCCGATACCTCGGACACCTACAGCAAGCCGAGTGCGACGGTTGCCGACAAGGGCGACACTATCGAGATCACCGGCGGAAAGGCGACCGTGATCCTGGACAAGGCGACTGGCAAGATGAGTATCAAGTCAGGCGACCGTGTCGTGGTTTCCGAGTCCGCGTCCCTCGACCTTGATAAGAAGGGTACCGTCCAGACGCTCGCCAAGGAGAAGTCCGAGAACTTCTTTGGCGGCGGCACCCAGAACGGACGCTTCCTGCACACCAACCAGACCATCGCCATCTCCAACACGAACAACTGGACCGATGGCGGCGTTGCCTCGCCCAACCCGTTTTATTGGACGAGTGACGGCTACGGCGTGCTCCGAAACACGTTTGCAGAGGGTTCCTACGACTTCGGTTCCACGGACTCATCGACGGTCACGACTTTGCACAGCGAGAATGAGTTTGATGCCTACTACTTCGTGGCGACCAACGAGGGAGCTTCGAACGTGGCAACTGAGATGCTGCAGGACTACTACAAGGTGACCGGTAACCCGGTACTGCTGCCCGAGTACGGGTTCTACCTTGGTCATCTTAATGCCTATAACCGTGATGGCTGGTCAACGACCTCGGGTCAAAAGAAGTGGGAGACCAAGGGCAGCAAGTCCTCGAGCGAGAAGGGCGACGTTAAGTACGAGTCTGGCATGTCGACGGGCTACAAGCTCGACGGCACACTTGCGGCCGAGACGCTCAACGGTGAGGGCCCTACGGTTGATACCGAGAACATGAAAGCGACCGATTTCGACCGCCAGTTCTCTGCTCGGCAGGTTATCGATGACTACGAGGACAGCGACATGCCGCTCGGCTGGTTCCTGCCGAACGACGGCTACGGCGCCGGCTATGGCCAGAACGGTTACTACAAGACCGGCGGCGTCAACTCCGACGGAGCGAGCTCGGCCGGCCGTCTTAACGCTGTGCGTGCCAACGTCGACAACCTTAAGAAGTTCACCGAGTATGCCAACTCAAAGGGTGTGAGCACGGGCTTGTGGACCCAGTCCAACCTTGAGCCCGACAGCAACCCTGAGACCCCGTGGCATCTGCTTCGCGACTTCGACGCCGAGGTCAAGACGGGAGGCATCACTACCCTTAAGACCGACGTTGCCTGGGTTGGATCTGGCTACTCCTTTGGTCTTAATGGCATCAAGACAGCTTATGACACGGTGACGACCGGCGCTAACAAGCGCCCCAACATCATCACGCTCGATGGTTGGGCCGGCACGCAGCGCTTTGGTGGCATTTGGACCGGCGACCAGTATGGCGGTAACTGGGAGTACATTCGCTTCCATATCCCCACGTATATCGGTCAGAGTCTTTCGGGCAACCCCAACATCGGCTCCGACATGGATGGCATTTTTGGCGGCGACCCCATCATCTCTGCGCGTGACTACCAGTGGAAGACGTTCACGCCCTCTATGCTCGACATGGACGGTTGGGGCACCTACCGTAAATCGCCCATGACGCACGGCGATCCCTACACAGGCATCTCGCGCTTCTACCTCAAGCTCAAGGCGCAGCTCATGCCCTATATCTACACGAGCGCGGCCTCGGCGGCCAACATCGACACGGGTAACGGCGATGCCGGCCTGCCCATGATCCGCGCCATGCTGCTTTCCGATAACTCCGAGTACGCCGCAAGCACCTCGACGCAGTACCAGTATATGTTCGGTGAGAACTTCCTAGTGGCACCGGTGTATCAGGATACCCAGGCAGACGAGAACGGCAACGACATTCGCAATGGGATTTACCTCCCCAACTACGGCACCGACGAGAATCCCACCATCTGGATCGATTACTTCTCGGGTAAGCAGTATCGCGGCGGCCAGGTTCTCAACAACTACGAGGCTCCGCTTTGGAAGCTGCCGCTGTTTGTGAAGGCCAACGCTATCGTGCCGATGTACGCCGAGAACAACAACCCCGAGGCCGTGAGCGACACCAACACCAAGGGTACCGACCGCAGCCAGCGTATCGTCGAGTTCTTCGCCACCGAGGGCGACGGCACCTTTACGCAGTACGAGGACGACGGCTCCTCCATCGAGAACAACACGACTGAGGACGATTCCTACGGTACGATCGACAATATCTCCTACGGTGAGCATGTGAGCACCGTCTACAGATCCAAGGCCGCAGGCGGCACCGCGACCTTTACCGCCGAAGCCTCGCAGGGTGGCTACAACGGCTACGACTCCAATCGCACCACGACCTTCGTGGCCAACGTGTCCGCCAAGCCCATGAGCGTCGTCGCCAAGAACGGCGGATCCGCGCTCAACGTGGTTGAGGTCGACTCGCAGGAGACCTTTGACACCGCGACCCCCGAGGCCGGCCAGGCGGTCTACTTCTACAGCGAGACCCCTAACCTCAACCACTACGGCAGCGATGTGGACGGCACCGAGGCCGAGCGGGGCGAGAGCTTTAACAACACCAAGATCACCACGAACCCCAAGGTCTACGTCAAGTTCGCGAAGACCGATGTTGCTGCGGCGGCGCAGACGCTCGAGCTGGGCGGTTTCGTGAACGCCGACGCCACGCTCACAGCCGATCGCCTCAACGAGAGCCTCTCCGCACCCACGAACCTTGCTGCCCCCGAGGACGTCACGACCCCAACGAGCATCAAGCTCACCTGGGGAAAGGTCGATGGTGCTACCTCCTACGACCTTAAGGTCGACGGCACCGTGTTCGCCGTGGGTGATGCGGCCGAGTTCACGCACACCGACCTCGCCTACAATAGCAAGCACACCTACCAGATTCGTTCGCGCAACGCCGAGGGCTACTCCGCCTGGAGCGATGTGCTCGAGGCGAACTCCGCACTCGATCCGTGGCGGAACGTCCCCGACGCCGAGCAAATCACCTGGGAGGGCTCACTTTACGGCAGCCATAAGGCCGAGCTCGCCTTCGACCATGAGTTCCAGTCGGGCGACGGCGGTTTCCACTCCGGTGGCAACGATCTGGGCAAGGCGCTTACCGTTGACTATGGACGCGCTTACAAGCTCGATAAGCTCGAGTACTATCCGCGCGATGACGCCGGCAACGGCACTGTGACCAAGATGCGTGTTGAGACGAGTCTCGATGGCGTCCACTGGACGAGCCAGGAGGTCGATTGGGCACGTTCCGCTGATTGTAAGACGGTAGCGTTTGACGGCACCGTGGCCGCCCGTTACGTGCGCATGACACCGCTCGCCTCGGTCGGCAATTTCTTCTCCGCGTCCGAGATTGCCATCTACAAGACCGACGGCACGGATGGCTTCGCCGTGGGCTCCAACCTCAACAAGGCCACGATCTCCGACGGAGACTACTCCAACATGAAGAACTATCTGGGCCTCGAGAATCGCGAGCCCGATACCCCGACGTTCGGTTCGCAGATCCGCGACCACTTCGCCGACCTCAACGATAACGGCGTTTACGACGTCTACGATTACTCGTTCACCATGGCGGGTCTTGACGGCGGCACTAAACAAAAGGGCAAGGTCGCAGGTTCGCTCGCGGTGATTCCGAGCAAGACCGAGGTCGAGGCCGGTGATGAGATCACCGTTGATGTCTATGCGGCCGACGCCAAGAACGTCAACGCCCTGGGCGCTCTCGTCAACTTCAAGAGCGACCAGTTCGAGTTTGTGTCCGAGAGCATCGCGCAGGACGGCTCGACTGCCGGCATGGAGAACCTGTCTCGCGAGAAGGTCCAGTTCGCGGACAGAACGCAGACTATCAATCTCGCCTTTGCCAACCGCGGCGATGGCAAGCTCTACAACGGTACCGGCGCGGTGGCGAGTTTCAAGCTCAAGGCCAAGACCGCCGGCAAGGTCGAACTGCCCTCGACATCTTGGCTCATCGGTCCGGCATGCGACGCACTTGAGTTTGCGAGCGACGGCACGGTGACGATGCCGGATGTTCCTCAGCCAACGGTCGCCGAGTACGGTCAGGACGCCTTCAACATCACGATGACCAACGATGAGCTCACGACCGACGACGGGACCAACGTCGAGAAACTTATCCAGCAGAAGAGCTATAACGCGCTGTTCGATAATAACGAGGGCGACAACGGCTTTGAGTTCCTATGGAACTGGAGCGGCAACTGGGACAGCGAGGGTAAGCTTCCGAGTTACGTGAAGCTTCCCACCACGATGACATTCGCATTTAAGACGCCGTCGAAACTCGATAGTGTCGAGGTCGTTAACCGCAACGGTGGCAACGGAACCGTGCAGAAGATCAAGGCTGTCGTGACGTTCGAGGATGGCTCGACCCAAGAGTTCGCGGGCGGGGAGTACGATTCCTTCCTGGCTCGCTACGCCTTTGACCTCTCTGCCGAGAACAAGGGCAAGAAGGCGACCAAGGTCGAGGTCACGCCGCTTGAGGCATCGGGTGACCAGATGCTCACACTGCGTGAGGTCAACTTCAACTACACGCAGGGTGTCGAGGCCATCGAGGGTGTCGAGCTAGGCAAGAACCAGACCGAGTTCTTTGAAGGCGACATTACGCCCGTCGACGCCAAGGCTACGCCTGAGAGCGCTGGCTACCCCTATGTGACGGTCGAGAGCTCCGACCCCTCTGTGGTAAGCGTCTCCGCTGTTCAGGCTGGCGATAGCGTGAGCTACTACCTGCGTGCCAACAAGGCCGGCAAGGCAAAGATCACGGTGGCGTCGGTACTCGACCCCTCCAAGACCGCATCCTATGAGGTCGAGGTCAAGGCTGGTGTCGATACCTCTGCGCTCGTAGCAGCGCTTTCCAAGGCCGCGGGCTACAGCGAGTCCGTCTACACCAAGGATTCCTATGCAGCTCTCACCACTGCGGTCGAGGCGGCTCAGAAGCTCCTCGACAGCGGCCAGGGCAGCTATAGCAAGAAGGATGTCGCAGACGCCACAGCCAAGATCGAGAAGGCAATCGACGGCCTCAAGATGCGCCCTGTTGATGAGAAGATTCTCATCAACACGCCCGAGAACCGCAAGAACGTCAAGGTGGCCGGCTTCTCGAGTGAGGCCGACTACGAGGGCAGCAACGCCGTCAACGCTCTCGACGGCGACGAGCGGACGCTTTGGCACAGCGACTGGGCCCATGGGACCGGTATGCCCCAGTATCTGAGTGTCGACCTGGGCCGCGACTACGATCTCACCGACGTTACATTCCTGCCGCGCCAGGACGGCGGCACTAACGGCGATATCTTCGAGGCCGAGATACTGGTCTCCGACACTGCCGACGGTTATGAGAAGGGCACCGCCGCGTCGATGGGTACGTTCGCCTTCGACAACGATGGCCGCGTGCTCACCGACCGTGGCGACTGGAAACAGATGAGCTTTGGCGCCGCGCGCGGTCGCTACGTGACCGTCAAGGTGATTCACGCCGGCGGGGGCGACGTTGATGCCTACTGCAGCATGGCGGAGCTCAAGTTCTACGGTACGGCCGTCCCCGATCCGGTGGCGAAGGATGATCTCACTGCCGCGATCGAAAAGGTTGATGCCGAGCTTGCCGCCGGCGACCTCAAGGCCGGCGACTACACCGAGGCCTCCTGGACGGCGCTCGAGAACGCCCTGGCGAGCGCCCGCGCCATCTTGAGCGACGAGGATGCCACGCAGGACGAGGTCGACCAGGCGCTCAGGGCGCTCGAGAGCGCCCGCGACGCGCTCGAGAAGACCCCGGTGGTCCCGGTCGAGAATCCGACTAAGAAGCAGCTCAAGGCCCTGGTCAAGCAGGCGAAGGAGACTGACACCAGGGGCAAGACGGCCGAGTCTGTCAAGGCCCTGACGGATGCCATTACCTACGCCGAGGACGTCTTGGGTGATGAGAATGCTTCCGACACCCAGATCCAGGCGGCCTATAGCCAGCTCAAGCTGGCCATTGAGAGCCTCAAGGATGCCGATTCCGGCAACCAGGGCGGCTCGGGCAACCAGGGTTCCGGCAATGGCTCGAACGGCGGCAACCAGGCGGGCAAGCCCGCAGGCGACAAGGCCCAGGGCAGCAAGAAGAACGGTTCGGCGATTCCCAATACCGGAGACCAGACGGCGGCGACCGTCGCGACCGTCGGTGGTCTTGGCGCCATCATCGCCGCGATCGGCGCTTTCTTCCATCGTCGCAGCAAGGCTAAGTAGCCCCAGCAACAGCTAAGCAAGCGTGCCCGCCGTCCCACCCAAGGACGGTGGGCACGCTTTTTGAATGTAGGCAGAAAGCTCCGACCCTTCGGCCTTAATCTCGCAAAGCGTTCCGTCTCCCGCCGAACACATCAGCATCGGCGGCTATACTTGAATTATTTGCAGTTAAGGGTCGCGGATTGGCCGCGTCACCGCTCTCAACAGGAGGTCTTTGTTTATGGCAGATCAAAAGCCGGTTGTCGGGATCATCATGGGCTCCAAGTCCGATCTGGGTGTTATGGAAGGCTGCACCGCCGAGCTCGAGGCGCTCGGTGTGCCCTATGAGCTCGTCATTGCGAGCGCACACCGCACACCGGCGAAGGTCCACGAGTGGGCTTCGACTGCTGCCGATCGCGGTATCAAAGTGATTATCGCCGCCGCCGGCAAGGCCGCTCACCTGGGTGGTGTCGTGGCCGCCTTTACGCCGCTGCCGGTTATCGGCGTACCTATGAAGACGAGTGACCTGGGCGGTATGGATTCGCTGCTGTCGATGGTGCAGATGCCTTCGGGCGTGCCCGTGGCCTGCGTTGCCATCAACGGCGCCAAGAACGCCGCCATTTACGCCACGCAGATTCTGGGCGCATGCGACCCCGAGTACCGCAAGGTTATCGAGAAGATGAAGCAGGAGATGGCCGACGCCTAGGCGTTCCGCCGTTTCACCGCAGTATAAGGAGAGCCATGTCCGATTATCAGGGAAAACGATTCAAGGCTTCTCAGATTCCCGATCCGTCGAAGCCGGGTGCTGCCCATGCGGCACAGCAGGGTCGGACATCCTCTCCTCAGCAGCCGCGCGCGCCGCGCCCCGTGACACCGGCGACGCATCGTCGACAGGACGCGCCGGCCGCATATCGACCTTCATCTTATAGCACCGCTAAGAAGCCGCCCCGGTCTTCATCGCATGCCACGCCGTCGGATTACACCGAGTCGCCGCGTAAAAAGCGCCGCTCCATCATTCCTATTCTGCTCATCATCGTGGGCATCGGTCTGATTGTTGCCGCCGCTGCCATCTTTATCAATGCCCAGATTGGCTATAAGCAGGCGAGCGATTCGTATCAGAAAATCGAGAAGCAATATGTAAGCGATAAGGACGCCAGCGGCGTGCCGATTATCGACTTTGATGCACTTGCTCAGACGAACCCCGAGATTGTGGGTTGGATTTACGTGCCGGGAACCAACATCAACTATCCCGTGGTGCAGACCAACAACAACTCCAAATACCTCAACACGCTGTTCGATGGCACGTCTAACGCCTCGGGTGCCATCTTCTTGGATAGCGATGACACCGCGCCGGGAATGGTCGACCAGCAGACCACGATCTACGGCCACCATATGAACGATGGGTCGATGTTCAACGTGATTTCGGATACGACTGACCAGGCAACGTTCGATAGCGTTGAATATGTGTACTACATCACGCGCGATGCGACGTATAAGTTGCGTCCGCTGGCGACCAAGGTGGTCGAGGACACGTATGCCAAGGCGCGCACGACCAATTTTGAGGGCGACGACGGACTCAAGAACTACCTGTCCGAGATGCTCGACGGCGCTTCTGCCGTGGCGAGTGATGCCACCGATCGTGCCGCTTCGGCAACTAAGGTTGTAACGCTTGTGACCTGTCGTTCGCTGTCGCTGAGCAACACACGCGCCGTCATGGTACTCACGCCGGTCGAGGAATAAGTTGTTCGAGAGTAGCTAAAAAGGCCCCGTCCCAAATTGGCTACTCGACGACGGTAAGGGAGAAATGATGCTCGAGAGTGGCAAATTGATGCCTTCGATTGATGCTTGGCTGCGCGAGGCCAAGGCCGATGCTTCGGCGGCAGGCTGTGGGATGTATCTGACGCATAACGGTGTGGTGCGCGCGACGCCCAAGGCTGAGGTGCGCGGAGTCGAGACCGATGGCGTGGCGCCTGGGCATAAGGTGGGCGGCATGGTGTTTGGCTTCGATGCTCAGAAGGTGCAGGCTGCTATCGAGGCGACGCGTGCGATGCCGGGTATCGGCTATGTGCGTGTGTGGCTGGCAAGCGGCGAGCTTGCCGTAGGTGACGACATCATGCTCGTGCTCATCGGCGGGGACATTCGCCCGCACGTGGTCGATGCGCTGCAGGCGCTCGTTGGCACCATTAAGAACGAATGCGTGAGTGAGGTCGAGCGCGAGGCGTAGAGGCTTGCGTCGATAGAAGGATCGTTTATAAAAATGCCCACCGGTACGTGTGATACCGGCGGGCATTTTGCGTTTTGGGCGCGGTGGGCGCTACACGCGCGTCGCATCCTTGGGGCTCATGGTCATGCTCTGGAAGCGGTTTTCCATGTACTCGTTATCGAAGTGCTCTCCGTAGAACTGTGCGACGGGAATGTCCGGCTCCGTGCCGTTAACGCGCTGGTACCAGTAGTCGAGCGACTGCAGCGTCATGACGCCGTCGACCAGCATGATAACGGTAAAGATGACGGTGGCCGAGTAGCGGCTCTTCCAGGGGATCTTGTTGATAAGCTTAAGCAGCCTCGGCAGCAGCAGCTTGATCCAGATGAGGCCGCCCAGGCCCCACAGGCAGGCGAAGCCCGTGCAGGTGCGTCCGCCCGTGAGGACCACGAGCGGATCGGGCAAACCGAACAGCGTTATGTGCGAGTAGCTCCACGAGACCACGCCAAACGCGGTCTGCATAAACCAGCCCACGAACACCTCAAAGCTGGCGCCGAGCAGGGCGCTCACCAGGAAAATGATGATGGGGTTCTTTTTGTAGAAGCGGTTAAGCACCATGGTCATGAGCACGGCGCCAAATCCGTAGATGGGGCTGAAGGGGCCAAACAGCATGCCGGCGCGGTTCTGATAGACGCCCGGGTCGTCGACCGTCATGTGCCAGATGTCCTCGGCGATCAGGCCGAGTATGCAGCAGACAAAGAACACCCAGAACAGGTTGAAGTAGTTGAGCTTGATGTAGCCCTCGCCGGTTTCATCGCGGCCGAGCATGCCCTCGGCGGCGGCGTCGCGGTCGAGCATCTCCTGCAGGCGGCGCTGCAGTTCGCGCTCCTGACGCAGCGTGGGGTCGACGGTTGCCGAAAGTGCAACAAGGATGCCGAGCTGGATCGCGGGACGCAGTAGGAAGGGCCCGATGCCCTGGAGCATCACGTCGACCAAAAGCTCGACGACGGTGAATGCAATAAGGATGTAGGACAGGCGGGCGGCGTTACGGCGCTGGTTTTTGATAAGGTCCAGGCCAAAGATGATTAGGATGACGGCACTTGCCGCAGAGAGCATGATGCCGGCGACGATAAGGCCGACTGCGACGAGCGTGTTATCGCCGAGCTTTTCGGTGGCGTTGCCGTTAACAAGTGCCGTGATGACCTGCCACATAAAGGCAGCGACTGACGGGAGCGTGCCCACGCCGGAAAGGATGCACAGGACGGCGTACACCTTAATGATGAGGGGGATCTTCTTGACCTCCGTGGCGCTGGGGACGCTGGGGTCGAGTTCGTTTCGATCCATACAGAACCTTTCTCGCTTTGTTGTAGGTTATAAGGATACGCCGCCGACCTGCCAAAAGACAGGACGAACGTCCCAATTGCAACTTTGTAATCCCCAACGGCGGACGCGGCGGCCATCTGGGGGCGCGGGCACTTACACTGGACAGACCGATAAAATGTTTGGCAACAAAACTGATTATTAGCTCGGTGGGCTTTTAAAAAGCGCTGTTCACGCGCGGGAGTGCTTGTCTTGCCGTGCGTATAATAAGGCGGGTAACGCCAAAAATACGAGGCTCTGAGGGGATACCATGTCTCAAGAAACCATCCGCGCGGCCGAGCGTGCCGCGGGACAGGTGAACACCATGTCGACGTATGATCCGGACTCCGACCAGCTGCATGAGGAATGTGGCATTTTCGGCGTATGGGCACCCGATCGCGACGTGGCTCGACTGACGTACTTTGGCCTGCGTGCGCTGCAGCACCGTGGCCAGGAATCGGCTGGAATCGCCGTGGGTGACGGCGGCACGGTTATGGTCCGCAAAGATCTGGGCCTGCTCGACCGCGTGTTCTCCAACGCCGACCTGTCGACGCTCTCCGGCCAGCTGGCCGTGGGTCATGTGCGCTACGGCACTGCCGGCGCCAAGAGCTGGGAAGCCTCTCAGCCGCACCTCTCTACCATCAATAGCGTCATTATCGCGCTCGCGCACAACGGCACCCTCGTCAACACCGACGAGCTGCGCCGTCAGCTGATCGAGCTGGGCGTGCCGTTCCTCTCCAATTCGGATTCCGAGGTCGCGACCAAGCTTATCGGCTACTTTACCCAGCGTACGGGCCACCTACGCGAGGGTATTCGCAAGACCATGGAGCTCGTGCGCGGCGGCTACGCCATGACGCTCATCAACGAGCAGGCGCTCTACGCATTCCGCGATCCACACGGCATTCGCCCGCTCGTGCTGGGCAAGCTGGTGGACGAGGGTCTGGACCAGGCCGATGCCGCAGCCGTTTCGCAGCTGCCGTCGCAGGACGGCGCCGCGACGGTCGACTCCGCCGTCCGTGTCACGCGCGCCGGCGGCTGGGTCGTTGCTTCCGAGACCTGCGCACTCGACATCGTGGGTGCCGAGTACGTCCGTGACGTCCGTCCCGGCGAGATCTTGCGCATCAGCGCCGAGGGCCTGGTATCCGAGCAGGGCGTGCCTGCAGCCGAAGAGCCCGCCAACTGCATCTTTGAGCAGGTCTACTTTGCCCGCCCCGACTCCATCATGAACGGCAAGAGCGTCTATGCCTGCCGTTACGACATGGGTCGTCAGCTGGCACATGAGGAGCCTGTCGAGGCCGACCTGGTCATCGGCGTGCCCGACTCCGGCCTGCCGCCTGCGGAGGGGTATTCGCACGAGAGCGGTATTCCCTTTGGCGAGGGCCTTATCAAGAACCGCTACGTGGGCCGTACGTTTATCGAGCCTACGCAGGAGTTGCGCGCCATGGGCGTGCGTATGAAACTCAACCCGCTGCGCGACAACATCGAGGGCAAGCGCCTGGTCGTCATCGACGACTCCATCGTGCGCGGCACCACCATGGTGCAGCTCGTCAAGATGCTGCGCAACGCCGGCGCCAAGGAGATTCATATCCGCATCAACTCGCCCGAGGTCATCTGGCCGTGCTTCTACGGTATCGATACCGACGTGCAGTCGCAGCTTATCAGCGCCAACAAGACGGTCGACGAGATTTGCGAGTATATCGGCGCCGATTCGCTGGCCTTCCTTTCGGTCGAGGGCCTGCTGAAGGTCATGCCCAAGGGCGGTTACTGCGATGCGTGCTTTACCGGCCGCTACCCCGTGGCGATTCCCGAGAGCTTTGGCCGCGACAAGTTTATGGAGGGCTTTAAGCCCCGCAACCTGGACAAGCCGCTGCACTTTGACGACGACGCCGTGATCGAGAAATACGACGACCGCAGCTGGGAAGAGGAGCACGGCGAGGCATAAAACCTGCCATATGGGGACAGGTTTATTTTGGTAGGTTTTACCTGCTGTTTTGTTGATATGACGGCGCGTGCTGTTATGGCGCGCGCCGAAATGAACGCAACTATGAGCACCGTTTGGCGCCCGTGCGGCGCCACTGTAGTGGGAGAGGAAGGCTCAGATGAGCGACAGCAAGCATGTGACGTACGAGGACGCCGGCGTCGACACCGCCGAGGGCGGCCGCGCCGTCGACGCGATTAAGCAGATGGTCAAGGACACTAACCGTTCCGAGGTTATCGGTGGCATCGGCGGCTTTGGCGGCCTGTTCTCGGCCGCCGCGCTCAAGGATATGGAAGACCCGATCCTGATTAGCGGTACCGACGGCGTGGGCACCAAGCTCGTGCTCGCCCAGATCATGGACCGTCACGAGACGGTTGGCCAGGACCTGGTCGCTATGTGCGTCAACGATATTCTGGCTTCGGGCGCCGAGCCGCTGTTCTTCCTGGACTACGTTGCCATCGGTCACATCGAGGCCGAGCACATGGCAAAGATTATCAAGGGTGTGGCCGACGGCTGCAAGCTTGCGGGCTGCGCGCTCGTGGGCGGTGAGATGGCCGAGCACCCGGGCGTCATGGCTCCTGCCGACTACGACCTTGCCGGATTTACCGTGGGCGTCGTCGACCGTCCCAAGATGCTCGACCCCGCAAACGTCCGCCCGGGCGATGTGATCCTGGGCCTGCCTTCCACCGGCGTGCACTCCAACGGCTACTCGCTCGTGCGTAAAGTCATTGGCGTCGACGGCGTTAAGCCGGGCACGCCCGAGGCCGTCGCTAAGGCCGAGGAGCTGAGCCGTCCGCTCGAGGAGCTCGGCGGTGCATCGCTGGCAGACGCTCTGTTGGCCCCCACGCGCATCTACGTCAAGCCGATCCTGGAGCTGCTGCGCGGCGGCGCCAACGTGCACGCCATCGCCCACATCACTGGCGGCGGTATTACCGAGAACCTCAACCGTGCGCTCGCCGATGACGTCGACGCCGTGGTCACCCGCAACGGTGCCGAGATGGGCTGGGACGTTCCGCCCGTCATCACCTACGTGTCGCGCCAGGCCGAGCTTGCGCCCAGCGAGGCATGCAAGACCTTCAACATGGGCGTCGGCCTGTGTCTGATCGTCGCCCCCGAGGACGAGGCCGCGGTTACCGAGGCACTGGTCGCGCTGGGCGAGAAGCCGTTCCGCGTGGGCGAGTGCGTCGAGGGTTCCGGTAAGGTCGTGTACTCCGATGAGCGTTAACGAGCAGATGACTGCCGCCGAGGGCCTGGGCTTTGTGCCCTACACCCGTCCGACCGGCACCGATACGGCCGAGCCGCTCAAGATCGGTGTGCTCATCAGCGGTTCGGGTACCAACCTGCAGGCGCTGATCGATCTGATTGTCGCCGGCAAGCTCAACGCTTCTATTGAGCTTGTGGTGTCGAGCCGTCCTTCGGCTAAGGGTTTGCAGCGCGCTGAGCGCGCGGGAATCCAGACGCTTACGCTGTCCAAGGATGTCTATGCCGACCCTATTGCCGCCGACGAGATCATCGCGCACGAGCTGCTCGAGCGCGGCTGCGAGTATGTGGTCATGGCCGGCTACATGCGCATGGTGCGCACGCCTCTGCTGGCGGCGTTTCCCAACCGCGTGGTAAACCTGCATCCGGCGCTGCTGCCGAGCTTTACCGGCGCGCACGCGATTGACGATGCCTTCGCGCGTGGCGTCAAGGTAACTGGCGTGACCGTGCATTTTGCCAACGAGGTCTACGACAACGGTCCCATCATCGCCCAGCGTGCGCTGGCTGTTGAGGAGGGCTGGGATGTCGACACGCTCGAGGAGCACATCCATGCGATTGAGCACGTGCTGTATCCCGAGGTCGTGCAAATGCTCGCCGACGGCCGCGTTCACGTGCTGGAGAGCGGCAAGGTGGCAGTTGACCCGGCGCGCTAGTCGCTTGAAAAAGGGTCTCCTTGGTTTCCTTGAGATGTGAAAGCTTCATCAGAACCAAGAAATCTGATAGGGCCTCGTCCGTGTGCGGGCGGGGCCCTTTTGCGTGGCCTTTCATGTTTGCTATACTGCTAGCAGATAGAGAGGAGCCGCTATGGGTACAGCAACGGTGCAGCTCAACACGCGAATCGATCCTATGCTCAAGGCTGGTGGCGACGCGGTCCTAACTCGCAATGGATTGGGGGCGAGCGATGCTATTCGTGCGCTTTGGGTCTATCTTGTCGAGCATCAAACGTTGCCGGGATTTATGGTAGCGGATAAGCGCGAGGCGCCCCGTGCGGAGAGCCTGGCCGAGCAGGGGTGTGGCCTAGCTTTTTCCTCGTTGGGGCTAAGCGCTTCGGATTTTGCGCCAGGTGGATCATCTGCGGAAGACTGGGATGCCGTACGAGATGATATGTATGACGCGATGATTGCCGACATCGAGGCGAATTGCCGATGATCGAGGCAAAACGCCTGCTTGTAGATACGAACGTTTGGCTCGATTATTACCTGCAAGAGGGGGCATTCGATGAAGCGAAGAGATTGGTTGAACTGGCCGAGGCGGGAAAGGTCGACCTTCTTTATGCGCCCACGACGGCAAAGGATGTGTTCTACATTTTGCCTCGGCGTCTAGCCCGGCGGAATGCGAACGGGATTAGCGTGTCGTTTGCCTCGGCGTCATGGGCCTGCATCGAGCATATGATGCAGGTAGCAACGGCCTCTCCACTTTCGTTGGCAGAGTGCGAGATGGCACGCATGCTTGGCAAGCGTATGCCGGATCTTGAAGACAACCTCATCATTGCTTCGGGCGAGACGGCAGATGTTGACTACGTGGTCACGAGCGACCGGCGCATGTTGGAGGCGATGCCCGAGGTTTGCCTGACGCCCGCGCGTGCACTCGAGATGATTGGGATCCTCGACTAACCTTGTCTGTCTGGTTTCGCTATCATATGGGGCAATGTGAACCCCATGCAACTTTGGAGGACGGTATGGCGGATAACGCCGAGGCGCTTTTCTCGCCTGAGCTGGTGTTTTTTGATTGGGAGTGTGCGACGCCGGATGAGGTGTTCGCGCGGCTTGAGGGCGAGCTTGCCCCGCGCGGCTACATTGCGTCCGGCTGGCTCGACGCCGTTCGCTCGCGCGAGGATGCCTATCCCACGGGTCTTGCCATGCCGGCGGCAAACATTGCCATTCCGCATACCGATCCGGGGTTTGTGGCCAAGCCCTATATCGCGGTGGTGAAGCCCGCCGCGCCCGTGATATTTAACGCTATGGCTGGCATGGGCGCTCCGGTGCCGGCGCAGATCGTCATCAACCTGGGCATTGCCGAGCCGGGCGGCCAGGTCGAGGCCCTGCAGGCGCTCATGAATATCTTTATGGACGCCGATGCCGCAGCCGACGTGCTCGGCCAGACCACGCCCCAGGGCATGGTCGACGCCATCCGCCGTCACTTCTAAGGTGGGGCTAAACCGGCACCTAGGGACGTTCCTTATGTGCCGGCACTTGGGGACTGTCCCTAACTGTCGGCAGAAAAGGAACGTCCCTAACTGCCGGCTGCCAGAGCTGTCCCCTTTGCACCAAAATGGTGCAGATTAACCTGTCCCCAATGCACCAAGCGTGCCGCGGGGGCTGCGTTGTGACACAATGGCGTTTGTTCGATTCGTTATGCGAAAGGCCAACTATGGCAAATAAGAAAAAGAACCTCGCACCCGAGCCGACGCCCGAGCAGCAGGCTCGCGCCGCCTCCAGCTCTCGCAAGAAGCAGCGCAAGACCCGCGTGTCCAAGACCGTCAAGATCGTTCTGGTGGTCATCGGCGTGCTGGCAATGCTGCTTTCCGTCTCGGCCATGGCGTGCTCCGGCCTGATGTCGCAGGCAGAGGATACCTCGGGCTACAAGCTTACCGGCGGTGTAGCTGCCACTATCAACGGCACCAACCTCACCGAGGACACCGTGACCAAGCAGATCATGAGCATGCGCACGTCCTACGGCTACACCAAGGACAAGGACTGGGCACAGTATCTGGTCGACAACGACCTCACGCCCAAGAAGTACCGCAAGCAACTCATCGACTCCTACACGCAGCAGATTCTGCTTCAACAGGCACAGAAGGAGAACGGCGTGACGGTGTCGGACGAGGAGGTCGAGAAGGCTTGGAAGGACGCGTGCAAGAGCGCGGGCGGTGCCAAGGCCTTTAAGAAGACCCTTAAGACCTACGGCTACACCGAGGACACCTACAAGGACTCGCTCAAGGAGAGCCTGGCGCAGCAAAAGCTTAAGGATGCGGTAGCGCCCACAAGCAAGCCCAAGGACAGCGAGATTGTCGATTACATCAACGAGAACCTGTCCAACTACAATGACGCCCGTCGCTCGTCGAACATCCTGATCAAGGTTGATTCCGACGCTTCCGACGAGGACAAGGCTGCCGCCAAGGCCAAGGCGCAGGAGTGCCTGGACAAGATCAACTCCGGTGAGCTGAGCTTTGAGGATGCCGTTGAACAGTACTCCGAGGACACCGGTTCCAAGGAGAAGAAGGGCGATGTGGGCTGGGATAAGCTCACCACCTTTGTCGACAGCTACCAGACGGCGCTCGAGGGGCTCAACAAGGGCGACGTGAGCGAAGTCGTCGAGTCGACCTATGGCTACCACATCATCAAGTGCACCGACTACTTCCATGTCGATAATCAGGTTGATGACATCAACCAGGTGCCCAAGGACATCAAGAAGTACGTTTCCAACGTGGTGAAGACGCAGGCGGCCAGTACTGCATACAGCGAGTGGCTGGAGCAGTACAAGAAAGACGCCGACATTACCGTCAACCCCATGCCCAAGGATGTGCCCTACAACGTGAGCCTGAAGGGCGTCACCAAGAGCTCGACCGACGATTCGTCGACGACTGAGTAATCATGGGGCGGTGCTCGCGCGAGTGCCGCCCACGCTATTAGAGAGGATTTGCAGATGACCAACGAAGAGCTGCAGAAGGAAATGATCGCGGCCATGAAGGCTAAGGACAAGGTTCGCCTGTCCATCATTCGCCAGGTCAAGGCCGAGGTGAAGAATATCGAGGTCAATGAGCGCCGCGATGTGACCGAGGAAGACGTCAACAGCATGATCAAGCGTCTGATTAAGCAGACGAGCGAGACGCTGGAGATGTCCATCAAGGCCGGCACCGACCAAGAGCGTACCGACAACCTGACCGAGCAGGTCAAGATTCTGGAGAGCCTTCTGCCCGCGCAGGTTTCGGGCGAGGAGCTCGAGGCCCTGATCGAGCAGGTCATCGCCGAGCTGGGCGCCACGTCCAAGAAGCAGATGGGCCAGGTCATGGGCGCTCTGGGTAAGGCCACTGGCGGCAACTTCGACAAGCCTGCCGCGGCCAAGATCGTCGGAGCCAAACTCGCGTAATTTGTTACGCGGTTTTACCAAACCGCGTAACGGCTCGACGCTGCAAACCCGTACACGCGGCAATCTGACGTTCAATTTCAAGGGCGCGACCATAAGGTCTGCGCCCTTTCATTTCACGTCACCTTGCTCGCGTGTACGGGTTTTCGCTGACTTATGCTCAACAAGGGCGGTTGAGCGCTCATTGGGGACAGACTTAAATGAGTGCCCAATGAGCAGGTACTCATTTAAGTCTGTCCCCAATGAGTGCCAACGAGCAGGTGGAAGATTGCGGGTTCTTTACGGGAATGTAGTGTGGGCTGCGGAAACGTGGTTCTTTCCGTACAATAGTTCAACTCGTGTAAACGCAGGGAAGGGACATTCATGGCAGACATGATCGAGATTAAGCATCTCAACAAGTACTTTGGCGACCTGCATGTGCTCAAAGATATCAACCTCACCGTCAAGCGCGGCGAGAAGCTCGTAATGATCGGGCCCTCTGGTTCGGGTAAGTCGACGCTCATCCGCTGCGTCGATTATCTTGAGGAGCCCACGTCGGGCGAGGTCATTATCGACGGCACGCCGCTTACCAAGAAGAATCACCTGGAGATGGCTCGCAAGTACAGCTCCATGGTGTTTCAACAGTTCAACCTGTATCCCAACATGACGGTGCTTGGCAACCTGACGCTCGCGCCCATCAAGCTGCAAAAGAAGAGCAAGGAGGAGGCGACCGAGATCGCCATCGCAGCGCTCAAGCGCGTCGGCATGGCGCATAAGGCCGGCGAGTATCCGCAGAATCTCTCGGGCGGCCAGCAGCAGCGCATCGCCATCGCCCGTGCCCTGTGCACTAAGCAGCCCATCATCCTGTTTGACGAGCCGACCTCGGCACTCGACCCCGAGATGGTGCAGGAAGTCCTGGACGTTATGATTGAGCTCGCGCAGGAGGACATCACCATGATCTGCGTGACGCACGAGATGGGCTTTGCGCGCCAGGTGGCCGACCGCGTCATCTTTATGGAGGACGGCCGCATCCTTGAGGAGGGCACGCCCGAGCACTTCTTCGATAGCCCCGAGAACCCGCGCTGCCGCGAGTTCCTGTCCAAGATTCTGCACTAGGCGCGGTGATGGACATGACGGATATGACGAGGGCGGCCGTGTCGCGCCGTCACTTTTTGCAGCTGGCGGGCGCTGGCATGCTCGCGCTGACGGGGACTGCGCTCACCGGTTGCGGCAACTCCACCAGCGGCGAGGCCTCCGACAAGGGGTCCAAGCTTGCGGCCATCAAGTCGCGTGGCCACCTGAACGCCGGCGTCAAGAAAGACGTTCCCGGCTACGGTTATTACGACACCGCCAAGGGTCGCTTTGAGGGCATGGAAGTCGATTTGTGCTACCAAATCGCCGCTGCCGTCTTTGGCGTGAGCTACAAGGAGGCCCGCGCCCAGGAGCTGGTCGAGTTTACCGATGTAACGCCCAAGACGCGCGGCCCGCTGATCGATAACGGCCAGCTCGACGTGGTCGCGGCAACCTACACCATCACCGACGAGCGCAAGAAGAGCTGGGATTTCTCGACGCCGTATCGCACCGACTACGTGGGACTCATGGTCAAGAAGCGTTCGGGTTTTACCTCGATTGAGGACCTGGACGGCAAGGTCATCGGCGTGAGCCAGGGTGCCACCACGCAGGGCCTGATCGAGCAGATGATCAAGGACAACGGCTTTACCTGTAAGCCCGAGTTTAGGGCCTTTAGCGGCTACCCCATCATCAAGAGTTCGCTCGACGCCGGCAATATCGACGTCTTTGCCATGGACCGCTCCACGCTGGCCGGCTATATGAACGAGACCGTCGAGCTGCTGCAGCCCGAGGTCAAGTTTGGCGAGCAGGGCTACGGCGTGGCGACCAAGAAGGACTGCGACCTTTCGGCCGTGGTCGATCAGGTGATTTGCGATCGCCTGGCCGATGGCTGGCTCGACCAAGAGGTCAAGACCTGGGGTCTTGTATAGGCGCATCGTCCAAGGAAGGAATCAAATGCTCGAAGGATTATTTGACGCCGACCGTTGGTCGACGACATTTCAAAACATGGGGCCCTTCTGGGAGGGCTTTGGCGTGACGCTGCAAGTGGTCGTTGCCGGCCTGCTGCTGTCGCTGGTGCTGGGCACGCTGCTGGGCGTGTTCTCTACCACTCGCTCGCGCGTGCTGCGCGCCATAAGCCGCGTGTACGTGGAGTTTTACCAGAACACCCCGTTGCCCGTGCAGGTGCTCTTTATGTACATGGCCGGTCCGCAGTTTTTGCAGGCCATAACCGGTGCCGACCAGCCGGTGCGCATTGCGCCGTTCGTGCTGGGCTTCTTGGGTGTGGGCCTGTATCACGCGGCCTACATTTCCGAGGTCATCCGCACCGGTATCGAGGCGGTTCCGCGCGGTCAGATGGAGGCGGCCCAGAGCCAGGGCTTCACCCGTGCGCAGGCCTACTGGTACATCGTGCTGCCCCAGACGTTCAAGATCATTCTGCCGCCGCTGTGTAACCAGGCACTCAACCTAGTCAAGAACACGTCGGTGCTGGCGCTTGTGGCCGGCGGCGACCTTATGTACCGTTCCGACAACTTTGTGAGTCTGTACGGGTACCTGCAGGGATACATCGTCTGCTGCCTTATGTATTTCATCATCTGCTTTCCGCTCGCCATGCTGGTGCAGTGGCTCGAGCGCCGCTCCAAGGAGCGTCCGCGCGGCGTGAGCCTGGCCGAGCTGGGACTCGACAACGTAGAGGAGGCCTAGCGCATGGAAATCTTCAACGCGACCAACCTGCTCTACATTTGGGGCGGCTTTGTTAAGACCATTGAGATCTCGGTACTGTCGATCTTTTTCTCGCTCATCTTTGGCACGGTGCTGGCGCTCGTTAAGAGCTATGCGCCCCGTCCGTTCCGTATTTTGGTGAGCGCCTATATCGAGCTGTTCCGCTGCACGCCGAACCTGCTGTGGATCCTGTTTATCTACTTTACGGTGCAGGGTTTGGACATTGTGATTTCGACCATCGCCTTTACGCTGTTTACCAGCGCTGTTATGGCCGAGATTGTGCGCGGCGGCCTCAACTCGATTCCGCGCGGCCAGTTTGAGGCAGCGCAGAGCCAGGGCTTTGGCTTCTTTGCCACCATGCGCTACATCATTCTGCCGCAGACGTTTAAGACAATCATCCCGGCGCTGTTTAGCCAGTGCACGACCGTCATCAAGGACAGCTCGTATCTTTCGGGCATTAACGTGGCCGAGCTCATGTACACGGCAAATGTTGTGATGGCCCACGCGATCGATCTGTCGCAGGTGCTTATGCTCTACGGCCTGGTGTTTGCGATGTACTTTGTGCTCAACTTTGGTATCTCGCTGCTGGTGAGGGCATATCAGAGGCGAATGGTGGCAGCGTAGAATGTGGCAAAGGGACAGCCCCTTTGTCACATAGAGAAAGGAATCGCGATGAGCGATCTGGAGAATAAGAAGAATCCTGTGGTCATTTCCATCGCGCGCGACTTTGGCGCCGAGGGCCACGAGATTGGTCGCATGCTTGCCGACGAGTTGGGGATTCCGCTGTATGACAACGAGCTGCTGGTGCGTGCGTCGCTGCGCGCGGGCGAGTCGCTCGATAAGATGGCCGCCTACGACGAGCGTCTGGCTGTGGAGAACATGGCGTTTCTGCCCGACCGCTACGATGCGCGTTCGTACTCGGATAAGTTGTTCCAAAAGATGAGCCAGGTGATCTTGGACCTGGGCGAGACCGAGAGCTGCATTATCGAGGGTCGTCTGTCCGATTATCTGCTGCGTAACAACCCCAACCACATTGCTGTGTTGGTGACCGCACCCTTTGAGGATCGCGTCGAGATTGTGCGCAAGAAGCGTGGCCTTAACAAAAAGAAGGGCGCCAAGCTGGTCAAGCAGCAGCAGAAGGCGCGCGAGGCGTTCTATAAGCGCTATAGCGCCGGCAAGTGGAAGATGACGAGCGGTAAGGACATCGTCGTCAACCGCGCCAAGCTGGGCCGCGAGGGCTGCAAAGACGTTATCGCCGCTGCCTACCGCTACAAAGTAGCGCAGCTCGAAGACTAACCGACCAAACCACCACAAGGGGGACACGGGCACCTTTGTGGTGGTTTTTGTTTTAGGCCGAGGGAAAGGCCTTGGTGAGACCGGCGCGCGTCTGCGTGTCGGTCTTTTGATAAATGGAGCTCAGGTGGCGCTGTACCATGCGCATCGAGATGCCGAGCTCCTCGGCGATCTGCTTGAGCGGGCGTTCATCCTGGGTCACGGCTATGAGCACGTCGACTTCGCGCGGGGTGAGAGCGTGGTTGACGATGAAGACCTGACGCTGCTCCTCGATACTCGGTGCTGCCAGTGCCTCCTCGGCAAGCTGTTGATGTTCGCGCTCCTGCTCGGTTTGGGGCAGGCGGAACAAGCCGGCTGCCACGAATGCTGCGCAGGCGGCGACGAGAAGCACGACCGCGCCAATCATGATGAGGGCGACGTTGCCAGAGGTCACAAGCGCAAGCGAGACGCCCGACGTGGTGAACGCGCACACGTTATTGGCCGCACGGCCCATGCCGGCCCAGAAGGCGGGCACGTGCATGCGCGGTGCCAGCTGAGTAAACGTGGCGGTAAAGAACGTGACGAAAAAGCCCGAGCTCAGGTAAAAGACGACAAGGCCCAGGTTGGGATCGGCGCCGGCTTCCACGGCCAGGATGGAAATGGTCGAGAGCACGGCGATGCCGAGCATGACAAGTCCCATGTATCGGCGCTCGGCAAGATCAAAGATAATGCCGGCGGCAAGGCCGCTCGCCGCCAAAAAGAGGCGCGGCCATGTTTGCACGGCAATGGTGCCGTGGGCGTTGGGGAGCGTGACCACGTTGTCGAGGGTCGAGAACAAGCAGGCAAGAATCAGGACGAGCGCGATGCTCCAACACGCCTGCTTGGCAAGGGCGTGCGATGGCTCAACAAAGGGATTGATGGCGGGGCTGGAGCTCTCGGCAGCCTTTTGGGGAACGACGCTGAGGGCAGAGATGGCGATCGTTGCCGCGCCAAGAATGATGAGCTCGACGATGCCACCGCAATTGAGCAGGTTGATGGCGAACTGCATCAGGATGCCCGCGGCATAGGCTGCTCCCGCACCGGTGGCGAGCTTGGGATCGTCTTGGAATGTCGTTGCGAAGGCATGGTGTGCCGCGCCGCCCAGTAGGCCGAGTCCGAGGAATGCGAGGCATCCCAGGATCTCGAGCGCAAGCGGGCTCGTGGGGGACTGAATCTGAGTCAACCCCAAGATGGCGATGGGGACGGCGGCGCTGACAACTGCCTGAGGCCGGCCTTTGCGCTGTGCGAGCCCGAGCAGCGGCGCATATCCGATAAAGCCGATCACGCTGGCGTCCAGGATAAAGCCCTGTGCGAGCACAACGCGTTCGGCACCGGTGAGTAGCCCGACATTGATGTCGAATCGAAACTCGGCGGCAAGAAAGACAAAGGTAAAGAGCGCAAGTGCCAGAAGCGCGTTGATTTTAGGCTTACTCAGGTTCAAGGACGGTCCTTTGGGTGGACGGAACAATCGTGCCCTCGATTGTAGACCATGACGGTAGGGGGCAGGCCTTTCGTGGGGGGCGGGGTGCGCTTGCCAATTGCATGCTCGTTGCCTTTTGCGCTGGCAGGTGCGCCACATGAGAATTTGTGTCCCAGGATCCGGATATCTTCCCGTAACATGGTGTTATAGAAGCACCCCTTACGACAAGGAGGCTCACATGCGAAAGCAAATCCATGACAACCCAATCGACCACGGCTGCTCGTGCGCGCTCTCTCATGGAACGTGGCGTCGCGTGGGCGCCAAGCTTGCCTGCGCGGGGGCTTGCGCGCTCATGGCCGGCCAGCTGCTGCTGCCGAGCGTGGCGCTCGCCGCCGACTGGGTCAACGTGGGCGGCACGCAGTACGACGCGGGCACTGCCGCCGGCGACGATGCGGGAACCTGGTCCTGGGATGGCGCTAACGACATGAAGCTCAACGGCTACGACGGTACCGGCATCAGCGCTCAGGGCAACCTCACCATCGATGTGGCGGGCACCAACACCATCACGGCCGATGCCGGTCAGAGCGCTATTGCTGCCAAGAACGGCAACCTTGCCATTACCGGCGACGGCACCCTTAATGCGACGGCCCAGACCGATGTGATTGCGGCGGAAGGCGACGGCAATGCGGGTGGCGATGTGACCATCAGCGGCGCCAACGTCAACGTGACGGCTTCGGGCGCAGTGAACAGTGCGACGGGCATTCGCGCGACGGCCGGCAGCGTGACGATCGATAAGGGCGCCGATGTCAAAATCGAGGCAAAATCGGCGGAAGGATCTTGGCGTCCAACGGTGGGCACCTACGGTATCTTTGCCGATAACCTTCCCAGTAGACACGCTGCTCAGGAAGGCGAGCAGGAAGAACCGGATTATGTCTCCGTGCACGGGGGCGACGTCACGATCGATGCCGCCAACCTGTCGATCAAGACAGCCGATGCCTGGCAGGTTTCCGTGTGCATCAATACGGTCGGTATCAAAAAGAATACCCTCATGAAAATCGTCAACAGAGCCGATGTCGCGCTTTCCGCCGGCAGTGCGGCTTCGCTCTCGGCGGGCATCAGCGCGCGTTCGCAAAGCGGTGCGGTGTGGATGCTTGTCGAGGAGTCGAATCTTACGTCTCGAAGCCTGTCTGCTGCAAACGGCATCGATGCCGTCCGCAATCAAAGTTTTGGAATCATGGCAGAGGCAAACACCGGGTCGGAAACGCCTCGTATCAAGATTCGCAAATCGAAGATTGAGGCCTCGGGCGCGACTGCGGGAATCTATGCGATCAACTGCAACGACGCGACTGCGACGCTGTTCCGTGCCGCGATGATCGATTTACGAGGAAACGCGATGATTACGACTCCGACGGACGGTGCCGTGCGCGATGTGAAAAAGGTTGTCGATACGGGGAAATGGCCGAGCTCCCAGAACGGGCAGGTCGTCGGTGTTGCCGGTTCGTCTGCCATTACGGATATCGTCGGTTCTGCTGAGGTCGCCCATGATGTAGTGATTGATTTTGGAGACGGACAGGAGCCGGAGCCGACGCCCGATCCAGAGCCGACGCCGGAGCCCGATCCCGACCCCATACCCAATCCCGAGCAGAAGCCTGGCCTCAAGTCCGTAGACAAGGACGTAAAGACCGCCACGGCGGTCACCAAGACCGTTACGACCAAGACTGCCGCCGGCGCCAAAAACGCTTCCGGTGTTCTGGCTGCCACAGGCGACAACGCTGCGATGGCGGCGGCAGCCCTCGGCATTGCCGGTGCGTCCGTCATCGGCGCCGGCTTCGTCGCGTCCAAGCGCCGCAGCAGCTAGCATTAGCTTTCACAGCCATTTTTATCCGCTGTGTGGGCATAAGTGTCTTCGCGGCAGCTTTTTGTATTTTCGTAGGTAACAGCCTGGGCTCGCATGTACGAACCTAGGCGTACGGGGCCATTTGGCGCATCTTGGTTGTACAGGACCACCGCAAAGGGACAGGCGCCTTTGTAGTGGCGTTAATCCTTCGATTAGGGAGGCCGTTATGAACGGAAGCCACTTTGATAAGCAAACCCAGCGCGAGCGCGCTTGCTCGCTCGTTCACGGTACTTGGCGTTGCGTGGGCGTGAAGATTGCCAGCGTCGGTGCGTGCGCACTCATGATCGTCCAGCTACTGCTGCCGAGCGTGGCGCTCGCGACCGAGTGCGCGGATTCCGCCGCCGCGACGGGCGAGGTTGCCGCAGCTCTGGTGACGCCGGCAGTTGCGGAGGATGCGGCTCCGGCGACCACGCCTGCAACCGACGCTGCTCTGGCGGCACAAACTGTCGCCGAACCTCAGCAGACGACTCCGGCTGACGCCGCCGATGAGTCTAACAATGCGGCACCCGCTGAACAAAACAATCCCAGCGACAACGCCGCCGCGCCGGCAAACGACGCCATTACGTCGCATGGTGTGACCGACGTGACAGATAAGACCGTCGATGGCGTGTTTGCGCCCAATGCGGCCAATATGCTGTGCGAGCAGCCGGTTGATGATTGGCAAACTATCGACGTTATCGAGATTGACGACGCCACCACCATCTTTAGGGCGGGCGATAAACCGGACTTTACGGCAGACACTCCGGCGGGCTCGAACTCCATTCTTCAGTGTGAGTTCTGGACGGGCAGCGATGGCAGTGAAGTGAACTCCGATATATTCTGGGACCGGAAAATCACCAACCACATCGACGCTTTTAAATCTGGTGTGACCTATCGCTATGGCCTGTACTTTAAGCCGGCGTGGGATTTCTTCTTTACGTCTAACATTAAACTGATGGTCAATGGCGTGGAGTGCAGTTATCGGGTGGATAAGGCAAGCGAGCATGCGCCTGTTCCCGGCTTGTTCCGTACGCTATGGCTAATCACCGACCTGACGTTTACGCCCGAGGCTAAGCCGGTCCCGGTCGACCCGGAGATGCCGGCGCCGCAGCCCGAGGTCAAGCCCGAGGTGAAGCCCGAGGTGAAGCCCGAGCAGAAGCCGGGGGTCAAACCGGAGGTCAAGCCTGCCGTAACGTCAGCTAAGACGATTACGGTGACCAAAACGGTCGCCAAGGCCGCTCCGGCCGAGAAAGCCGACACCGCCCTGGCCGCCTCGGGCGATAGCGCCGCGATGACGGTCGCCGCCCTGGGCATCGCCGGCGCAACCGTTGCCGCGGCAGGCATCGCTGCGACCAAGCGCCGCAAGCGTTAGGTTTTGGCGACGGCGCCCATCCTCGGCTTCAGCACAATCTCAATCTGTAACACCAAGCGGGATATTTAGCCTCTAACTGTTACAGATTGAGACAAAACGACCGGGCAAGTCCCCAACCACCACAAAGGTGCCTGTCCCCATCGTGGTGGTTGGGGCGGCCGGCATAGAAAAAAGTCCCCGCCGGGCGTGTGCTCGACGGGGACTTTGCCGTTTGATGGCGAGCGCTGTAGGTGATTACTCGCCCAGCAGGCTCTTGGTGATGGAAGCGGCGGCCTTCTTGCCGGCGCCCATCGCCAGAATGACCGTAGCGGCACCGGTGACGATGTCGCCGCCGGCCCAGATGCGGGGATCGGTGGTCTGGCCGGTCTCCTCGTCGGCGACGATGTAGCCCCACTTGTTGAGCTCCATCTTGCCGCCGATCTTGGCAGCGAAGGGGTTGGCGTTGGTGCCGATAGCCGAGATCGCGACGTCGCAGGGGATCTCCTCGATGGCGCCCTCGATGGGCACCGGGCGACGACGGCCGGACTCGTCGGGCTCGCCGAGCTCCATCTTCTGGACCTTGACGGCGCACACGGAGCCGTCCTCGCCAGCGACAAACTCGAGCGGGGAGACGAGCGGCAGAACCTCGACGCCCTCGGCCTTAGCATGGTGCAGCTCGGCGCGACGGCAGGGCATCTCGTCCTCGGTACGGCGGTAAGCGATGATGGCGTGCTCGGCGCCCAGGCGCTTGGCGGTACGGACGGCGTCCATAGCCACGTTGCCGCCACCAAAGACGACGACGTTCTTGCCGTGCTTGGTGGGGGTGTCGTACTCGGGGAACTTGTTGGCCTTCATCAGGTTCACGCGGGTGAGGTACTCGTTCGCGAAGAAGACGTTGGGCAGGTTCTCGCCGGGGACGTTGAGGAACTTGGGCAGGCCAGCGCCGGTCGCCACGTAGATGGCGTCGAAGCCCTGCTCGAACAGCTCCTCGGCCGTGGCCATGTTACCCACGACGGAGTTGTACTCAAACTTGACGCCCATGTCCTCCAGGCCGTCAATCTCGCGCTTGACGACTGCCTTGGGCAGACGGAACTCGGGGATGCCGTAGACCAGCACGCCGCCGCCGGTGAAGAATGCCTCGAAGACGGTGACGTCAAAGCCGTTGCGGGCGAGCTCGCCGGCGCAGGTGATGCCGGACGGGCCGGAGCCGACGACGGCGACCTTCTTGCCGTTCTTGGGAGCCATCTTGGGCGTGGAAGCGAGCTCGGGGCGGTCACCCAGGAAGCGCTCGAGCTGGCCGATGGCCACGGGCTCGGACTTCTTGCCACGGATGCACTTGCCCTCGCACTGGTTCTCCTGCGGGCAGACGCGGCCGCAGATGGCGGGAAGCATGGAGTCCTCGCGGATGGTATCGAGAGCGCCGCCGAAGTCCTTCGCGCGGATCTGCTCGATAAAGCGGGGGATGTTGATGTTGACGGGGCAGCCCTCAACACAGAACGGCTTCTTGCAGTTGAGGCAGCGCTCGGCCTCAGCCAGCGCCATCTCCTCGGTGAAGCCCTTGTCGACGGGGCGGAAGTCGCAGGCGCGCTCGGCAGCCGGCTCCTCGTTATCGGGGGTGCGGGGCGACTTCATATCGGCAACGAAACGACCGTTAACTAGTGGCATGCGCAGCTCTTTTCCTCATAGGCCTTGAGGGACTCGCCCTCTTCGGAACGGTAAGCGGCCTGGCGGGCACGAAGGTCATCCCAGTCGACCAGGGTGGCATCGAAGTCGGGGCCGTCGACGCAAGCGAACTTGGTCACGCCGCCCACCTCGACGCGGCAGCAGCCGCACATACCGGTGCCGTCAACCATGATGGGGTTGAGCGACGCGGTGATGGGGGTGTCGTACTTCTGGGCGGTGAGGGTCGAGAACTTCATCATCGGAACGGGGCCGACGCAGAAGACCTGGCTCACGGCCTTGTCCTGCAGCAGGCGCTCCAGCGGAGCGGTGACAACGCCCTGCTCGCCGTAGGAGCCGTCATCGGTGGTGATGTGGATGTGGTCCTCGTCGAGGAGCTCGCGGAACTGGTCCTCCATGAGCAGGAGGTCCTTGGTGCGGGCGCCCATGATGGCGTGGACCTCGTGGCCGGTCTCGACCAGGTGCTTGGCGACCGGGAAGGCAATTGCCAGGCCGACGCCGCCGCCAATGACGGCGCAGGGGCCCTCGGCCATCTCGGTGGGAACGCCCAGCGGGCCCACGACGTCGCGCAGTGACTCGCCGGCCTCATAGGTGGAAAGCATCTCGGTGGTCTTGCCGATCACCATGAAGATGAACTCGACCCAGCCCTCGTCACCGTTCCAACCAGCTAGGGTAAACGGGACGCGCTCGCCCGTCTCGTTGGCGCGAACCATGAGGAACTGTCCAGCGTGCGCATGCTTGGCGATCGCGGGCGCCTCGATGCGGAACTTGAACACCTTCTCCGAGAACTGCGTCTTCTCCAGGATCTTATACATAGAACCCCTCTCTTGTTAGGGCCGCCGAACCGTGCCTCCACGGAAATGGACGGTAGCCCGAGTAAAACCGTACGCGCACAGGCGTTGTGCAGACATACGGTGCAAATTATACCCTCATGGACATGCTGTTTACGTGTGTCTTCGGCGGTTGGGAAAAGGGTTTATCCACTTCGACCTACCAAATAGGGATAGGTTTATTTTGGTCGGTTTTATCAGGCAAAACGGCAAAGGGGGCCGGCCTCGGGTTGTGATGAGGCCGGCCCCCTTTGGGGTGTTATGCGTGTATGGCGGCGCGGGGTTTATTGCGATGCGGCCACCGGGGCGTTTCCGCAGATAAAACCTGCCAAAATAAACCTGTCCCTAAACGGTAGGTTTTAGTGCTTGCCGTTGGCGGAGGCGGCGCCGTTGACGTGGTCGCGGGCATAGATCACGCCGTGCACGATGGCGAGACCCGCGGCGTCGGCGGCGCGGGCGCAGGTGTCCTGGAAGTCATCGGCCTCGCGGGCGCGCAGCTGTTTGAGCACATAGTCTGCCACGGCCATCTTGCCGGGAGGGTTGCCGATGCCGGTGCGGATACGGCTAAAGTCGCGGCTGCCCATCTTGTCGATGATGGAGCGCAGGCCGTTGTGCCCGGCGTGGCCACCGCCCACCTTGACGCGCACGTCACCGGCGGGGATGTCGAGCTCGTCGTGAATCACGAGTAGCTCCTCGGCCTTGATCTTGTACTCGCGGCAGAGCTTGGAGATGGGGCCACCCGAGGTATTCATATACGACTGCGGCTTGACCAGCACGATCTGGCGCTTGCCACCCTCTTCCTCGGGATCGTTGATGTTGATGAGTGCGACCTCGGCGCCGGCCTGGTTTTTCCAGTACGTGACACCGGCCTGACGGGCCAGCTCATCGATCGCCTTAAAGCCGGCGTTGTGGCGGGTCTCGGCATATTCCTCACCCGGGTTGCCAAGTCCGGCAACCATGCGAATCTTAAGCGGCTGTGCAGCTGCCATATTTGTCCTTCCGTTACACATAAAAGTTTAATCAACGACAAAGGCTACCACGCCCGCCGAAGGCGAGACTTCGTTTCAGCGAAATCCCACCAGACAAAAGCGCGGCCGCGGCAGAGCGAGCCGTCGGAACAGAAGAAACCCCCGCGCGACCTTTGCGAAGCAAGGGGGAGCGCGGGGGTTTCTTCTGTTCCGACGGCGATGCGCCGGGTTGCAAGGACGATGCGATTACAGCGCGAAGTCGCCGCCGACGAGCGTGGAGACGGGCTCCTCGTGGTAAACGGCGGAGATGGCCTGAGCGAACTCCTCGGCGACCGAGATAGTCTTGATCTTGCCGCCGACCTCGACGGGGATGGCGTCGGTGACGACGCACTCGACGATGGGGGCATCGTTCAGGCGCTCGATGGCCGGACCGGAGAAGATGCCGTGGGTGGCGCAGACGTAGATGTCGCCGGCGCCCATAGCCTTGAGCTCCTTGACGTTGGCGCACAGGGTGCCAGCGGTGTCGATCATGTCGTCGTTGATGATGCAGGTCTTGCCCTTGATGTCACCGATGATGCCCATGACCTCGGCGGCGTTGTGGCGCGGACGGCCCTTGTGGGCGATGGCCAGGTCGCAGCCGAGCATGTCGGACAGCTTCTTGGCGGCCTTGGCGCGACCCACGTCGGGGGAGACGACAACCAGGTTGTCGGTGTCGAAGTGCATGTCGTTGTAGTACTGGCCAAACAGCGGCAGTGCGGACAGGTGGTTAACCGGGATATCGAAGAAGCCCTGGATCTGGCCCTGGTGCAGGTCGAGGGTGATGATGCGGTTGACGCCGGCACGCTCGAGCAGGTTGGCGACGAGGCGGGCGGTGATGGGCTCGCGCGGGCCGGCCTTGCGGTCCTGGCGGGCATAGCCGTAGTGGGTGATAACGGCGGTGATGGAGCGGGCGGATGCGCGCTTGGCAGCGTCGGTGGCGATGAGCAGCTCCATGAGCATGTCGTTGACGTTGCCGCCGGCCACGGACTGAATCAGGAAGACGTCGGCGCCGCGGACGGTCTCGTCGTAGCGGGCGTAAATCTCACCATTGGCGAACTGCTTTAGCGTAAGGCCCGAAAGCTCGACCCCAAGGTACTCAGCAATCTTCTGAGCGAGGGGACGGTTGGAGGAACCGGAATACACGCGGATGGACTTGCGCATATTCTCCGACTTCTCGGGATCATTAATCGGCATTACCCTTCTCCTTTATATCGAATGCCATATAGATGCCTTGTTGCATTGTAACCGCGCGACGGGGTTAATCGGGTCTTGATAACGTCTTTACCGTCAACGGACACGAACCGACCACTCATCCTGTCGCGCAGGTCACGATAGAAAAAGGAGCCGTCCCCATGGGAACAGCTCCTTAGATGCTTGGTAAAACGTTATACCTCGTCGTCCTCGTGCAGGCGGCGGCGATAATCGGCGGCCCAGCCCTCAATATTTACCTGACGGGCGCGGCCCAGACCGAGTGCGTCGGCCGGGACCGGCTCGGTGATGACGGAGCCGGCGGCCACGAGCGCGCCGTCGCCGATCTGGGCGGGCGCGACCATCATGGTGTCGGAACCGATGAAGGCATCCTTGCCGATGACGGTCTTGTGCTTGTGCACGCCGTCGTAGTTGCAGGTGATGGAGCCCGCGCCCACGTTGACGCCGGAGCCCATGGTGGTGTCGCCGATGTAGGACAGGTGCGGAACCTTGGAGCCCTCGCCGATCGTGGACTTCTTGATCTCCACGTGCGTGCCGGCCTTGGATCCGTCGAGCATGTGGGTGCCCGGGCGCAGGTAGGCGCGCGGGCCGCAGTCGACGCCGTTCTCGATGACGGCCTCGATGGCGATGGTCTCATCGATGGTGCAGCCGCTGCCGACGGTGGTGTCGGTGAGACGGCTGTTGGGGCCGAGCTGGCATTCCTCGCCCACGGTGACGTGGCCGATCAGGTGCGTCTGCGGCCACACGACGGTGTCGCGGCCGATGGTGGCGTCGGGGCCGATCCAAGCCTGCGTGGGGTCGATGAACGTGACGCCCTCTGCCATCCAGTGCTCGTTGATGCGGTCGCGCGCGATGGCGGTGAGCTGCGCGAGCTGGATACGACTGTTGACGCCCAGGCCGTCGCGGTAGTCGTCGCAGTGGAAGATGGAGGCTGCCTGGCCGTGACCCTTGAGGATTTCGAGCATGTCGGGCAGATAGTACTCGGACTGCGCGTTGTCGTTGCCGATCTCGTTGATGTGGGCGGCGAGCTGCGCGCCGTCGAAGGCGTAGCAGCCGGCGTTGCACTCCAGCAGCGTGGCGGCCTGCTCGGGCGTGCAGTCCTTCTGCTCGATGATGCGCTCGATCTGACCATCGGCACCCAGCTTGATGCGGCCGTAGCCAAAAGGATCGGGCGGGGTCATGGTCATGACGGTGCAGGCGAGCTCGCCGGTGGCGACGGTCTGTGCGAACTTGGCGACGGTGTCGGCGGTGATGAGCGGCAGGTCGCCGTTGAGCACGACGACGGGGCCTTGCGTGATGCCGCAGGCCTCGAGCGCGACCTTGACGGCATGGCCGGTGCCCAGGCGCTCGGTCTGCTCGACGCACTCGACCTTGGTGGCGCTGTTGGCGTAGGCGCCATCGATGAGGGCGCGCATCTCGTCGGCGTGGCTGCCGATGACGACCACGACGCGGCTGCAGCCGGCCTTGATGGTGGCGTCGACGATCCACTGAACCATGGGCTTGCCCAGGATTTTGTGCGAAACCTTGCAGTGGTTCGACTTCATGCGGGTGCCCTCGCCGGCGGCGAGGATAATTGCGGTTGCGTCCATGTGATCTCCTGTTACGTTATTAGAGACGTGTGTTTGGAAACGATACACGGCGCAATATGATACCGCAGGCATATGATGAGCGCGTAACGATTGGTTTGCGGCAGCTGATGCTTGGGCCGGCGGTGCGGCGTTTGCGCTGGTTGTGTATGGCGGAGGCGCTGCGGCGTTGTCGTTTGAGCGAGGGGACGGGGGTGCCCGTGGATATCATGCGAGAGGAATCGGGCAACGAGCCCGTCGCGGCATTCTCGATGTCGCATCCGGCGGTGCCGGCACTCTACATGGTGCTGACGTTGGGGCTCACCATGTTCTCGATGCAACCGGTGCTGATCGCGCTGTCGCTCGCGGGCGGGTTGGCGTATGGATTTGCGACGCGCGGGGCTGCCCGCACGTTGGGCGCGCTTCGCTGGCAGCTGCCGGTGATTTTGATCATTGCACTGGTCAACCCGCTGTTTAGCGCATCGGGCTCGACCGAGCTTTTCCATATTGGCATGCGCGCGGTGTATTTGGAGAGCATGATGTACGGCCTGTGCATGGGTGGGCTGTTTGTGGCGAGCGTGCTGTGGTTTGAGGCCGCGGCGTCGATGCTTGGCTACGACAAGGTGCTTGCGCTTTTGGGCAACGCCGCGCCGGTGATCGCGCTCATGATTTCGATGTGCATGCGGCTTATCCCACAGTTTTTGCGCCGCGGCCGCACGGTGCTGGCGGTGCAGGACGCGATTGATGTACCGGGACGCGCGCCGGCTGACCCCGTGCGCTCGCGCCTGCGGGCATCGAGCGTGCTGATGGGCTGGGGCATGGAAGATTCGCTTGAGCGCGCGGATGCCATGCGCTCTCGCGGGTGGGGTGCTGCGTCGCGCCGTACGACGTATGCGCGGTATCGGCTGAGGCGCGGCGATGCTGCCGCGCTGGTTGGACTTGCAGTGTTTGGTGCCGCCGCGGTGGCGGTGGCATGGACCGCGACAGCGCAGTATTCGTTTTACCCGCAGCTTTCGGTGCCCGCGCCGTGGCTGGGCTATGTCGTGTACGCTGCCTGGATGGTGCTGCCCTGCGTGCTGCATGCGATTGACGAGAAGAGGTTTGGCTGATGGCTCGGTTGGATAGGGGCCCGGTGTCGGGCGCGGCGTGCGGCCCGGATATTCCGGCGATTGAGGTGCAGGGCCTTAGTTTTGCCTATCCCGGGGCCGGGGCACCGGTGCTCGAGGGACTTGATTGGCGTGTTCCCCAAGGTGCATTTGCGCTGCTTGTTGGCGGTACCGGATCGGGTAAGTCGACGCTGCTGTCGCTGCTCAAGCCCGAGATCGCTCCGGCGGGCGAGCGCACTGGCGATGCGCGCGTGCTGGGCGAGAACGTTGCCGACATGGACGTGCGGGCATCGGCGGAGCGCGTGGGCTACGTGTTTCAGGATCCCGAGAACCAGATCGTGTGCGAGACCGTGTGGCACGAGATGGCGTTTGGCCTGGAAAACTTGGGGCTAGCACGTGATGAGATGCGCCGTCGCGTAGCTGAGACCAGCTATTTCTTTGGTCTGGAGGACTGGCTTCATCGCGATACCGATACGCTTTCGGGCGGCCGCAAGCAGCTGCTGTCGCTTGCCGCCGTCCTGGCGCTGCGTCCGCGTGTGCTGCTACTCGACGAGCCCACGTCTCAGCTCGATCCCGTTGCCGAGAAGAGTTTTCTGCACGCGCTGTTTCGTGTGAACCGTGAGTTGGGCTGCACGGTTGTTGTGGCTACGCATCAACCGCGCCCAATGCTCGAGTATGCGACGTGTGCGTACCGGATTGAGGACGGTCGCGTGCGCGAGGTGGCGGATATGGCTTCTTTGGGACGCCGAGAATCGTTGTTTTCCGACGACATGTTGGGGTGGGGTGCCGTCCGATGTGCAAAAAACGGAGTATTCAGCGGGCGTGAGGACAATTTGGGCTCTCTGGAGCCGCCCGGGGACGTATCGAGCGCGAAAAAAAGTTCGGAATTGGACAAATCGTCCGAATTTGTGGCGCAAACGTCGCTCGAGAACGGCTCGGAAGCCTTCCCGCGCACGGATGGGAGCAGAATACTCCAAAAAATGCACGGCGGGTCGGCTACCACCCTGGCAGGGAGCTGGTTTCGCTACGATCGCGCGGGCGGCTGGGTGCTGCGCGGGCTCGACGTGGCGTTTTCGGCCGGTGCGGTGCATGCGATCGTGGGCGGCAACGGATGCGGTAAGTCGACGATGCTCTCGGTGCTGGCGAAGACCGCCAAGCTGCAGCGCGGCCGCATGGTGCGCGGAGCGGCCTCGGCGGCGCTGCTGCCTCAGAATCCCAAAGCATTGCTGGTTGCCGAGACGGTTCACGATGAGCTGATGGAATGGGCCTCGACCTGCGGATATGACGAGAACTTGGCGCGGGAGCGTGCGGCGAGCTTGGGGCTGTCGGGTCTGGATGGGCGCCATCCGTACGATCTTTCGGGCGGGCAGCGTCAACTGCTTGCATTGGCAAAACTGCTGCTAATTGGCCCCGAACTGCTATTGCTCGATGAGCCCACCAAGGGTCTAGACCTGGCAAGTCGCTGCATTATCGCCCGCGCCCTGCGTGACCATGCGAAGGCTGGCGGCACCGTCATTATGGCCACGCACGATCTGGATTTTGCCGAGCAGGTTGCCGATGACATTGCCATGATGTTTGACGGCGAGATCGCCTGCATGGAGCCGCCGACCGACTTCCTTGCCGACAACGTGTTTTATAGGGCGTGATGGGATGGCGGATTATCGCATCGTGCGCCTACTCGCAAAACTGGAGATACCGCTGCTGCTGGCGGTGCCAGCCGTGATGGCTGCGGCGTTGCTGGCGGGCGTTGAACAGGCGGCACTTGCCATGCTTGTCGTGGTGGCGCTGGTGCTCGCGCTGTTCTTTGCGGGCTACGAGGCGTCGCGCCCGGGCTTACGCCAGATTATGCCAACGCTGGTTCTGGCGGCGTTGGCTGCGGCGGGGCGCATTCTGTTTGGCCCCATTCCCGACTTTAAACCGGTGAGTGCCATCGCCATTATTGCGGGGGCGACGCTTGGTCGCCGCAATGGTTTTATGGTTGGCGCGTTGGCGGCGCTGACCAGCAATTTCTTTTTTGGACAGGGCATGTGGACGCCGTGGCAGATGTATGCCTGGGGCCTGGTTGGCTATGTTGGCGGCGCGCTGGCGCATGCGGGTGCGTTCGACCGCGCCGACGGCACCGTGCGTATGCCGGCGCTGCTGACCTACGGCTTTGCTTCGGGTTTGCTGTACGGCGTTGTGATCAACGCCTACGACATTATCGGTTTTGTTCAACCGCTCACGTGGGCGGGTGCCATGGCGCGTCTTGCCACCGCCGTACCGTTCGATATCACGCACGGCCTTGCGACCTGCGTGTTTTTGGTCGCCCTGTACAAGCCTTGGTGTCGCCGCATCAACCGAGTCGTCGTGAAGTACGGACTGTAGGGCTGGTTGCGCCGGGGCGGGAATCAATACTGCCGAAGTGCCATTTTAAAACTATGCCGGTTTACGGGGCCAGATTGGCACAAGCAGACCATGCCGGCTATTTTTGAAATAGAGCAAGCCGTTTACCTGCGGTTTTATTATTTCGGAATTGCGTATGGTTGGGGGTTCGCGATTTAGCCCCGTAAACTGGCATAGTTTTGGAATGGCCGGCTGATATGACGGGCGTCGTGACCCTCAAGAGCCAAATTGATCCGTTTTCTTCCGTCTCCAGACGTCCCCGGGGAATCAGCTGAACTCGCCCGCCACGAAATCAGCCTATCTACTACGTTTGACCCGACACCCCCAAACACAACCGCGTTTTATGAAAAACCGCAGGCTTTCTACCTGCGGTTTTCTTTTTGCGTTGTTCGCTGTGGTTGAGGGTGGTGGCTTAAACGTAGTAGATGGGCGTGTTTCGTGGCGGATGGGTCACGTGGATACCACCACGAGGCCCAAAATGATTCGTTTTCCTCCGTCCCCAGGGGATCAGCTGGGGCTAGAGCTCTAGCGTGAGGGTGACGGGGCAGTGGTCGCTGCCGAAGATGTCGCCGCGGATGCCGGTGTCGCGTACGTTGTCGGCGATTGCGTCGCTTACCAGGAAGTAGTCGATGCGCCAGCCGGCGTTGTTCTTGCGGGCATTAAAGCGATAGCTCCACCAGCTGTAGACGCCCTCGACGTCGGGGTTTGCCGCGCGCCAGGTATCGGTAAAGCCGGCGTTGAGCAGCTCGGTAAACTTGCCGCGCTCCTCGTCCGAAAAGCCGGCGTTGCCGCGGTTGGACTTGGGGTTCTTAAGGTCGATCTCCTCGTGCGCCACGTTAAAGTCGCCGCAGGTCACGACGGGTTTGCCGGTCTCGCGCTCGAGCGCGTTCAAAAAGCCGCGGTAAGCATCGTCCCAGGCCATGCGCACGTCGATGCGGGCGAGTTCGTTTTGCGCGTTGGGAGTGTAGACATCCACAAACCAGAACTTGTCGAACTCCAGCGCGCAGACGCGGCCCTCGGTTGCGGCTTGGGCGACGAGTACGGCCGCCTCGTTCTCGCCGGCGTAGGGTAGCAGTGCGTCGGCGTGCAGCACGCGCAGCGGTTCCTGGCGGCTAAAGACCGCAGTGCCCGAATAGCCTTTACGCTCGGCGTAGCTCCAGGTTTGGTGATAGCCGGGCAGGTCAATATCGACCTGGCCTTCTTGCAACTTGGTCTCTTGCAGCGCCAGGATATCGACGTCGAGTTCTTGCGCGATCTGGATAAAGCTCGGGTCCTTTTTGAGCACGGCGCGCAGGCCGTTGACGTTCCACGAGGCGAAAGTGTAAGTCTGAGGCATGGTGTCCTTTCGACGGGGTTGGCAGGCTTAAGATTAGCGCAACAGGGGCGGGGTGGGCTCCGCGCATGCTGACTTAAAGGTCGCATGCTGGGACATCGCCCGACGCCGCCCGATCAACAAGGACGGAGGGCTCATATGACGCAGGCAATATCGGACCCCAGGCAGGCGTCCGCCGCGCTGGCGGATCTGTTTGACACCCACAAGCGCGTGGTCTTCTTTGGCGGCGCTGGTGTTTCCACGGCAAGTGGCATCCCCGATTTCCGCAGCGTGGACGGCCTGTATCACCAGCAGTTTGCCTACCCGCCCGAGACTATGCTCTCGCATAGCTTTTATGAGACACATCCGGCCGAGTTCTTCGACTTTTACCGCACCAAGATGATCGCGCTTAACGCTAAGCCCAACAGCTGTCACACCAAGCTGGCCGAGCTGGAGCGCGCCGGCAAGCTTGATGCCGTGGTGACGCAAAACATCGACGGCTTGCATCAGATGGCGGGCTCGCAGCGCGTGTTCGAGCTGCACGGATCGGTCCATCGCAACATTTGCCAGTCGTGCGGCGCGGTCTATAGCGCCGAGTGGATTTGCTCGCGCGAGCACGAGGACGCCGCGGGCGTGCCCGTGTGCCCCGCGTGCGGTGGTCGCATCAAGCCCGATGTGGTGCTCTACGAAGAGCCGCTCGACGAGCATGTGTTGACCGGTGCCGTTGCCGCCATTGCCGCGGCCGATGCCCTCATTGTGGGTGGGACCTCGCTCGTGGTGTATCCGGCGGCAGGCCTTACGCGTTACTTTACTGGCGATACGCTGGCCATTTGCAATTTGGCGCCTACCGATCAGGATGCAAATGCCGACCTGCTGATTTCTTGCGACATCGCGGCCGCGTTTGCGTTCTAGCCCGTGTGCGCGGATACAATAGAAAGACTGAGTGCAAAGCGACCCCGCCGCCAGCTCCCCAAGCTCGGCGGCGTGGGCATTTTAGGAGGATGTTCATGGCGAACGACAGCAAGACATGGCGGTGCGGAAAGTATGAGCTCAGCTTTGACCGTCCGCGCATCATGGGCGTCCTCAACGTGACGCCCGATTCGTTTAGCGACGGCGGGGAGCACTTCGACCCGGATGCCGCCATCGAGTACGGCCTGGCGATGCTTGACGCCGGCGCCGACATCATCGACGTGGGCGGTGAGTCCACGCGCCCCGGCTTTACCCCGGTTAATCCCGACGAGGAGGCTCGCCGCGTGCTGCCCGTGGTGCGCGCGCTGGCCAAAGAGGGCGCCATCGTCTCGATCGACACGCGCCACGTGGCGGTTGCCAAGGCGGCCGTGCGCTGCGGCGCCTCGATCGTCAACGACGTGACGGGCTTCACCGACCCCAAGATGGTCGAGTTTGTTAAGACGAGCACCTGCGGCGTCATCGTGATGCATGCCGGCGAGGTCGCCGCGCCTACACGCACGCACGCAACGGTGCAGCTCGATACCTCGGCTGCGGCGTTTGTTGCCGAGAAGGCGCGCGAGGCGGCTGCCGAGGCCGCGCGTGAGGCTGAGAAGCCGGCTCGCCGCCGTCGCGGCAAGTTGCTGGGCGAGCCTAAGCCGGAGGCCAAGCTTCCGGGCGGCGTGGTGCAGCCCTCGTTGCCGTTTGGCGATCCGGAGCCCGCGACCGAGCCTGCAAGCGAGCAGGAGACGCCGGCCGCCGAGCAGGCTGCTGCCGCCGAGACCGTCGCGCCCGCGCCCGAGGCCACCGAGGCCGCATCGGAGCCCAATGACCGCCTGGCCGCCATGATGCGCCGCAGCGCCCGCCGCGAGGAAGCCTACGTGCCCACCTCGCAGCTCCGCCGCTTCACCCTGCCCGATTCGGCGCCCATCATGCGCCGCGTCATGGGCTTTCTGTCCGACCAGGCCCGCGCGCTCATCCACGCCGGCGTGTCGCGCGACCGCATCTGCATTGATCCCGGTCCGGGCTTTGGCAAGACGGCCAACGAGGACATCGTCATCCAGCGCGAGACTGCCAAGATGGCGTCACTGGGTTATCCGCTCATGTGCGCCGTATCGCGCAAGCGCTTTGTGGGCGCCGTCTCGGGCGTGACCGAGGCCGCCGAGCGCGATGCCGCTACGTTTGGCGTGTGCCTGGGCGCCATCCAGGCCGGTGCCAACATTGTGCGCGTGCACGACGCCGCGGGCTTTGCGCAGTTCCTGAACGGCTACTGGGCGGTTGCCAAGCCGCAGCCGCGCCGCGCGTTTGTGGCCGTGGGCTCCAACCTGGGGCATCGCTGTGACAACATCCGCGCCGCACGCGACATGATCGCCGAGATTCCACTCACCTGCGTGTCCAACTCCTCCAAGATCTACGAGAGCGAGCCGGCCTACGAGACGCGCCAGGACGCGTTTGCCAACGCCGTCATCGAGATTAAGACCGAGCTGGCTCCGCTGGTGCTGCTTGACGAGCTCATGAAGATCGAGGCCGAGCTGGGCCGCGACCGTTCCAAGAAGGCCAAGGCCAACGGCCCGCGCACCATCGACTTGGACCTGCTGTGGATGGACGGCGAGACCCACGGCGGCAAGAAGCTGCGCCTGCCGCATCCGCTGATCGGCGAGCGTGACTTTGTGCTGGTGCCGCTCGAGGACCTGATGCACGACCCGGCTCGGTTCTTCCGCTACAACGGCGTCGAGGTCAAGGAGCCCGAGGATCGCGTGGGCCATATCGTGGGCGAATTGGGGCGTATGTAGATGATCGAGATGAATGCTGTTGCCGCTGGCACCGAGCTCGACGCGGCGCGTGACGCGGGCCGCGAGGGCGTGTCCGCGGGCTGGTGCGCGTGGAGCGTGGGCGATGCTTCGCTGACGTTTTCGCTGGTTGTGCGCCCCGATGTGAACATGCACGCCTTCCACGGCCTGCCGTTTGTGGCCGCGATGGGCATGATGGACGCGCTCGTGGGCACGGCTTCGACGCCGGGGTTGGGCCTTGCCGGTAAAGTGGGTATCCAGTGGCCGAGCGATATCGTGTGCGGTGCGCCTGCGTTTGAGACGTCGTTCGCGCGCGTCGCCGTCAACGGCGGTGCCGGTGCCGCGGGCATGTTTGCCGCAGTGACGGTTGATATTGAGCGTGCGGCGCTGGGTGAGCTTGGCGTGGATATGGCCGACGAGGTGCTGGTCGAGGCATTGGCCACCGCCGTGCTGACCCGCGTGGACACCTGGGCGGTTGCCGCCAACACACCACAGGGCGCTGCCGGCCCGCTGGCTCCGGTGCTGGGTGAGTACTTCGATATGGTGCCGCTGCTGGGTCGTCAGGTTGCGGCGGTGTCGCCCAACGGTTTGCCGCTTGCGGTCGGTGTGTTTGCGGGCCTGGACATCTGGGGCCGCGCGACCATCAAGACCGATGCCGGCGAGCAGGAGTTTCCGCCCGAGGCCGTACGGATTCGCGGACTGTAACGCGAGGCGCCCGCGCTCAAAGATAGCGATGACAACAAGACCCTCCTCGGCTGTGCCGGGGAGGGTTTCGCTTGTTTGGGGAATGGGTTGCCGGCGCCCTATTCCTCAAAACCGAAAAATTTTCGTTTTTGAGGAATAGGACCGATGCGTTGCCTAGTTCGCCGCTCGCGCTCGACTTAAACCCCGCCTTACCCCAGCTTCTGCATGCGGCGGTAGATTTCGCAGATGCCTTTGATGGTGAGCTGCCCGTCGACCACGTCGAAGGCATCGGTCGAATCGGCGACGATGCCGGCGAGACCGCCTGTGGCGATAACGGTGGCGTCCTCGCGGCCCAGCTCGCGCTTCATGCGAGCGACCAGGCCTTCGGCCATGGAGGCGGCGCCCATCACGGCGCCGACCTTGATGCACTCCTCGGTATCGCGGCCGATGGCATGCTCGGGCGCCTCGAGCGGCACGCTGGCGAGCTTGGCGGCACGGGCGGCAAGCGCGTCCATGGAGATGCGGATGCCCGGCGCGATCGCTCCGCCAATGTAATAACCGTCCTCATCGATGACGTCGATATTGGTCGCGGTGCCAAAGTCCACCACGATTGCCGGCGCGCCGTAGAAAGTTTCGGCCGCAACGGCGTTAGCGACGCGATCGGCGCCTACGGCTTGGGGACGCGCCGCGCGCAGCTTGGTCACGGCGGCCGTCTGCGGCCCGATGACGATGGCGTCTGCGGCAATGCGGTCGGCCACGGCGTGCCACTCGCGCGAGAGCTGCGGCACCACGCCCGCAAAGGCGATCGCGTCAACCGCATCGAGCGAGAGGCCGTACATCTTAAAGAAACCCATCAGGCGCACGTGGATCTCGTCGGCGGTATAGGAGCGGTCGGTGGGCATGCGCCACGACTGCACCAGCTCGTCTCCGTCGAACAGGCCCATGGCCGTCTGCGTGTTTCCCATATCGATAGCGAGCAGCATGTCTACTCCCAGTGTTGGCATAAAAGGACGCGCACCATTGTATACGCGCCGTCGACGGCGCTCGGCCGCGATTCGTTTACGGTGATAGGGGCTGAGGGGTTTAAATATGAAGGAATTATGCTCTACGAGATTTTCCTTGCCGTTTACCGAACTCCCGCGTAATATTCTTTCTTGCGCACATGAGGCGCCCAGACATTGCGGGGTGGAGCAGTCTGGTAGCTCGCCGGGCTCATAACCCGGAGGTCGTAGGTTCAAATCCTGCCCCCGCGACCAAGAACTTGCAGCTCGTCGGCCTAGCCGGCGAGCTTTTTTGTTATTCCGGGACCGTGTTTTCGGTCCAATTCCCAACCTCTCAATCAAAGATCTCGATCTGTAACATCTAGACCCGATTTGGGCGGCTAGATGTTACAGATCGAGATATACCGGTGGATTGGGTCCCGTTTGTCTAAATCTATAACACGAGGGACGGATTTCGCCGAGTTGTTGTTATAGATTGAGATTTTCTAGCAGGCGGGTCCCGTTTGTCTCGATCTGTAACAGTAAGACCCGATTTTGCCGCGTAACTGTTACAGATTGAGATAAACCGACGGGCCGCCCCGCCCATCCCCATCCACCCGCCGCCACCTGCTATCCGCCGATTTCCGTTGCGCCCCTGTGGCTCCATGCCATATCCTCTAGACAACTACGCGGCATCATCGCCGCCGCGCCTACAAGAGAGGAATGTCCATGACCACACCTGCGTCCAAGCTGCTTCAACCCATTACGGTTGGCCCCCTTGAGCTCAAAAACCGCATTATGTTCCCGCCGCTTACCACCGGCTACGAGGAACGCGACGGCTCCATCGGTGAGCGCAGCCTGGCTTTTTACGAGCGCCTGGCCCGTGGCGGCGTGAGCTACATCGTCATTGGCGACGTTGCTCCCGTTATGACCGCAAGCCCCACGCCCAAGCTGGCGACCGACGCCCAGATCCCCACGTTTAAGGCGCTGGCCGACGCCGTCCACAAGCACGGCGCCAAGATCGCCCTGCAGCTGTTCCATCCCGAGTACGACGTCCCCGGCGTCGGCCGCATGGTCATGGGCTCCATGGCCGCTGCGAAAGCCGCGCAGGAGGCCAAGGCCGCCGGCGACGAGGAGGCCTTTGCCGCCAAGATGGCCGAGTCCAACGAGATTTGCAAGCAGGCCTACGCCAAGCTGCACCACGACATGCAGCACTTTGTGAACGAGGCCACCGTGGAGCAGCTCACCCAGATCAAGGAGGCCATCGCCGCCTCGGCCGCCCGCGCGCAGCAGGCTGGCATCGACGCCATCGAGGTCCACGGCGACCGCCTGGTGGGTTCGCTGTGCTCCGCCATCCTCAACCAGCGCACCGACGAGTACGGTGGCTCGTTCGAGAACCGCGTCCGTTATGCGCTGGAGGTCGTCGCCGCCATTAAGGAAGCCGCACCGCAGCTGATGGTGGAGTACAAGCTCCCCGTGATCATGGAGAACCCCGACGGCACGCCGCGCGGCAAGGGCGGTCTGCTGCCCGATGAGGCCTGCGAGTTCGCCAAGCTGCTCGAGGGCGCCGGCATCGACATGATTCAGGTGGCGCAGGCAAACCACACCGGCAACATGGGCGACACCATTCCGCCCATGGGCGCCATGCCCTACAACTGGACGCTGCCCGTGGCCGAGCGCGTCAAGGCCCTGGTCTCCGTGCCGGTGGCAACCGTCGGCCGCGTTGTCTCGGTCGAGGCGGGCGAGAAGATTCTGGAAGACGGTTCGGCCGACATCGTCGCGTACGGCCGCTCGCTCATGTGCGATCCCGATATTGCGCTCAAGGCCGCCACGGGCGAGCCCATCCGCGAGTGCCTCAACTGCAACAAGGGCTGCGTCGACGCGATCCAAAACCGTCAGTACATCTCGTGCGTGCTCAATGCCGAGAACGGCGACGAGGCGACCGTCGCCATTAAGCCGGGCGAGGGTGACAAGAAGATCGCCGTGGTGGGCGGCGGTATTGCCGGCCTGGAGGCCGCGCGCGTGGCGGCCAAGCGCGGCTACGACGTGACCGTCTACGAGGCGAGCGACCATCTGGGCGGCCAGATTGTGCTGGCGGCCGCGCCTCCGCGCAAGGACGAGATCATGCGCTCGGTGGAGTACTACGAGAAGATTCTGCCCGGCCTGGGCGTGAAGGTTGAGCTCAACCACGCCGCTAGCCCCGCGGACCTCAACGCCGCCGACGCCGCGATTGTGGCCGTGGGCGCGCACGACGTGGTCATTCCCGTTCCGGGTGCCGATTCGGAGAAGGTCGTCTCGAGCTGGGACGTGCTGGCCGGCAAGGTGGAGCTCAGCGGCCGCGTCGCTGTCATTGGCGGTGGCCTGGTGGGCACCGAGACTGCCGAGCACCTGCTGCAGCACGGCTGCGAGGTGGAGATCGTGGAGATGCTCGACAAGATTGCCGCGGGCGAGTCCGAGACCATTCTGCCGCTGATCATGAGCGACTTTGCCGCCCACAACGTGGAACAGCACGTGAAGACCCGCCTGACCGCCATTACCGACGAGGGCGTGGAGGCCATTCGCACCACCGAGGACGGCGCCGAGGAGCCGGTGAAGGTCGCCTGCGATTACGTGGTGATGGCCGTAGGCTCCAAGGCCAACGCGTTTGACCTGGACGGCGTGACGGTGCCCGTGACCTGCGTGGGCGACTGCTCGGGCGAGCGCACCGCCGACATTGCGAGCGCCATTCGCACGGCGTATCACGCGGCCAACGAGCTCTAAGCAAGAAAGCTATCGCGTATTGAGTGGGCGGGGAGTGCCGTATCGGCGCTCCCCGCCTTTTTGCCAATGAGGGCGCCAACTGACCAGCTGGTTCAGAAAATCCGAATACTTAAAACACGAAAATCCGAATCGCAACCACCCGAAAATCCGAATTTGCTACAGTGGAATAGAAGAATCAGAAAGCAGGACCTGGAAATCTGCGGGGGTGGCTCATGGCGGGCGAGAGGCTACATCGGGACGGATACATCCCGCGTATCGTGGATGCGCAAATCGAACGCTACCTTCGCGTCTTTGGCGCGGTCGAGATTGCGGGCACCAAGTGGTGCGGCAAGACGTGGGCCGCGCTTGAGCACGGGGCGTCCGCCTCGTATGTCGACGAGAATCTCGACCTCGCGCGTGCCGATCCGGCGATGATGTTGCTGGGAGACCGTCCGCATATTATCGATGAGTGGCAGCGCGTTCCCCAGATCTGGGACTACGTTAGACACGAGGTTGACCGCACCCGGGGTACGCGCGGCGCCTATATCCTCACGGGTTCCGCCACGCCTGCGTTTGGCTCAAAGGCGGAGACGCCCGCGCATAGTGGAGCCGGCCGCATCGGCCGCGTTCGCATGCACCCCATGACGCTTGCCGAGACAGGTGAGTCCAACGGCAAGGTGAGCCTGGCGGGCTTGTTTGAGCATCGTTTTGAGCCCTGTCGGTGCAATGGCGATACGCCGGGGCTTGTCGAAGCCGCTTGCCGCGGCGGCTGGCCCGAGGCGATCGATATGGTTTCGGCTGACGCCCAGCTCATCGCCCGCGAATATCTCAACACCACGTTTTCGAGCAGCTTCCCGGCGGTCGGTCTCGACCCCGATATTGCTCGTCGAGTCTCCGCATCGATCGCGCGCAATCTGGGACAGGCAGCCACGTATAAAATGATTCTTATGGATATGTTCGGTGCCGAGGAGGAGCCCGCAGCGTTTGCCGACGAGACCAAGGTGCGTAGGTACCTGGATGCCCTCAAAGGTATGTTCATTCTCGAGGAGGTCCCCGGTTGGGTTCCCGCCGCGCGCGACAAACGGCGCTTTACCGTCAAGCCCAAGCGCTATCTGGCAGATCCGAGCCTTGCTTGCGCCTTGCTAGGTATGTCCTCGCGGGCGCTGCTTGCCGACTGGCAGACATTTGGTCTGGTGTTTGAGAATTTGGTCATACGCGATCTTTCGGTCTACGCACGTTCGCTCGACCTGCTGGATAGCACGCCCGTGCGCTATTATCGCGACGATTCGGGCCTTGAATGCGATGCCATCGTGCAGCTAGCCGATGGACGGTGGGCCGCCTTTGAGATTAAGGTAAGTGAAGATAAAGCGAGCGCCGGCGTCGAGAGTCTCAAGCGCGTTCGCAAGAAGGTCTGTGGAAATCCTCGTTCACGCACACGCGAACCGGAGTTTATGGCCGTGATTGTGGGGGTGGGTGAGTACGCCCGCGAGGTCGAGGACGGTATCTACGCGATACCCGTGCGCGCGTTGGGGTGTTAAGGGGCGGCACGCCGTGTGCCCGCTGCCCGGTGCTGCGGATTGGTGCAAGTGGTCAGGTTTGTTTGCACCATGTCCTTGGCATATGGAAGAAGCTGCTATTCGTAATCTTTAAGACATCATTAAGGCTTGCGCTGTGGAGCAAACCGCAGGTCAATGCTATTCTTTTACCTTATCGTATGGTGTTGTATTCTGCCTGAATTCTATGCCTACGAGCAACGGATTGATCGCGACCAAGCGGAAAGGATGGCACGCCCGCTAGCAGGGCAAACGCAAGCGATGAGTGGCATGGACCGACATAGCGAGCTCCAGCAGCACAAGACGGCGGCCGAGTACCGCCAAGCTGCCGACGAGCACGCGCGGACCCTCAAGGATTTCTGGAAGGATTTCCTGGTGAGCGGTCTGTTTGTGCTGGCCGCCATCGTTGCCATCTTTGCATGCCTGGCCTGGTTTGCCGCGAATAACCGAGTGAGTGCCACGGGGAGCACGATCGCGGCGAAGGGCCCGCGGTTTGTGCTCTCGGGAACGCAGGGCGGCACGGCGGGTAAGTACGACACTCAGGACAACTACGCGTCGGACAGTACAAGCCTTGCCGTGAACAATCTTTTCAACCTCAATAACATGAGCGCCGATGGCGGTCTCTCTCCGGGGTCGGCCGGCCAGCTCCAGCTCAACGTCAGGCCGCTCTGCAATGACCTGCACGATATCACGGTGGAGATGACCTGGGAAATTTCTGTTCAGACGAGCGTTGCGGGCACGGGCGGCACTGCTGCGGATGCATCGAAAAACGAAGAGATCATCAACTCGCTTAAAGATTTGGTGCGCGGTCATATCCTGGTTTTTCAGGGCAAAGACGCCTCTGGCTTTTACTCGAATCCGCTGGTCCCTACGACCACCACGGTGACCCAGGACGGGGCCAGCGTCACCGTCATTACGCAGAGCTTTACCATCCCAAAGTCGAGCTTTTACGCTGCGGACTCAAATAGCACGACCGAAACCGTCACCAAAACCCTCTACTGGATTTGGCCGGAGCAGTTCAAGAGCTATGTTCACACGGGCAACGCCGGCTACGGTGGCAACCTTTTCGCTAACACAGGCGACGAGGGGGGATACACAACCCTCGTCGGCGACATCAACAATAACCATGCGCGCTATTTCCGCGCCGATAGCACGAGCGTGCCAGGTCAGGCGCCTAGCGCGGTTCCGCCTGTCGGAGCCGGCGTGTCCTCTGCGGATGTGGAGACCTGCGCCAATTATTACAACAACGCCGACGAGATTATCGGCAAGAACATCAAGTACATTCGCGTGCGCTTTACCGCCAAGGAGGCGGATGAATAAATGGACGATCAGCTTAATGCCCGCGAGCAGGGCGATATCAAGCACAACGAAGGAGCGGCAAACCCCGGCGGCAATGGGTTCGGCTCGCACGGCGAATCGCGTCCGGTTGGCCGCATCGAGCGCATCAAGACGTGGGCTAGCAACCATCGTCGCGAATCCCTTGCCATCATGGGCCTGGTGGCCGTGCTTCTCGTGTTGCTGGGATTGACACTCGGATGGTTTGTCGATGCCAATCGCGGCTCCACCGTTGGCAAGATCAAGGAGCCGGCGGAGCTCAAAGTGCTGGGCCCCAACGCTACGGCAACAGAGCAGATCGACCTGAGATACAACCCCGAATACGGAGATACCAAGACCGGCAACACGGTGACGCTCAAGCGCCCGTTTTGCGTGCAGACGGGCGGCGATGGGTTTGAGCTGCAGCTTGCGAATACGACCAACATTAAAGGTCTCACTATCGAGCTGTATAAAGCCGAGAACACGCCTGCGCTCCAGACGCCCGACGTGAACGGTACCGCAGGCGGCAAATCTTATAGCTGGAAAGCAACCGGAGAGAACCTGCTGACGAGCTTCGAATATATCAACAAGGAGAACGACGGTCCGGCAGCCGTGCCGGTCCCCGGCGCAAGCGACCCTACATTCAAGGACTATCAAAACGTCCAGCGCAACGCGCGCCCGCTCTACCGATACAAGGTATTCGAAAAAGGCGAGCTCAACGCCAAGACGCTCGACAACTCGATTGGCAATGACACGCTTAACTTTATCATCAAGCTTTCGTGGGACGAGAGCGCCAAAGAGACCGACGTGATCTATCTGATCGCGCGCAACACGAGCGGTAAGTAGGAGAGGGGGCGCACATGGAGGAGCAAGGGAAGCAGCAGGATGCCGAGTGCGAGCAGCTGGCAAAAAGCAAAAGCCTAGTCAAGAATAAGCTGGTTGTGGCAGCAATCGCACTTGCTTGCGCCGTGGCGCTCGTGACGGGTGGTTACTTTACCTATTCCGCCTACACCGCCAACGGATTTCTTAAGTCCGTCGCCGCAACGGGCACTGCGCAGAGCCTATTTGCAAGCGACCTGCTCACGGGCTACATGAGTACGCCCAGCAGAGACGAGCTCGACCGTGCCCAGCGCTCCGTTACGGTGTATCCCAGTAGCGAGCAATGCAGCTTTACCTTTAGCATCTACAACTATTTGCTGAGCAACAGCAACTTTTGCAACGACAAAAACGTGACGTACACCTTGACGGTTGAGGGGTATGGGCTCGATGGCGCCACGTGGAGCTATTCGCCCCGGCCCAGCGGCAGCGTCACACTTCCGGAGAATCAGCCTACCAAGAACGACTACACCGTGACGTTCCCTGAGGACAAGCTGGGACATGCCTACTTTGTGATTAGGGCGACGGTGGTTTCGGGCGATAGCCCCGGCACCGAGCTCACCTGTCTGGCGGCGAAAGTCGTGCCGTCAAAGAGGGCCGAGGCCAAAACCGCTGCGGTTGAGGGCGCGCTGGTTGATGAGGCTGGCAAGTTTGCTGATTACGCTGCGTACAACTACCGTGTGACGGTTACGGGCGCACCGGCAAACGTCACGCTCACATGGGGGGAGAACGTGGAGATCGACCCGTTCTTCGAGACCAACCATGGTGTGACGGCGGATAAAACAAATCACACGGTTACGTTCACCATGGAGCCGGGTTCGTTGGTCGTCAACTTCTACCGAGCTGACGGCAAAACGCCCGATGGCTGGGACAAACTGGGCATTAGCGTGAGCGGAACCACCCAAACGGGTACGACGGAGACTCAATAACTCTGGCAGCAGGGTTTTAGGATAAGAGGTACGGAATCGATGAGAACGGCAAAGCGCATACTCGCAGAGTTCATGACGGTGGTCATGGTGCTCCAAGCATGCTCGCCCACGGTGGCTGCTGTGGCGGCAGGCTGGCAGAACATCTCGAACGAGATTGCTGCCGCATCTGCGAAGGCGTTGGATACTGCCGAGAGCGGCGAGACCAACGGCGACGCCGCGAATGGGTTTGGGTCGAGTGATACCGGCGCCGCGGGTGACAGTGCCCAGGATGGCGCTGCGAAAGACGATGTCGCAACGGGCGATACCGTCGATAGCGCCGCGGGTTCCGATTCCACGGGCGATCAGACGGAGGGCGACGATGCGGCAGGGGATGCTGCCGCTGATGACGTCGAGCAAGATGCCGATGCCGCGGTTTCGGAAGACGCTGAGGCCCAGGCGGGTTCGACGATCACGGATTTGAAAAAGCTTGTCGAGCTGCTCGAGGCTAATGGTGCGGAAGGCATCGAGCTCAAAGAAGATAACAGTGGAATCAAAAGCCTCAATGTCACGTCGTCGGAGGCGTTCGCCGCCCTGTCTAACGCCGACGCTTCGCTTTACTATGATGCGCAGATCAAGGTTATCATCACGGGCGATGCGAAGCTCACCGAGTCGGCAAATAACGGCATGTCTTTCCAGGGCTTTGGCAGCGATGAGCATCCGTTTGAAGGCAGGATCTATAGGTCGATGAATGGCGCTGATAGCCCCGTCGAGCTCACGACTAACCGGACGGTTTTTAATAACCTCAAGCTGACTGACCAAAACAATACAGTCAAGATAAAGTGGGTAGGCGCAACTACCTATAGCGCGCCGATGATCGCTTCGAAGGTCAGCGGTGGGGGCAAGACGCTCAACGCTGTGGTCAACATCGCGAATTCCGTAGGCACCGACGGGACGGATACGACTTCCGCTCTGACGGCGCCCCTTTTGGGTGAGGCGATGGGTGACCTTACTACAGAGGTCACCTATGGCCCTGCCGGTTCTCTCGAGCAGCTCAACGTAAATGCAGCGGGAAACATCGGTCTTTTAGCGAATACAGTCAAGAGCGGAACCTTTACGGTGGGGTCTGTTAAGTTTCCCGATAGCCTTGCCGCGGGCGGTGTCGTCAAGACGAGCTCCGGTAATGCCGGTCTGCTCGTAGGCACGGTCGAGGATGGCGCGACTCTGAACGTCGGCACCCTTGATGTTCCCGCTGCCACCGTTCAGTCTGCAAGCGGTTCCGCCGGTGGTGTCGTAGGTCTCGTCGGTTCGAACACAGGCGCTACAGTCAACGTCACGGAGGCTCTCGACCTGCACATGCTCACCGTCAAGGGCACCACCGCCAGTGGCGGCTTCATCGGTAAGGCGACCAAGCTCACGCTCGGCGCGGACAGCAAGAAGTACACCTGCCCCGCTTCAGTTGGCAATGAAAATAGCATGAATACCGGCGGTTTTATCGGTGAGGTGAGCTTTGCAAGCTCGGTTGAGTTTACCGGCAATGATCAAATTGATACGGATGGAGGTGTCACGCTTGCGGGCAAGGCCAACGAGTCGAATGGCGTTGGTGCCGCTATCGGTAAGTTGAGCTTTGTTGATTCGGCGGCGACTGTATCGTTCAAGGGTGGCGCGTTCAAGAGCACCTACGGCAATGGAGGAGGCACCGCGGTATTCGGTGGTCTTGTCGGTTCGGTGACTGGGTGTGCCAACTCGAAGCCGCTTCATATCGAGAACGTTTCAACGAAGTTTGCGCTCGAAGCTACTCCGACTTTTGCTGGTGGCCTTGTCGGTTGGCTGGGCCGCGGTGCGGGCGCGACGCTTGAAGTCAAGAACGCTACGGTCAACTGCACCAAGCTGCTTCAGTCGAGCAAGGGGTTCGGTGGTGTTGCGGGCTGCATTGACAACAGGAGCATTGCCGATATCAATGGGGTGACCGTCAAAAACGAAGGTGCGATTGAAAACGGCGCGGGAATTGCCGCTGAAAGCTGGGGGTCTGCGATTCGTTTGGGCGGCGTGACCGATTTTTCGGGCATGAAGTTTGCTCCCGATAACAGCTTTACCTACAAGAAGGTTGTTTCTCAAATCACGAACGTTAGCTCGAGTAACCCGACGCTCGTGTTTGCTCGCGGAACGGGAAGCGATAGTGTTCCTGCAGATGCCGACAACGCCGATTGCTGGGCTTATAAGCGTTGTCCTGCGACGAAAATCGATGACTTGGGTAGCGATCAAAACGCTGGTTGCGGCTATGGTGAGATCGTTAGGCTTGATGGGCACACGCTGAGAAAAGACCTCATCAAAATCAATATGGATAAACACGAGCTTGAGGGGCCTTCGACTACGGACTGGAGCTGGCAAGTTGGCTATGGAAGGAGCTGGAACGACGGCAACAGAGAGCTGACGATTACGAGCGAGAAGGACTTTGCATGCTTTGCCCTCTCGCTTCAGTTTGGTGCACTTTGGAACGGCGTTTACGGATTAAACCCTGACAATAGGGGTCAGCTCTTGGGGTCCAATGTGACCATTAACCTCAGCGCTAACATTAATCTGTTGGGTACGGGCATTGGAGGCCTTGGATTCGATAACGCCAGTAATCTTCAGATATTTCAGGGAACGTTTAATGGCAATGGCCATACGATCACCCTTGGTGTTGGCGAGCCGTACGGCATACGCGGTGATAATGCGATTGCGTCCAACGATACGTCCGACGGCAATGGCAAGATTTACCGGCACAGCCGTCTGGGCCTCTTTGCCGCTATCGGCGGTGGCGCGACGGTGAATAACCTTACCGTCGATGGCGTTATGAAGTTCGATAACGGCTTAGGCGTCGACGCTGGCTCGCTTGCGGCAACTATCACGGGTGACGCAACGCTCAACAGCGTTATGTGCAACGCGGCTATTACCTGCGACGATTCGTTCGGAAACGATGTCAACATCGGCGGCATTGCGGGTAGCGTGAGGGGCGGCGGAACCGTTACTTTCAGTAGCAGCAACACGGGCGGCAGCACAAAGGCACAAGCGACCGTCAAAACGGGCGCTACTCTCAACGGCAACACATGCATCGGCGGCGCTGTCGGTTATGTGGCGGACGTTGTCGCTATCGTTAACGTGGCGAGTCTCGAGGTCGGTGACGCGCCCGCGGGTGAAAATGCGATTACCGCGGGCGACAGCGCGAGCAATAAGAAATCCCAGATTGGCGGCCTTATCGGCTGCATCACTCAGGGCATCGCGGCGAATGCGACCAACGTCAACATCACAGGACTTACGTTCAATTCGTTCAGCATGACCGTTGGCAAGAACGGTGACGCGAAGAGCGGCGCTGGCGGTCTTTTGGGCTACAGCTGGGGCAATACGGTTGTCACCATCGGGGATAGCAGCAAAAACACTAGCGACAGTACGTATGCTCTCAAGACGAACAACGCTTCCATAACAGCAAACAGCTCAGGTGAACTCGGCGGGCTCGTATATGCAGCCAGCGGTCAATGGGTTATCAACAACTACGCCATCGATCTTTCGGGTGCCACCATCAATGCCAAGAGCGCTACAACGCTTGGTCTGCTCGTTGGCCGCGGCAGTAAGGTGGCTTCTGGAGTATATGGCTCCGAGTCCTATACGGGTTTGTACCTGGAAGATAGGGCATATTGGGGAACTGCATACAAAGTTTCTGGTATCAAGATTACGGCACCCGATATAACGACCTTCGACGAGTGGGTGGGCAATGGCGTAAAGCCGGGCAGCAAGCTCATGGACGGCGAATGGAACACGGTCGTTTCTCTGCATACCAAAGACGACGTTAATGAGGGTAAGCTCGACATGAGCGGCGAGAAGGGAAGCGACAACAGCTATCACAACCGTTCTGATTTCGGCAAGAACCACAACACGAATGCCTGGACGAGGTATTACTACAACCTCGATAAGGCATATGCGAAGGTGGGTAATAATCCCGAGAATAATAGCAGGGCGAATTTTATGGACTCGCCGGAGTACTTGCTGCTCTGGTGCGCATATTTGTATGCGCCCAGCGATATTCGGAGTTATATCATTCCGGGAAACCAGCAGATTTTCCAAGGAAACAATATTGGCACGAACGATGGCACACGCGTGTCTATCGACATGAATGGATATAGCTTCTATCCCAGTAATCCCGCTAGTGGCTCCAAGGTGACGGTGAAAAATGCCGACATCAAGTTCCATTATTCCAAAATCAAAGCAGAGCAAAATGGCAACAAGAAGAACAGCGAAGCGACGCAGCACGAGAACATGCATTGTGGGCTCATTCGAACCCATGCGGGCGACCTTACGGTAAACAATGTCACGCTGGGCGGTACCGTGGGCTCCCTTGTAAAAGATGCGGGAAGCTCGTCCGGTGCTTTGGTGTGCCGCTATATTTACGGGTCTTCGACTTCGGTTAAGCAGATCTCTATAGATAATCTTACGCTTGATGGCTTGACCGTCGATGGCGTAACCGATAAAACTGACTACGCGCCTTTGCTCATCAACGAGATGCAGACGTACGTGAATCTGAACGCAACTAATATCTCAACCAAGGGGTATGGGGGCGACACCAAGGCGGCGACATCACTGTTCGGTAGGCTTGGTGTGGGCAGTACGGCCGACCAGGTGACGGCAACATTCAGCGCGATCAGCCTCCCCAGTGCAACTGATAACGCGATGTTCACCCGCGCAAGCTTGCTTGAGAGCTTTGGCTACGGCGAGGGCAAGACTGGCTCTGCGGTGTATACCTTTATGAAGGATGACCAGACGAACGAGAAGGTCACATTCGGTAGCGAGATCGACTCGAAGGGCGAATACTCCGGTAAGCAGCTCTGGTACTACGACGAGAGCACCTATGGGACCCCCGCTGGCCTCGTCACCGTTGACAACAAAGAGGCAAATGCGGATACTCCGCAATTCGGTGGTTATCTCCCGTATGTGAAAAAGGGCAATGTCAACGAAAACAAAGTCCAATACCACGAAATCAAAGTTAACCAGCGTGTGCCCAAGCTTACGACGGGCTGCGGTACCTATGGCGATCCCTATGCCATAACTAAAGCATCAGAGCTCAACACGGTTGCTGAGTATATCAACACGCAAAATGCAATCGACGGTTGGGAAGTAACGATTGCCGCCAATCAGGAAGAGCTATGTCAGCGTCGTTCGTCCAGTGAGAAGCCTGAAAACGAAGTGACGTACATCTACAAACAGGCGAAAAAAAAGTGGGAGAAGAAGACGGGGGAAGGTGCCACTGACCCCAATAACGCGCTAGACGATGCGACGATGCACAGCTATCTCCAAAGCGCCTACTATAGTATCGAGCCGGTTGATAGCGAGGGAAATGGTACCAATACGCTTGTGCTCGATACCACCGCCTTCCAGGGTTTGGGCAATCAGAGCAACCCGTTCAGAGGGGTTGTTGTTGGCGACCTGGGAAGCAGCGGTTTAGCGACCATCAAGATAAACAAGACCGAAGGCGCAAGCGCGCTTTCCGGATTGATCCGGTATAGCTACGGCAGCGTTGTGAGCAACCTGAATATTGAATACTCGGGCACGCCAGCCTCAATTGCATATAAGAGTAAAGATACATCTGGTTCTGGTGTGCCGGGCGCGTTCTTTGGCGGCGTGATCGGTTGCATCATGGGCGGTGACAATATCATCGATGGCGTGTCGGTGAATACGGATGCTGGCTTTAGCGTTGCTGGGGCGGCAGGCGATAATGGCGGCGGTGCGCACCTTGTGCCCGTTGGTGGCTACGTTGGTGCTGTTGCGGGTGGTGGCGTCATTTTCCGCAACTCTTCGCACAGAGATGGTGCTCTCAACGACTGGCATGGCACCGGCGCCTCTCTCTATGACAACCCGTATGTTGGCCGCGTAATCGACGGCTATGCGTTCAGCGAGCTTGCCGATAGCAAGAGACTCAACAACACTGATCGCAACTACAAGGTGAACAATCTTGATACTTCGAAAACGAACTGCATCGAGACAGGTGCAACACAGGGCCGCTATAGGGGAGATGGCACCAATAATAACCTCGCCATAACCACAACCGTCAATGACTCGCAGGGACTGCTCGTACTTTCGGCCATTATCAGCAGCGGCGCGGCTGGTGGTTCGGCGAATACGAATACCACGAACGATGCGTATGGAACGTATGCGGGCTCGCGTGCCTACATGGGTGGCGGCAACGCAACGGGAATGTACAAATTCGGCAACCAACAATACGGCAAAGTTCGCAACGCGAGCTATACACATGTTGGAAGGCCGGCGAGTGCCGCTGACGACTTTGCTAATGCGAAAAACGATGACATGAAAAGCCCCGGTATCCAGGAGGGTAACGCTCTCGACTATGCAGGCGATGGCTTGGATGTTAACTCTCCCTACCTGGTATCGAAGTATGCCACGTGGCAGACGGGCAACATCTGTGCCGCGCAGGTCTCGGGAATGGATTTGCGGTTCGTGAACACGGACAAGGACATTGATTATGACATGACGCCTTACGGTACGGGTTACACGGGCCTTTCGGGTCGCTACTACTCAAACGCATGCGCATCCGGTAAGGGCGCCGACCGCGATCGAATCGTGCCGCTTGTTGCGTGCATCAACGGCAACGGTGCAAAAATAAAGGTCGGTAGCAAGGCGGCCAGCAAGGTATATGGGGTCACGGAGTACGCCGACGATAATTACAAACTCACCGGAGTGGGCGCTCTCTTTGGCACCGTAACGTACGCCTCGACCAACGTGAGGGAGAGCATCGGCACTTCGGCAACGGACGGCGCTGCTGCTGCGGGCAACGGTGGCTATACCGTCCAGAACCTAAAGTTCGATGACTGCAATATTTCTCTTACGTATATCAATGCAGCCGGCGCCCCCAGTGGTGCGGGTAATGAGCAGGTTGGCGTCGGTCTGCTTGCGGGTACTACGGCGAACGCGAGCTCGCTGGCAGATTACGGCAAATATGCAGGAATTACCATGGATAACTGCAGGGTGAATGGCCCCAATAACGCTGGCGGATTGCTCGGCGCATCCGGCTATGGTAGCCGCAGGACTGATAAAGATACAACTTTGCTGGTGAATCGTAATGACACCTCAAATTCGAACACGCGCTATTCTCCGGTCAAGCTTTACGATTGCTCTTATAGCAACATGGACATTTCTGGCGTGAAAAACGTCGGCGGCTTCGTCGGCAAGCTGAACCAAAATTCCGCTGGTGGCGTTTGGACAAAGGCGAGCACGCCTATTGCCAAGAATTCCACGATTATGTCAACTGCTTCTAACGCAAGGACCGGCGGTGTCGTGGGTCTTGCTGGAGGTGGTTTCCTGGTGAACACCGATGATGCTGGAACGCCTTCGCAGGGTGCCGGAAAGGCGGAGATCAGCAATGTCACGCTTCAGCCGGCAGCATCGAGCGCGACCGAGGGGACCGGCGGCCTTATCGGAAGGTCCGAAAATGGAATCGTGTCTGTCTACAATCTGTGCATCCAAGGCGACGTGCAGAGTAAAACGGTATTTGGTGTTAGAGGATCGAATAATCTTAAGTACGTTGCTGGTGCAGTCGGCGAAGCGGCTTCGGGCGGTGCATTTAAGTTCGATAGCTGTGTAATAAAAGACATCTATCTTGGTGCTCGTGAGTGCTCTGCCGGTTTAATCGGTGATCTGAAAGGTGGGTGTGCCCTCGAGGTCAAGAATTCAACTATCACTGGACTGGTCGTCGATGGTTCGTATTCTGGTGGTGTTGTTGGCTCGATCGGTAACACGGCGAACTCTGTCACGCTTTTGAATTCGACCATTGGCGAGAATAACTTTACCGGTAGCAAGAACGCTGCATGGAACTCATCGCTGGGAAGTTGTTCTGGTGGCGTGTCTGGCGATGGCCGTGGCTCATTTAGGCTCGTAAACGTGCTCATGGATCGCAATATCTTTGGGGCGCAAACTAGCCAGGGATATTTGTTCGGAAATAGTTCATCCGCTGATCTCGTCAACGTTTTTGTCGCAGGAATTGCCATTAGACCAAACAGTGCGAGTGAATCGCTCAAGCTGATGCGCAATTCTTCCGGCACCGACGACCTTAAAAAGGTGAACAAAAAGTCATACATCGCATTTGCTGCCTATGAAGACAAGCTTTCCGATGCCAAGGGCGCGACACTGTATGGCAACGATGCTGCGAACGGCAATGTGACGGCGGCCGTTTCGCCCTACGTCACGACGAGTCCGACGAGTGGCCTTGCTGTGCGCGCCTCCGATGCTGACACGGCCGGCCGTTATCTGTTCGGCGACGGCATGAACGTTGGCCTTGCCACGGCCATCCAGAATCCGTCGAGCCCCGGCGTTGCCAACCGTTACACCTACACCAACATCGGCGGCATCAATGACGATGGCGCCTATCAAAATACGTCGAGCTATAACGCCAAATCCGTGGCGAGCATGTTCAATGCGAATAACGATGCAAGCGACAGCAAGGTTGCAACGGATTTTCCCGTTTTGGTGATCTCGGGTACCGATAATACGACGGTCAAGAGCTATCTAAACATCATCACGAACGGCGGCTTCTCCGACGCTTGCAGATTGAATAACGAGAATGGCACCAATCCGCACGTGACGGCCAAGGCGGAGGTGTTCCAACTCAAGAACGGTGTATTCGTTAAGGACGATGGTGCGTCGAGCAATCCCACACTTCGTGTGGTGAACAACGGTAAAAAGAACATGTCGTTTAGCCCAAGCTCCGATTGGGACAACGGCAAAGGTCGCTTTACGCTCCTGACCGTTACCTTTACCGAGGCGGGTCAGAGCTACAACGTTCAGGTGCCGATCATCGTTAAGCGCAAGCTCGAGATTGATTTCACTGCAACGTATGATTACGGCACTAAATTTAAAGAAAGCGACTACGCTAACCTTGGAAGAGATGCACACGTGCTTACGAGCTTTGGCGAGCCGATGACGGGTCTGCTTACCTGGACATACAATTCTGCCAATGGGACGGAAGTCGACTTTGGCTGGGACAGCTATATGGCTGCTGGCGGCTCGATGAAGGGGCTCGGCAAGAGCATCCTCTTCAATGGTGCCGACGGAAGGCTGCCCCAGGGCACCCAGCTTACGCTCGTCGATGCGAACGTTGACGGCAAGGCCGGTGGCAGGGAATATCACTATACGGTGGGCGAAGGCGGCGCAACGAGCGCTTCCCTGAGCGGAGATGCCGGCTTTGAGGATTCTGCGGGCAATCCATATCAGGAGCGATGGCTGAGCGAGATCTTGGGTGTGTCGGCCACAAAGGATGGCGCCGGCACATGGGTTGCGTGTGAAAACGAGGCAGAGGCGACCGCTAAGGCGAAGATCGGAGACAAGTGGACGCTGTTTAAGGTTGCGGGCGCTAACGTTCCCAGCAACAAGCGCTATACGCTAAAGGTACCTAAGGAGAAGGATACCGGCAGAGAGAAGCGTGCATCGGAGAGCGTCTACCTAGTTGTCAACGTGCCTAAGTCGGGCGACGGCGGGACGCAAGCTAGTATCAACGGTTTTACGGCTTCGTCTATTGACTCAAATTCTTCGGGTGCCCGCATATCTTGGAATTTGCATCACGTCTTGCGCACCGGTGGCGAAGATAATCAAAACAGTACGGCATCGACATACAGCATCTTGTCCAATTATGAGCAGAGTGTAGTCGACAATAAAAATGCGGCGCGCATTCCGGTTTCGAAGTCGGAGGACGGTGCCGCCTACGTGCTTTCTCTTGACGTCAAAGATAGGGTTACGTTTAGCCCGAGCCAATACTATACAGAGAGTGACCATCTGTTCTATCAGCTCGATACATCGCTGTGTCGCTATGGCGCCAACAACAACCTAATGGGAGTAAGTAGTTTCCCGAGCGGAACCTCGGCAATTGCGAAGTTTTATGTTGCCATCGGCGGTCAGAACTACAGGTGGAATGGCGGCGATTGGGAGCCGTGTGACGCTTCGATGCCTGCGTTCACGCAGACCGTGACGGATACAGGCGATGATTCGCTGAAGCTCACGCTCGACCATGACCTCGCCGGAATCCGCAAGATCGCAACGGACGGATCCTTTACCGTGCACACGGTGGTGGAAGAGATTCGCCTTACGCCGGACGGCTGCAACAAGGTTATCTCCCTGTCCAAGCAGTCTGGCGAGGACGCCTGTACCAAGATGTCCTATACTGCCAAGCTTTCGACGCGTAAGGAAGGCCTTAATACCTCGAGCCTGACGCAGACGAAGCCCGGTAACGTCGGGTACTATCGCATGGACACGGGTGATACGACCATTACGCTTTCTGCGCCAGATAAGTCGCAGCTTGGTATTAACGTGGACGACCTACGTCCGATCGCGAATGGCACGATTGGTCTGGGTGCCACGTATGAACTGGGTGGACTTAGCAACGCCGCCGAGGCAATTGCAAATGCCGACTCTGTTGTGTACACGCTCGAGCTGCAGCGCCGCGGAACCGACGGCACGTATGAGAGTGTAACGGATGATATCTCCAACTACGTAACAGTGACGGAGAGTAAGCTTGCCGCGGTCGCTCCCTCCGGTAGCACGATCACCTTCACTGACTCGAAGGAGAATGGCAAGTTCAAAACGCAGAACGGTGACACTACGTTTAGCCTGCCCTTTACCGTTAAGGTCAACACGCAGGTCGAACAGCGTGAGCAGTTCTACGCGAACTATCGATTGGTAATGAGAGCGAGCCTGGTTAAGGGTGACGTGGCGAGCGCAAAGCCTCAATCGCCCGACTATGTGACCTATACGCTCACGAGGGTGAACCTCAACGGCATCGACCACTAGTTCCGAAGCCAACTAGCTTCGCAAAGGGGGCGGCAACCACCCGGTTGCCGCCCCTTTTCTTGTTCTCCTGGCCTGCTGCTGCCCCAGCTTCCCACCTAGCTTTCCAGCTTTCCACCTTAGGTGGTAAGTTAAGTGGAAAGCTGGAAAGCTAGGTGGAAAGCTGGAAAGTAAGTGGAAAGTTGACATGTAGGTGCGGGCTGAAGAGGGGTTAATAATTACACAAACCATACCAGCCAAACAAAAAGATACCAATCTGGTTGGTAAAACACCCTCAATGAGCTGCGAGCTAACTAGCTGCGTAAATTAAACGTAAAGAAATGTCGCGAATAAATAGCAAATGCCCAGATACCGCCGTTGCGATTTTCAATTAACTGTTACGCGGGAACAGCAAAATGCTACTATCTAACATGCACGTAAGAAAGCAGATTAACGGTTGAGGCTAAGAAGTGGCAGGTATGTCAGAAGCAACAAGGACTCGCACGCATGCGCCCGAGGTCAGGCAGCGCGCCGTCGAGATCCTCCAAGAGGGGGTCGGTCATCGCGCCCTCGCCGCGGAGCTTGGCATTCCCCAGGCCACGGCTCGTCAGTGGGCGCGCGCGTATGCCGTGGGCGGTGTCGATGCTGTTCTCAATGCCGGTTCGCATCATCACACCTATTCGTACGAAGTTAAGCTCGCCGTGGTCAATGACCGCTTGGAAAACGGCTTAACGGTTCGCGAGGCCATGGTCAAGCATAAGATTCCCAGCGAGTCTTCGGTCAAGGCTTGGTGCCGCCAGTATCGCGACGGCGGCGCGGATGCGCTGGTCGACAAGCCGCGCGGTCGTAAACCACGCGTTAAAAAGGCGGAATAGCGAACGGGATGGTGCGCCCACGGGGGCGCATTTTTCTTGCCGCCCCTCTGCTCCAATGCGGACAGACTCCTTACCCCGTACACCTAAAACTCCCCAGTTGACCGAAAACCCGCTGCCGCTACTCCTCAACTGAGCTATAACGTTAAACAATTGCAGTGTTTTTGCCTGGGGGAGTGATGGTATGACACCACTGTATTTCCTTACCCTGTTTCCGCTGGTACCGGCGCTGGGCATGCTGTCTGCGCACGGTGACCGCGCCCGCGATGCGGTAGGGCTTGTAGGCTCCGGCATCATTATGGCGGTGACAGTTGTAGTCGCCGTCATGTTTTTTGGTACGGGTCCGCAGAGCTTTGAGGTTGCCCCCGACACCTCGAGTACGCTCTCGATCATCTGCTCCGCCATCGATGTCATCCTGTGCGACGTCATCCTGTACAACGCGCGCAAATTCAAGAGCACGCTCGCCACGGCGCTCGGCATAGTCCAGCTGGTGGGCTCGTTCGCCTTTCAGGCCATGGCGTTGCCTGCGGTCGAGGTCGTCACCGCCACGCCGCTCTACCTGGATTACATGAGCGTGATCATGGTCCTCGCCGTTGGCATTGTCGGCAGCCTGATCTGCATCTACGCCTTGGGCTACATGAAGGACTTCCAGGCCCATGACGAGCACGAGGCCGCACTGCGCGGGCAGACCGCTCCCGACCGTCGCCCGCAGTTCCTGGCGCTCATGTACCTGTTCCTCTCGGCCATGTTCGTCATCGTGATAAGCGACAACCTGGAGTGGCTGTTCTGTGGCTGGGAAATCACCACCGTGTGCTCGTTCCTCATGATTGGCTACACGCGCACGCCCGAGGCCATAAAAAACGCTTTCACCCAGATCATCCTCAACATGCTGGGCGGCATCGCGTTTTTGGCCGGACTCATGTACCTGCACGTTAACGGCATGCCGCTGACCATCTCGGGCATGATCGAGCTTTCCAGCGCCGGAACCGCGCAATCCGCGCTGCTGGTGATGCCGGTCCTGTTGCTGTCGCTTGCCGCGCTCACCAAGGCCGCACAGATGCCGTTCCACACTTGGCTATTGGGTGCCATGGTTGCCCCCACGCCCACGAGTGCCCTGCTGCACTCGTCAACCATGGTCAAAGCCGGCGTGTTCCTGATGGTCAAGCTCAGCCCGCTCTATGCCATCTATCCCGTGACCGGCTTTATGGTCACGAGCGTGGGTGCCATCACGTTTTTGCTCGCTGCCCTCATGGCCATCTCGCAGAGCAACGCCAAACGCGTCCTCGCGTACTCCACCATTTCCAACTTGGGCCTCATCAGTGCTTGCTTGGGTGTCGGCGCGCCCGAGGCCGTATGGGCCGCCATCTTCCTGATCCTGTTCCACACGGTGGCCAAGTCGCTGCTGTTCCTGTGCGTGGGCACGGCCGAGCATCATATCGGCAGCCGCAATATCGAGGACATGGACGGTATGTTCAGCCGCATGCCGCACCTTACGCGTCTGATGATGCTGGGCATCATGGGCATGTTCGTGGCACCGTTTGGCATGCTCGTGTCCAAGTGGGGCGCCCTGGTGGCGTTCGCGCAGACCGGCAACGTGCTCATGATCATGGTGCTTGCCTTTGGCTCGGCCGCGACGTTCTTCTTCTGGGGCAAGTGGCTTGCCAAGCTTTCGGGCGTCGACCCCACGGCTCAAAACGTTGAGGTCAATGTCCATAAGACCGAATGGATGGCCCTCAACACCATCGCCGCGCTGCTGATTCTTTGCTGCGTGGCGTTCCCGCTCATCTCGAGCGGCCTGGTGTCGCCTTACTTGGCCATGGTGTTTGGCCGCGTGCCGTACGTTATTGGCAAGGACTCCATGTATCTGATGGTGGTTATCGTGGCGTTTATCGCCGTGGTGCTGCTGACGTCGTTCCGAGTGAGCAACAAACCGCACGTAAACGTATATCTTTCGGGCGTGGGAACCGACAAATATCGCCATTTCCGTGGCTCGATGGGACACGAAGTGAAGGCCGAAAAGCGCAATTGGTACTCGGAGGACGCCCTTGGCGAGAAGCGTATTGGCCCCGCGGGCAGCGTCGTGTGCTGCAGCATTATCTTGTTTGCGCTGCTGTGTTGCGCGTGGATTGGGCCCGAGAGACTTGCCATGAGCGCGCCCTCGGTGCTGCGCGGCAAGTATTTCGAAGGCTCGGGCGTCGTGGGCATATTTATTGGCACCGTGGCGTTTGCCCTGCTGGCGCCGCTTGTGGGCGGTTTGATCGACGGCGTTGACCGCAAGCTTTCGGCCCGCATGCAGGGCCGCGTGGGTCCGCGCCTGCTTCAGCCTTTCTACGACGTTGCCAAGCTGTTGCGCAAGGCCCCTGCCAGCGTAAACACCATGGACGACACCTATATGGCGTGTGCGCTCATCTTTACCGTGGTGGGCGGCGGCATCTTTGTGTCGGGTTCCAACACGCTGCTGTGCGCTTTTATGGTGACGCTCGCCGCGATCTTTGTGGTGTTGGCGTCCGCCTCGACGCAAAGCCCGTTTGCCCAGGTTGGTGCCGACCGCGAGCTGCTGCAGGTTATGAGTTACGAGCCCGCCGTTCTGCTGATGAGCGTGGGTCTGTACCTTGCCACCGATAGCTTCGATTCCATCGCCGTGACGGGGCAGTCGGCCCCCATCATCGTGTACAGCGCGCCCATTTTCCTCGCGCTGCTTGCGGTGCTTACCATCAAGCTGCGCAAGTCGCCGTTCGATCTTTCGTACTCGCATCACGCACATCAGGAGATTGTCCAGGGCGTCGCCACCGAGATGAGCGGCGGCACGCTGGCCAAGATGACCCTTATGCACTGGTGCGAGACCGTGCTGTTTTTGATGTGGGTGGGCATGTTCTTTGTTTGGGACAACCCGGTGGGCTGGGTGGTTGCCCTGGTCGTGATGGCTGCGACGTACTTTGTCGAGGTGCTGATCGACAACACCTTCGCCCGTAGCACCTGGCGCAGCTGCTTTAAGCTCGGCTGGGGCGTGGCGCTGGTGTTTGGCCTGCTCAACCTTATGCCCATCCTCGTCGACGTATTTATTTAGGAGGCGGCATCCATGGATCATAAAATGTCGCGCTCGCCGTGGGTTATTCATTACGACGGTTCGAGCTGCAACGGATGCGATATCGAGGTGCTGGCCTCGCTCACGCCGCTGTTCGATGCGGAGCGCTTTGGCGTGGTCAACACCGGCAACCCCAAGCATGCGGATATCTTTTTGGTGACGGGGTCGGTCAATGCCCAGAACCTGCCCGTCGTGCGCCAGATCTACAACCAGATGCTCGAGCCCAAGTGCGTGGTGGCGTGCGGCATCTGCGCGTGCTCGGGCGGCGTGTTTCGCGATGCCTACAACGTGATCGGCGGCGTGGACCGCGCGATTCCCGTGGACGTGTACGCGCCCGGGTGCGCCATTCGCCCCGAGACCGTGATCGATGTCATTGTGGAGGCGTGCGGCATCCTTGATCAGAAGGAGACCGTGATGCGTGCCGGCGGCGACCCGCTTACCGTAGGCGGCGCTGCTACCTGGGACGGTGGCGTTGAGCTGGGCGAGGACGGGTTTGTGGCTGCGGGGGCCGGGGCCGGTGTCGACGCGGGCACGGCTGACGGTGCGCCCGCCGCTGCAAAGGAGGCCGAGTAATGCAAAAGGCAATCTATACAACCGTCGGGATCGATGAGCTCCTGGCGCACGTGCAGGCGCTCAAGGGTGCCGGCGCGCGCTTTGTGCAGATGCATGCCGAGCGCTGTGTGGACGACGGATCGTATCGCCTGGTCTATACGTTTATCAACGTCCGCGCTGCGCAAGAGCAGATCGCACGGGACGGAAACTATGCGATTGAGAACCTGGTAGTCGAGGGTATCGACCAGTACCAGGAGATTCCGTCCATCAGCTCGTACTATCCGGCGGTATTTCCGTTTGAGAACGAGGCACATGACCTGTTTGGACTTGCCATCACCGACATGCAGGTCGACTTTAACGGCTTTTTCTACCAGGTCTCGACTGCCGAGCCCATGAGCGTCATCACGCCCGAGGTGAAGGCTGCGCGCGAGAAGGCCATGAAGGTCCGTGCCGCCGCCGAGGCCAAGGCGCGCAAGGCCGCGGCCGAGAAGGCCGCCGCTGCGGGGGAGGGCGCTGCGGGCGCTGCTGCCGCCCAGCCCGCTGCGGCTGCCGGCTCCGATGCCCAGCATGACGATGCCGCTGCCAAGGCCGCGCTCAAAGCCGCCGAGCTGGAAGCAAAGCTTGCCGCCATGGATCCCGAGAAAGCGGCCAAGGTCCGCGCGGCGCTTGCCGCCAAGGCCGCCCGCGACAAGCAGAAAAAGGAGGCGTAAGGTCCATGGCACATCGCTCCGTTATTCCGTTTGGCCCGCAGCACCCGGTGCTGCCCGAGCCGCTTCATCTGGACCTGGTGATCGAGGACGACCGCGTCATCGAGGCAATTCCGCAGATCGGCTTTGTGCACCGCGGACTCGAGAAGCTCACCGAAAAGCGCGACATGCATCAGTTTGGCTACATCGCCGAGCGCATCTGCGGCATTTGCGCCGTGGGTCACAGCTGCGGCTATGCCAGCGCCTGCGAGCGCATGCTCGACATCGAGGTGCCCGGCCGCGTGCAGTATATTCGCACCATTCTGCACGAGCTTTCGCGCATCCACTCGCACCTGCTGTGGCTGGGCCTGCTCGCCGATGCCTTTGGCTTCGAGGCGCTGTTCTATCGGTCGTGGACCCTGCGCGAGCAGATTCTCAAGATCTTCGAGAGCACGTGCGGTGGCCGCGTGATCCTTTCGATTAACGAGATCGGCGGCCTAAAGCACGACATTGAGGACTCCGAGCTGGCTGGCATTGTCCAGACGCTCGATGCCATGCGTCCCGACTACGAGGCCCTGGTGCATACGTTTTTGGACGACGTCAGCTGTGGCGAGCGCCTGCATGGCGTGGGCGTGATCAGCAAGAAGGACGCGCTGGATCTGTCGATGGTCGGCCCGTTTGGGCGCGCCTCGGGCGTGGACTACGACGTGCGCATGTTTAGCGACGGTGCCTATGCGGACCTGGCTGCGTTTGAGCCGGTTGTCGCCACCGATGGCGATTGCTATGCCCGCTGCCAGGTGCGCTGTGCCGAGGTCACGCAGGCCATGGACATCATTAAGGAGCTTGTGGGCAAGATTCCGCACGACGGGATCGGCGGGCGCACCAAGCTTACGCCGGCCGACGGCGCACGCGGCGAGGTTGTGATTGAGCAGCCGCGCGGCGAGGCGTATTACTATGTGCGCGGTAACGGCACCAAGAACCTGGACCGCTTCCGCGTGCGCACGCCGACGTCGCAGAACCTGGCGGGTCTGACACATGCGCTGCAGGGCGTGCTCCTTGCCAACGTGCCCATGATTATCCTGACCATCGACCCCTGCATTAGCTGCACGGAAAGGTAGGCGCGGCATGAGTTTGCTGACATTTGCCAAGACGGCCTTGGGCTCTATGGTCAAGCAGCCGGTAACGGTGTGCTATCCGCAGGAGAAGCTCGCGGCACCCGAGCGCTTGCGCGGGCATATCGTCAACGACATGGACGCGTGCATCTGCTGCGGCATGTGTGCGCGTCGCTGTCCGGCGGGCGCGCTCGCAGTCGATCGCAAGGGTGGAACGTGGTCGATCGACCCGTATGCCTGCGTGGTGTGCGGTGAGTGCATCGAGAGCTGCCCCAAGCACTGCCTGACTATGGACACCGCCCGCACCCCAGTCGCAGCGGACAAGACTCCCACAGTAGAAACCAAGCCGGAGTAGCGCAGGGGTAGAACTGGAATAGGGGCCGGCGGGGCAAAAAAGCCCCGCCGGCCCCGCGCGTGAGCGCGCGGTTGTGCCGCTGCGAACAAAACTATGCCGGATTACGGGACTGGATAGCGAACCTCCGACCATATAGAAAATCGCAAAAACAAAACCGCAGGTAGATAGCCTGCCGTTTTTCAAAAAATGAAGGTATGGATGAGGGCCCCGACTTTAGCTCCGTAATCCGGCATAGTTTTGAAATGGCACCATATCCGTGACAGCTCTTGATCTCCCATGGACGGAGGAAAGCGGATCATTTTTGCCTTGCGAAGGCTGCCGCGTGATCCGTCTGCCACGAAATGGGCCCATCTACTATGTTTAGGCGGCAGCCCTCGACCACGGCAAGCAATGCGAAATGAAAACCGCAGGTAGAACGCCTGCGGTTTTTCATGAAACGCGGCTATGGTCAGGGGTATCGGGTCAAACGTAGTAGATGGGCCGATTTCGTGGTGGGCGCCGTCAGCCGATCTCCGTGGGCGGAAGAAAACGGATCATTTTGGTCTCGCGAGGTTTGCGGAGGCACTCGTGCAGGGCCGTCGCGAATAAAACTATGTCGGTTTACTACGATGAATTCGGCATTCCCGACCATGACTGCATTTTTCTAAATATTGCAAGCGTTCTACCTGCGGTTTTGGAAGCGCGCAATTTGCCGTGGTCGAAGGTGGGCGATTCATCGTAGTAAACCGACATAGTTTTGAAATGGCATTAAATCGATAGCAGCCATTTTGCTATGCCGGGGTGGTCGGTTGTTGGGTAATTACCCTCGCAGGTAGGCGATGGCGATCTGCGTGCGGTTGCGTAGGCCCATTTTGGCAAGGATCGAGCTGATGTGGTTGCGCACCGTGCCTTCGCCCATGTAAGCGGCGGCGGCAATCTCCTTGTTATCGAGGCCGCGGGCGATGAGCTCGGCGACTTCGAACTCACGGTCGGTCAGGCTGGCAAAGGCGGCGGGTCGGCGAGGCGTGCTGGCATCGGCGCCTGTCCCGTCAAAATCGATGTCCTCGATCGCCTTGCCCTCGAGCACGCGTTTGCCGTCCATGACCTGCGCCAACGCCGGTGGAATAGCGGCGACATCGGTTTTGATCAGGTAGCCGCGGGCGCCCAGCTTGAGCGCCGACACAATGTACTCGTCATCCGAGAATGTTGTCAGAAACACCACGCGCGCCGCAGGGTCGCGCTCGAGGATCTCGCGCGCCGCCGATAGGCCGTCGCGTCCCGGCATCTGAATGTCGAGCAGTGCAATATCGGGTGCGTGTTCGGCATAGAGCGAAACCGCGTCGTTGCCGTTGGCGCCGGTGCCCACTACCTCGATCTGCGGCTGGGCGCCCAGGATAATCTTGAGCGAATCGACCACTAGGCGGTCGTCGTCGACAACAATGAGCCTCATCGGGCCTCATCTCCTTGCTGTTTGGGGACGGTGGCAAACACGCGCCAGCCGCCGACGCCGGCGCGCGGGCCGGCGGTGAAGGTGCCGCCAAGCGCCTCGACGCGCTCGCGCATGGAGCCGAGCCCCATGCCCTCGGCGGCGCCGCGACCGCCCGTCTGGGTCCCGCCCATGCCATCGTCGGTAACGATGAGCTGGTAAAACGATGGATGCTCCATGCATCGCACAGCAACGTTTTGCGCGCGGGCGTGGCGCATGGTGTTGGATAGCGCCTCGCGCAGGACCGCCGCAAAGCAGTTGGCGACGTTTGCGGGCGCATGTTCGGTCATAACTTCAAGCTCAATCTGCGGGCCGCCGTCCGAGCGTGCGCCTTCAACAATGCGTTCGAGCTGCACGGAAAGATCGACGGCGTTGTCGTTGAGCGCGTGGACGCTGGTGCGCACAAGCTGGAGCGCCTCGTCAACGGTGTGCTTGACGTCGGCGAAATCGGCGGCGACGCCGGGTTCATCGGCGTGGACTATGCACAGGGCCTCGGTCTGCAGCGAGGTACGCGTGAGCTGGTGCCCGACGTTATCGTGGATCTCGCGCGCGATGCGGGCGCGTTCGGCGAGCGTCGCGAGCTCGACTTCGTAGTCCTGGCGATCGGCAAGATCGCGGTTGCGCGCTTCGAGCGCGAGGGCTCGTTCCTGCAGCTCGTCGCGGGTGCGGCGCATGCGCTGCTGCTCGCGTTCCAACTGGGCGGTGCGCAGCGATAGCAAGGTAGCGGCAACCGAAAGGATGGCAGTCAGCAGGAGCGTTCGGGCGGTGAGCGCGTCGGTGCGAAGGTCCGCGACAAGCGCAAAGACAAAGGTGGCGCCAATGCCCAGCGCGGCCCAGGCGTGCTCACGGCGCACCCGCCGCGCGATGTCATAGAGGGCGAGAGGCGCAAACGGCACAAACGGCGGCACGAAGACAGCCGCGATGATGTAAGCGCAGCTCGCGGTCTCGCTCGCGCGCCGGGCGCTTTTCCCCTGCGCGAGCTCAGCCAGCGAGGTGGCAATAACGCCAAGGCAAAACGCCGCGACCAGGCGAGCGTCCACAGCAAGGCCCAGAGCGGCTGCGATACAGCACGCCAGCACAATCGATTTGTCGAAAAGCCTGTTCATACGGGTATTGTACGCGAAGCCGCGCGTGGTGGAGGGGCCGCCCGGGGCAACCGTGACATTCCTCCCGCGCGGCAAATCGGCGTCGATCGCTCGCGCGAGCGGGGGTTTCGCCTCCGCCCCCCTCACTCGTGACAAAGCTCACTGGTGCGCGCCGCCCGCTCCTGCGATGATGAAATCGTACCGGGCCACGACCAACAGAAGGGCCGCCTCATGACAGACATCGTCCATGTCGAAAACCTCGTCAAGCGCTACGATGACCTTATTGCGCTCGACCACTTTAACCTGAGCATCGCCCCCGGCGAGATCTTTGGCCTGCTGGGCCCCAACGGCTCGGGCAAAACCACGTCCATCAACTGTATCTTGCAGCTGCTTGCCTACGACAAAGGCACCATTGAGCTGTTCGGCGAGCCCATGACGCCCACCCGCTACGACCTTAAGCGTCGCGTCGGCGTGGTGCCACAGCAGGTGGCGGTGTTCGACGAGCTCACCGTGCTCGAAAACATCGACTATTTCTGCAGCCTCTACGTCAACGACCGCAAGCGCCGCCGCGCGCTGGTGGACGAGGCGATCGACTTTGTCGGCCTGGGCGACTTTACCAAGTTTCGTCCCGGAAAGCTCTCGGGCGGCTTGGCACGCCGCCTCAACATTGCCTGTGGCATCGCGCACAAGCCCGAGCTCATCTTCTTTGACGAGCCCACGGTGGCAGTCGATCCGCAGAGCCGCAACGCCATCCTGGAGGGCATCTGCCGCCTGCGCGACGAGGGCGCCACGGTGGTGTACACCAGCCATTACATGGAGGAAGTCGAGCAGATCTGCAGCCGCATCATGATCATGGACGGCGGGCGCGTGCTGGCGCAGGGCACCAACGACGAGCTCAAGCGCATGATTCAGATGGGCGAGAAGATCGTGATCGAGGTCGGCGAGGTGCCGAGCGCGGCGCTCGGTGCCGTCGCGAGCCTGCCGCATGTCCTGGACCTGTCGGCGACGGCGGGCCAGCTCACGTTTTCGTGCGAGGCGAGCCCGCATAACCTGACGGACATTCTCGATGTGCTGCGTTCGCATGACGTGGCGCTCGGCCGCATTTATTCCGAACCGCCGACCCTCAACGACGTGTTCCTCGAGATCACCGGCCGCGAGCTGCGCGACTAGGGGGCAGCCATGTTCAACACCATCATCACTACGGTCAAGACGCTGCTGCGCCGGCCGAGCACGTGGGTCTGGGGTGCTCTCTTTCCCGTCGCACTTTCCACGATGTTCATGTTTATGTTTGCTAACCTCAGCTCCGACGGCAAGATCGACCCGGTGCCGGTTGCCGTCGTGGCGGACGAGGCTTGGGACGCTTCGACCTTTAAGGGCGTGGCGACGTCGCTTGCCAAGGAAGACAACGATCAGCTGCTCGAGATCCACGAGTGCGAGGATGTGGACGCCGCGAACCGTGCGCTCAAGTCCGGCGAGGTCGCGGGCATCTATACGGTTGATGCCGCGGGCACGCCCAGGCTCACGCTGCTGTCGAGTTACGACAGCTCGCGCGCCTCGTCGGTGCTCACCGACCGCAGCATCCTTGAAACGGTGGCAAGCTCGTATACGCAAAATGTCGAGCTCATGCGCCAGATTGCCCAGGACAACCCGGCGGCGCTCGCCGATCCGGCGGCGGTTGCGCACGCCCTGTCGCTCGAGGGCGGAACCCGCCGCATGAGCCTGACTCGTGCCACGCCCGATGGCACGGTCATCTACTATTACGCGCTTTTTGGCCTGGTCGCGATGATGTCTGCCGAGTTTGCCGCCTTGAGCGTCGTCGATTTGCAGCCTAATCTGTCGGGCCTTGGCGCGCGCCGCTGCGTGGGCGGTCTTTCCAAGACGGCGTCGCTGGCCGGCATTTTTGTCGGCTCGTGGCTGGTTTCCTTTGCATCGATGGCGGTTGCGATCGGCTACGTGCGCCTGGTCGTGGGCGTCGACTTTGGCGGGCGCGAGGGGTTGTGCCTGCTGGGCGGGGCTGCATCCGCGCTTGCCGCCACGGGCCTGGGGCTTTTTGTGGGCACGCTTCCCGTTAAGGGCGGCAAGGCATCCAAGTCGGGCATCCTCACGGGCTTTGCCACCACGTGCGCCCTGTTCGCCGGCCTCTACGGCGAGCCGGCGATGGCGCTTGCCGACGACGTCGCCCGCGCTTGTCCGGTCGAGTGCTGGCTCAACCCCGTCAAGCTCATCTGCGACATGTTCAATCGCCTGTATTTCTTTGAGGACCTGGGGCCCTTCGCTGTTCGCGCCGGCGCGCTCGTCCTGATGGCCCTGGTGTTTGTCGCCGCCGCTACGCTGATCTTTGGAAGGAGCCGCTATGAGCACCTTTAAGACCGCGCTTCGCATGGCGCTGGCGCACCCGTTCTACCTGCTCATCTATACGGTGTTCATCTCGCTCATGGGCGTATTCATCGCGGCTTCGGTGAGCTGGAACTCGTCGCAGCTTACCGAGTACAAGCCCTACGACACCAACGTGATCGTGGTCGACCGCGACAATAGCGACCTTTCGCGGGCGCTTACCAAGCACCTGGGCTCACGCTTTGACCTGGTCACGGGCGTCGGCGACGACACATACGACCTTGCCGACGCGCTCTCCAAGAGCAACAGCGCCAAGGGCAGTGCCGATTGCGTGTTCTTTATCCCGGAGGGGTTTGAGGACGATCTTGTTGCAGCCGCCCGTGCGGGGGAGGCCCTGCCCAAGCTCGACGTGACCTATGGTTCCGGCACCATGGCGGCGGCGCTTTCGTCCGCCGAGGCCTCGCGCTGGATCTCGCTCGCGGGCGCTGCGGCGGCGCTTGAACCCGCTGCCTCCAACGGTGACGTCGCAAGGGCCGCCGAGCACGCGGCCGCAAAGCGCGCGGAGGTCCAGATCGAGCAGGTCAAGGTCGACTCGACTGCTGCTACCACGCTCGAGTCGTACTTCAACTTTGGCGCGTACGCGATCATCTCGTCGGTCATCGTGTCGGTGGGACTGGTGTTTTCGGGCATGAACGAGCCCGAGCGCGTGCGCCGCATGGATGCCAGCCCGGTCTCTGAGCGCCAGCGTTCGCTCGCTGTGTTCGCGGCCGCCGCCGTGCTCGCCGTCTGCATCTGGCTCGTGTCGAGCATGATGGGCGTCGTGGGCTTTGCCAGCGCGGTTGCCGAGGTCGGCGTGGGTCGCGTGTGCCTGGCGCTGGCGGCAACGTTTGCCCTGGCGTGCACGCCGCTGGCCGTTGGCTTTACGCTGTCGAGCCTGGGCGCGCGCGAGGAGCTGCTCAACGGTGTGGGCAACCTGCTCGGCATGCTCATGACGTTTTTGGGCGGCGCCTGGATGCCACTGTCGCTCATGGGCTCGGCCGTGCAGACGGTGGCGCACTTTGTGCCGACGTATTGGGTGAACGACGCGATCGGCAAGGCGCTCGCCGCGGACCTGACGTCCACCGTGCTGGGCGACATCGCCTGCGATCTGGGCGTCACGGTGCTCTTTGCCGCGGCCATCGCCGCCGTAGGCCTAGCCCTCGCGCACAACAAATCCCACGCCTAGCCACCTAGTCATTGGGGACAGTCTTTGCCGATTCGCCGGCAGGGCTGGCAGGGACTGTCCCAATGAGTAGGTTGGAAAATAGTTCGCGCACGTCGCTTAAAAATAGTTCGCCCGGGTTTACTATTAGCCTAGAAAAGTAGCAGAAGGCTAACAACGGGGGATAGCATGGCGACAAAGCGTGCCTACGTCCAGGTCAACGGACTCAAGAAACACTACGGCGACGGCGATGCGCGCCTGACGGTACTCGACGGCATCGACACGTCCATCAACCGCGGCGAGATCTGCGTCATGCTGGGGCCCTCGGGCTCGGGCAAGTCGACCTTTCTCAACCTGATCGGCGGCCTGGAGGATGCCGACGGCGGCTCCATCATGGTGGACGGCTGCGATCTCACGGCGCTCAAGCCCGCCGATCTGGGCGAGTACCGACGCCGCGAGCTGGGCTTTGTCTTCCAGTTCTACAACCTGGTGCCCGACCTTACCATCAAGGAAAACATCGAGGTCACGGCGCACCTGTCCAAAAACCCGCTCAATGTCGACGATCTGCTGCGTTCGCTGGGCCTCTACGAGCACCGCAACAAGTTTCCGCGCCAGGTCTCGGGCGGCCAGCAGCAGCGCTGCGCCATCGGCCGTGCGCTCGTCAAAAATCCGGGCCTGCTGCTGTGCGACGAGCCCACGGGCGCGCTCGACTACAAGACATCCAAGGAAATCCTGCAGCTCATGGATGACGTCAACCGCACCTACGGCTGCACCATCATCATCGTCACCCACAATGCGGCCATCGCGCGCATGGCCAATCGCGTGCTGCGCCTGCGCGACGGGCGCATCGTCGAGGATGAGCTCAACGAGTCACCCGTCGCGGCCGCCGAGCTCGATTGGTAGGCGGCGCCATGACACCTCTCGCAAAACGTCTCCCGCGCGAGCTGCGCCGCAATATCGGCAAGTACCTGGGCATCTTTTTGCTTATGTGCGGAAGCATCGCTCTCACGTCGGGCTTTTTGCTCGCGGCGCATTCCATCGGCTGCCTCATTGACGACATGCGCGATGCATACACGATCGAGGACGGCCGCGTGACTACCTCCTTCGAGGCCACCAAAGACCAGCTCAAGGCTGCCGAAGACGCGGCTGAGGACGTCGGCGGCGTTACGTTCTACAAGAACTTCTCTATCGACGCCATCATCAAAAAGGCGGCTGGCGACGACGGCACCAAGCGGACCCTGCGCACCTATGCGCACCGCGCTAAGGTGGACATTGCGTCCTACTGTGAGGGCAAGGAACCCAAGGCGGACGACGAGGTGGCCATCGACCGCGTCTTTGCCACCAATAACGACCTCGCCATCGGCGATAAGGTCGAGCTCGAGGGGCGCACCTATACCATCTGCGGGATCATGACGCAGCCCGATAGCCAGGCGTTGTTCCTCGACAATTCGGACTTTACGGTGAACACCATCACGTATGGCGTAGCCGAGGTCACCGACGCCGGTTTTGTTGCGCTCGAGGATGCCGGCGGCGCACCCGCCTATACGTACTCCTTTACCTTTAACGACCGCGACCTCCCCACCGCGGATCGCATCGATACGGAGCAGGATATGGTCGGGGCGCTGGCCGATGCCGATGCGCGCGTGGACGATCTGATCGATGCCGATTCCAATCAGGGCATTGGCTATGCGCGCGACGACGTCGACGGCGACTCCATGATGTGGATGACGTTGCTCGACATCATCATCGTGATCATGGCGTTTGTCTTTGTGGTGCTCACCGACGCCACCATCGAGGAGGAGAGCGCCATCATCGGCACGCTGCTCGCCAGCGGCTATCGCCGTCGCGAAATCGTGCTGCACTACCTAGCGCTTCCCGCCATCGTAGGCGTGGCCGCGGCGCTACTGGGCACCGCTCTCGGCGTTGCGTTCTTTACCGAGCCCATGCGCGGTCTCTACTACGGCTCGTACAGCCTGCCGCCCTTCCAGGTGTACTGGAGCTGGGAGATCTTTGTGAAGTGCGCCGTGGTTCCCGCCGCCGCGCTCATCCTCATCACGCTGGTGGGCCTGCTTCGCAAGATGGGCAAGACGCCGTTGCGGTTCCTTCGTCACGAGGCGAGCGGCAAATCGGGCACCAAGCGCGGCCTGCAGCTGCCGGAGCGCATGGGCTTTGTCTCGCGCTTCCGCCTGCGCGTCTTCCTGCGCAACCTGGGCAACTTCGCCACGCTCTTCGTGGGCATCGCGTTTGGGTCGCTGCTTTTGCTCTTTGGTCTGGCGATCCTGCCCACGATGACGCACTATGCGGACAACCTCGAGACGAGCCTGGTCGCCGAGCATCAGTACACACTCAAGGCTCCGCTAGAGCTTGAGGGTACTGCCGAGGAGCGCGAGCAGTGGTCGGCACTCGAGCGCTTGCAGTCGGTTGACGGCGCGCTGCTTTCTGCCGCCCAGGATGCCGATGACGAGCTTGACGGCGCGGCCGATGCGGCGCAGACGGCAGCCGATGCCGCGACCGCATCTCCGTCTGCCGAGAGCCTGACCGCAGCGCAGGATGCGCTTGCCAAGGTCCAGGACAAGAAGGATGAGCTCTACGCGCGCCTTGACGATCTTGCCGACGCCCTCGGCTGCAACCGCGATGAGGCCATCGATCTGATCGACAAGGCCTCTAAGATCGACACTGACAACGACGATATCCACCCGGTCAATACGACCGACAACGGCGCGGGCGCAATCGCGCAGGCCGAGAAATATGCCGTTTACCAGCTGCAATACGACCGCGGCGATGGTAATGGCGAGGAGACGATTTCCGTCTACGGCATTTCATCTCATTCGCGCTATTGGAAAGACCTCAACGTCGGCGACGGGCGCGTCGTCTTTGGCGGCGGTCTGCTCGATAAGTTTGGCTGGAGCGAGGGCCAGAAGGTCGAGCTTCGCGACAAGTACGAGGCTCGGGATTATTCTCTTAAGTACGCGGGCAAGGACTGTGCCTGGGGCTCCAAGTCGGACATGAATATCTATATGAGTATCGATGACTTTAACGAGCTGTTCGACAACGATGCCGCCTACTTTAACGGCTATGTGAGCGACGAGAAGCTCGACCTCGACGCGCGCTACTTTGCCGGCGACACCACGCCCGACGACATGCGCGCCGTGGGCGACCAGTTCATCGGCATGATGAGCAAAATGATCGGCATGATGGTCGGGCTCGCGGTGTTTATCTTCCTGCTGTTTATGTACCTGCTGACCAAGGCGGTGATCGACCACAGCGCCCGTTCGATTAGCTATATGAAAGTCTTTGGCTATCGAGATAGCGAGATCTCGCATCTGTACATCCGCTCGATCACGCCGTGCGTGGCGGCGTCGCTCGTGCTGAGCCTGCCGGTCATTATTGGCTCGCTCACGGCCATCTTCCGCTCGATGCTGCTCGCCTACAACGGCAATATCGAGATCTACGTGCCCGCTTGGTCCATGGCTGCATGCGTCGGCATTGGCTTTGCGACCTACCTGGTCGTGGCGCTGCTACACACGCGCTCTATCAAGCGCGTCGGTCTGGCCGAAGCCCTCAAGGTGCAGGAGTAGTCATTGGGGACGTTCTTAAACGACTAGTCGTTGGGGACAGTCTTTGCCGGATCGCCGGCTCGCTGGCCGGGCGGCAAGCACTCATTTAAGTCTGTCCCCAATGAGTGCCTAGCGACTCGGCGTTGCGCTTGACTTCAACCCCACTTCAACGGGTACCATCCTCTATGTCTGTAACGCCATATAGACCGAGGGGATATAACTATGACCGCAACTGCACCCGCAGCACCCGCTAAGGTGTACTTCACCAACCTGCGCACGCATGCTCGCGAGAGCCAGCTCGACAAGCTCAAGCGCCTCATTCGTCGCGCCGGTATCGAGCAGATCGACTTCGAGAATAAGTTCGTCGCCATCAAGATCCACTTTGGCGAGCTGGGCAACCTGAGCTTTTTGCGCCCCAACTACGCCCGCGCCGTCGCGGACGTGGTGAAGGAGCTGGGCGGCAAGCCCTTCCTCACCGACTGCAACACGCTCTATGTGGGCAGCCGCAAAAACGCGCTCGAGCACATCGACACCGCCTACCAGAACGGCTTTACCCCGTACGCCACAGGCTGCCAGATCATCATCGCCGACGGCCTCAAGGGTACCGACGAGGCGCTCGTCCCGGTCGAGGGCGGTGAGTATGTGCGCGAGGCAAAGATCGGTCAGGCGCTCATGGATGCCGATATCGTGATCAGCCTCACCCACTTTAAGGGCCATGAGCAGGCCGGTTTTGGCGGCGCCATGAAGAACCTGGGCATGGGAGGCGGCAGCCGTGCCGGCAAGATGGAGCAGCATGCCGCCGGCAAGCCGAACGTCGCGACTGAGCACTGCGTTGGCTGCCGTGCCTGCGAAAAGATCTGTGCGCACAACGCCATCTCGTTTGACGATACCCGCGAGCGCGAGCTTGCCAACGGCAACGCCCGCACGGTGCACGTGGCCGCCATCGACCACGATCGCTGTGTGGGCTGCGGACGCTGCATTGCGGCGTGCAACCAGGACTGCATCAAGCCCGACTATGATGCCGCGGCCGACGTACTCAACTACAAGATCGCTGAGTACACGAAGGCCATTGTTCAGGACCGTCCGAGCTTCCACATCTCGCTCGCCATGGACATCAGTCCCAACTGCGACTGCCACCCCGAAAACGACACGCCTATCGTTAACGATATCGGCATGTTCGCGAGCTTCGACTCGGTCGCTATCGATCAGGCCTGCGCCGATGCCGTCATGGCATCCGAGCCGCTGTCCAACACCGAACTCACCGATAGCGCGGCCAAGATGGAGCATAACCACGAGCATCTGGAGGGCGAGCAGGCCAAGGACCCCTTCTGCATCACGCATCCCGACACCGACTGGCGCGCGTGCATCGCGCATGCCGAAAAGATCGGCCTGGGCACGAGCAAGTATGAGCTCATCGAGGTCAAGTAGCACCTGTCTATTGGACATATCAAGCGCTTTTGTAGCGCAACGTTAGCAAAAGCCGCCCGTGAGCACAGCGCTTGCGGGCGGCTTTCCGGAAGTATGCGGCAAATTTCGAGACCGCCGAGCACACGACATTTTTTGGCAACAAAACCCCTGATAAATTGTTGGTAAAACTGCGGTCTGGTCGGCAGTTCCAGATTTTGCCGCATACTTCCGAAAATAGGGGGTTAGATAAATCCCCAGACGCCGCTTTTTCCCTAAAAATTCCTATCGAGGAAGTCGTCGACCGTATTCCAGTAGAGCTCGGGGTCAACTTGCGCGCTCTTGGCGTGGGTGGCGCCGTGGATAGTGAGCTTCTGTTTAACCTTGCTGGCGCACGCCTCGTAGTTTTGGTCGAGCATACTGTACGGCACAAAGGTGTCCTGGTCGCCGTGGATAAACAGCATGGGAACCGTCGCGTGTTTGAGTTGCTCCACACTGCTCGCCTTATGAAAGTCGTAGCCCGCGCGCACGTTGCACACCAAGTTTGCTACATCGAGCAAAGGAAAGCTGGGCAGGCCGAACACGTCCTTGAGCTGCAGAGAAAACTCGTCCCAAACACTCGTATAACCGCAGTCCTCGATAATGCATTTCACGTTTGCGGGCAGAGATTCCCCCGCGACGTTCATGGCGGTTGCTGCACCCATCGACTCGCCAAAGACCAGGATGCGCGCCTCGGGGTCAGCCTGAACGATTCGCTCGATCCATGCGACGATGTCGAGGCGCTCGGGCCAGCCCATGCCGATATAGTCGCCGCCGGAGCGCTCGTGGGCGCGGGCGGCGGGTGCGAGTACGTTCATGCCGCGGTCGTGGAATCGCTTGACGTATCGGGCCATACCGATGGGCTCGTTGGTATATCCATGCAGGCAGACGGCGTAGTCGTGCGTGCTCTCCGAGGCGGCAAAATACCAAGCGGCGAGCTCGGTTCCGTCATCTGCGGTGAGGCTGCTGCTCTTGCGGATCTCTTTAAACCATGCCCGCGCCTCGGTATCCTCGGCATCCGGCTGCTCACCTTCTTTGTCGTTCTTGCTATCCTGCATCATCTTCATGGTGTATGGCGCGCGGGGATTCAGCGCGAAGTCAAACAGAAAGTTGCCGGCAAATCCGAGCAGCGCAACGACAGCCACCAGTGCAACGATGCCGGCTATCTTGAGCTTTCGATGGGAACGTGCGTTTTGAGACATAAGAAGCTTTCCTATAAGATGTTAATACATCAACATTTAATGCAAGCGCATTATGGACGTTCGCCGTTGATGCGTCAACAGACAAAGAATGGGTAAACAAAGGGTCACGTATGGTGCAAATTTCGCACGTACCTAGACGCTTTGATATAGTGTTGAGAACTCTTTACGTTGGAGGATGTAACCGGCATGTCCGATTCGAGCGACAGTTCTAAGCCGCGACCCAAGACCGCGGCCGTTCCACACTACACGGTGGGCGAGGAGATCATGAACTCCGTCACCCATGGTGTCGGCTGCCTGCTGGGTATCGCGGGCCTGGTGCTCCTGATCGTATTCGCTGCCCTGCGCGGCGGAGGCCCGGCCCACATGGCCGCGGCGATTGTCTATGGTGTCAGCATTATCCTCGAATACCTAGCCTCCACGCTCTACCACGCGATTCAGCCCGCGGGCGCCAAGCGTGTGTTTCGCATCATCGACCACAGCTGCATCTACCTGCTCATAGCCGGCAGCTATACGCCGTTTTGCCTCATCACGCTCGCAAACGACGGCGGCGCTGCGCTGTTCTTCGCCGTATGGGCCATCGCCATTATCGGCATTGCCCTCGAGTGCTTTATGCGCGAGCGCCAGCCGCACTGGGTAAGCGGCCTGGTCTACCTGCTGATGGGCTGGCTCATCGTCTTTAAGCTGCCCGAGCTCGTGTCGCTGCTCAACCCCGTGGCGCTTGCCCTGCTCGCCGTCGGCGGCGTGTGCTATACCGTGGGCGTGCCGTTCTATATCGCCAAAAACGTGCGCTATCTGCACAGTGTTTTCCACTTGTGGGTGCTCGCCGGCAGCATCTTCCAGTTCATGGCGGTGATCCTCTTCGTAATCTAGCGACCGCGCCCACGGCCCCGCTCCCACGGGCGACCGGCGCAATTGCCCTATCCGTCACCTACGCTTACGACCTAACGTCCCGAATCTTGGAGGTTCGAGAAACTCCCGATGGACATAACCATCTCCCTTATTACCACGCTCGTTTTAACGCTTATCAACGGCTACTTCTCCATGTCCGAGATGGCTCTCACCACGGCTAAGCGCGCCGTGTTGGAACACGATGCCGAGGAGGGCGATAAGCGCGCCGAGCGCGCCGTCCAGCTTGCCGCCGATTCCGACCAGCTGCTCGCCACCATTCAGGTCGCCATCACGCTCGTGGGCTTCGCCTCGTCCGCCGTCGCCTCGACGAGCCTGTCCGACCCGCTCGCCACATGGCTCATGAGCTTTGGCATCGCGCCGCTTTCCGCCATCGCGCGCGGCCTGGCGCCGGTCATCATCACCGTCGCCGTCGCCTTTGTGTCCATCGTGATCGGCGAGCTCGTGCCCAAGCGCATCGGCCTTGCTAACGCCGAGGGCGTATCCAAGCAGGTCGTGGGACCGCTCTCCGTGTTCCAAAAGATCGCCCGCCCGCTCGTGTGGCTGACCGGTGCCTGCTCCGACGGCCTGGCCCGCATCTTGCGCATCAAGAGCGCCGATGACCGCCAGAACGTCTCGGAGGAAGAGATCAAGTACATGGTCTCGGAGCAGGATGACCTGCTCGACGAGGAAAAGCGCATGATTCACGAGATCTTCGACCTGGGCGACACCGTGGCTCGCGAGGTCATGGTGCCGCGCGTGGACACCACCATGTGCGAGGACGACGAGACGGTCGCCGACGTGCTGTCCACCATGCGCCAGACCGGCTTTAGCCGCATCCCCGTCTATCACGAGGATCCCGACAACGTCGCCGGCATCGCGCACATCAAGGACCTGATCCAGCCCTCGCTCGACGGCAAGGGCGACCAGCCTATCGCCGACTTTTTGCGCGACGCCACCTTTGTGCCCGACACCAAGGACATCCTGCCGCTGCTGTCCGAGATGCAGACCTCGCACGACCAGATCGTAGTGGTCGTGGACGAGTACGGCGGTACGGCCGGCATCATCACCATCGAGGACATCGTCGAGGAGATCGTGGGCGAGATCGAGGACGAGTTCGACCCCGACAACAAGTACCTCACGCGCCTTTCGCGCCGCGAGTGGCTCGTCGATGGGCGTTTTTCGTGCGATGACGCGATTGAGCTTGGTTGGCCGCTCGAGGAAAGCGATGATTATGAGACCATCGCCGGCTGGATTTTGGAGCTTTGCGACTCGGTGCCCGACATCGGAGAGGTGTTTGAGGTCGCGGGGTACAAGTTTAAAGTGCAGTCGATGCGTGGCCAGCGCATCTCGCTCATTCGCGTGATCGCTCCGGCCGAAACCGATAAGAAGGATTCCGAGTCTTCGGTAGACGAGCCGACGACGTCGGGTGCGGGTTCCGCGAATCCGCACGACGGCGACGAGTAGGACAAGGAAGAGTAGGGGAGAGTTATGGCAGGCCTGTTCAACATCCTTAAGGTCACCGTCAGCGAGGACAAGATCTGCGCGCATGTGCTGGTGAACCCCGGCATGCCGCTCATGACCTCGGAGGACATCGAGGCCACGGCGCGCGTGTACTACCTGGTGCCGGCGATTGCCAAGCACCTGTGCCTGGGCGATTCCGGCCGCGAGTTCCAGGACTGCATGGGTCAGACCGAGCTCTGCCACCTGCTGGAGCACGTGACGGTCGAGCTCATGAACGAGACCGGTCTTGCCGGTAGCATTTCGTGCGGCCGCACGCGCGTAAGCGAGCATGACGAGCGTGTCTTTGAGGTCGAGCTTTCGTGTCCCGACGACGCGCTGGCCATCGGTGCGCTGTCGTCGGCCACCTTTATGATGGACTGGGCGTACCTGCACGCCGACCAGCCTGCCCCCGACGTGGAGGGTACGGTCGCGGGCCTGCGCAACCTGGTGCTGGGCATGCGCGCCGAGGCCGAGGGCAAGGATCCTCACGAGGCCGTCGCTGCTGCGAACGGCGAAGATGCTGCCGAGGACGAGGGCGCTGACGAGGGCGATGTGCCGGTCGACGCCGAGCTCGTTGCCGATGCGACCGCCGAGCCCGTTCCCACCGAGCCCCAGGGCGTCCCCAACTTTGACGACGAGCCCCAGGTGGCGATTGATACCGAGGGCGCGGTTGCCGAGAACCACGAGGCCTCCGCTGCCGTCTTTGGCGGTGCGGCGACGGTTCCGGCGGGACCTGCGCATGAGGGCGGTCTGCCGCTCGTGGACGGCGCCGGCGAGGACCCGGGTGCCACGGTGGCCATGCCGGCTATGCCTCAGGAGTAGGCCTACGCGTTTATCACCATCACGTACCTGCGCCTTTGCCGTACGCAGATGAGCGGAGCGGCAAGTGATGCGCTGCGGGTATAATGGACAGCATTCAAACGGTGGGCACCGACGTGCCCGCAGGAGAGGAATGATCATGGGTAAGACTTTCAGCTTTGTCTCCGGCGCACTTTTTGGTGCCGCTGCCGGCGCTATTATCGGCGTTGCTCTGGCCCCGCGCTCGGGCGCCGAAACCCGCGCCATGGCTGCCGATATCGCCAACGACGCCTGGGACAATATGCGCGACACCTACGAGCACAGCGCCGAGGAGGCCCGTGCCGCGGTGAATGACTTTGGCCCGATGGTCGACGCCAAGACCGACGACCTGCGCGCCAAGGTCGACCTGGCCCGCGAGCGCATGGACCAGCTGCGCGAGCAGCTCAACGACGCCATTTCGGGCGGCAACGTGACGCCTGCCGCCGACGTCGTGGTCGAGAACGCCGTCGAGGCTGATACCGAGGCTGCGGAGCCCTCGACCGAGGCATAATGCGCGCCGGGGATTTTGTCGGCGCCAAGATCTATCGCAAGCCTACCGAGGACAAGCGCACCAAAAAGGACGGCACGCCGCGCAGCCCTAAAAAGCTCGGAAAGATTCACTTTCCGGTCTTTACCCCGGGCGGTACGCGCGTGGTCGGCTTTATGGTCCGCCAGTCCGATATCGCGGGCATGATCGAGCGTCCCGATCGATTCGTAGCGCTCGACGCCATTGGTGTCTACGAGGGCGCCATTGCGGTCGATGACGTCAAGGACACGTACGATGCCGCCGCCGCCAAGCGCCTCGACATCAACCTGGACGATTGCATCATCTGGGTCGGTATGGACGTGCGCACGGAATCGGGCGACGTCGTGGGCTATTGCTCGGACGTTGAGTTCAAGCCGCGCTCGGGCATCGTGCAGGCATTCTATGTGACCGCCGGTGCTGCTTCGAGTGTTTTGGTTGGTGACACGCAGGTGCCGCCGACGATGCTGCGCGGCTACGAGAACGGCGCGATGGTCGTCTCGGACGAGGTCAAGTCGCTCGGGTATTCGGGCGGTGCGGCTGCCAAGGCCGCCGAGGCCAGCGTCGTGGTGGGCGATAAGGTCAAAAAGGGCGCCAAGGTGCTCGACGACAAGGGGTCGGTTGCCGTGGACAAGGGCAGCCGCGCACTGGGCAAGCAGCTCGGCAAGACGCGCGGCATGTTCAAGGCCTTTAAGGACGAATACCAAAAGGCGAGCGGAGGCTCGTCAAAAGCTACAAAATAGCGACGTACCAAATGATGGGAGGCAAGCCGGAGACCTGTTGCTCCGGCTTGCTGTGTTTATGGGGGAGGGCACATGCGCCAAAATGGATCCAACTTAAACGGGCGTTCGGGTGCGCGTCCGACGGCGCGCCGCGACCTGGGGCAGCTGCCCAGCGGTCAGCGCCGTCGCCGCCGTAAGCCCGGCGCGATGTACCTCAACCATAGCCGCGGGTTTAGCGACCGCAGTGCGCGCATCGGCAACGGGCGCTCGCCGCGCCGACCGTCCCGTCTGCCCTATGCGCTCATCGCCGTGGGTTGTGCGCTTGTGCTGTTTATCGCTGCCGTCGTGGGCTACGTCAACCGCAGCGTGGACGTGGAACTCAACGGGCAAAAGACCGCGGTGCGCGTGGGCTCTACGCTGCAGAATCTTATCGACGACCAGGAGTTGACTGACACCTACGATGCAGGCGACCTGCTGGCCGTCGATGACAGCGTGCTCAAGCGCCATGGCGGCGAAAAGCTGTCGGTTAAGGTGGACGGCAAGCGCATAAAACAGGGCAAATGGGATAGCCGCGAACTTGAGGGTGGCGAGAAGGTGACGGTCAAGGATGGCCGTAACACCTACGAGAAGCATGAGGTTCAGGCTACGGTTATCGAGCCCAAGCTCAAGGTCGAGGGCACGGGCGCTATCGAGTATGTGCAGACGTGGGGTGTCCAGGGCCGCTCGGAGGTGTGGGTCGGCGAGCAATCGGGTAAGACGCAGGACCGCGGCGAGGTTGTGCCCGCTACCGATTGCGTCGTTGCGTGCGCCAGCGTGGCGCCCAAGGGTAACGAAAAGTACGTTGCGCTGACGTTTGACGAGGGCCCGAGTGGCGCGACCAAGCAGATCTTGCAGGTGCTCAAGGAGAAAGGCGTCACCGCGACGTTCTTCCTGTCGGGCGATGCGGTCGAGGCCTCGTCCGCCACGGCCAAGGCGATTGTCGATGCCGGGTGCGAGATCGGATCCAACAGCTACAGCGACGATTCGCTCAAGGGTCAGGACCGTGAGGCGGTACGCGAACAGATCACGAAAGGCACCGAGGCGATTAAGTCGGCGACCGGCGTGAAGACGATGCTGCTGCGTGCTCCCTACGCTGCCTTTGACGAGCAAAACTGGATTGATGCGATGGACCTGGTCTCCGCCGTGGTCTCGTGGAATATCGACTCGGGCGACTGGCTGCTCAACGGTGCCGACGAGCAGGTCTCGACGGTGCTCGATTCGGTGACGCCGGGCAATATCGTGCTGCTCACCGATAGAGACGAATGCGCCGAGCAGACGCTCGAGGCGCTGCCGCAGATTATCGACGGCCTCATTGCCGACGGCTACAAGATCGTGACGTTGAGCGATCTGGTCAAGACGGACACGTCGCTGAGCAAAAAGCTCACCTCGCTGACGAAGGTCACCATGCCCAAGGACGCCGTGTTCCCCCAACTTGCCGAGGACGACGACACCACAGAGTAGTCATTGGGTAGTCATTTAAGAACGTCCCTAATGACTATGTCACGGATGCGTCAGCGTTTGGTATGCCTGCAATGTGCAGCGCATAAATTCGATGCCGCAGGGCGATGCTGATGCTATAGTTACTGCGGTTAATGAGGGTCAAGAGAAAGGTTACAGGTGAAATCCAAACCTCGACCATACAGTCGATGACCCCATGCAGGTGCTTTCTGCGCATGCACGGGGTGTAAGCGTCGAGCGGCGTGCCGCCCGCGCATGCGTATACATATCCAGAAGCCCCCGGACGCCGCACGCGCGGTCGCGTCTGGAGGAATAATGATGGGGAGCACCATTGAATTATCTGAGTGAGATGCTCAAATTGCCGGTCTTGGACGTCGATGGCGAAAAGCTCGGCGTTGTGAACGATTTTGGCATTGCTACCGGCGAAGTTTTTCCGCACGTGACGTCGCTCGCGTTCCGCGGACCCGGCAAGACGCCGTTTATGATCAGCTGGCGCAAATGGGTCGACCGTATCGACGAGACGGGTGTACACCTTAAGACGTCGGCCACCGAAATCCGTTTTTCGTACCTGCAGCCGACCGAACTCCTGCTCGCCCGCGACGTGCTCAACAAGCAGATCGTCGACACGCAGGGCATGAAGGTCGTGCGCGTAAACGACATCAAGTTTTCCATGTCGGGCGAAAACCAGCTGCGCCTGCTGGGCGCCGAGGTCGGTGCCCGCGGTCTGCTACGCGCGATCAGCCCCACGCTCGAGCATATCGTCGAAGGCTTTATGAAGCACCTGGGCAAGCCGCTCAGTGAGGACATCATCGCTTGGTCCTACATGGACCTGCTCGACCGCTCGACCAAGAACATCCAACTCTCGGTGTCGCACAAGACGCTCGGCGAGCTGCACCCTGCCGACATCGCCGACATTATCGAGCAGCTTGACCCGCGCCTGCGTGCGCAGGTGTTTGCGCAGCTCGATACTGCCCAGGCCGCCGAGGCCATCTCGGAGTTCGACGACGACGAGCTCATGACCGAGATGCTCGAGGGCCTGTCCGACACCGACGCATCGTCGATGCTGGCCATGATGGACCCGGACGACGCCGCCGATCTGATCGACGAGCTCGATTACGAGAAGGCCGAGAAGCTCCTGCGCCTGATGGGCGTCAAGGAAGAGAAAGCGATTCGTAACCTGCTGGGGTATGAGGACAACACCGCCGGCCGTATCATGACCTCGGAGTTTGTCTCCCTGCCCGCCACGGCAACGGTCGGTGACGCCATCGAGGCGATTCGCGAGCTCGACGAGGACTTCGAGAGCGTCTACTACGTCTATACCGAGGATCCGAGCGGCATGCTGACCGGCGTGCTTTCGCTGCGCACGCTGATCGTAGCCGACCGCGACGCCACGCTGGGTCAGCTGGCTTATCGCGACCTGGTCTATGTGTCGCCCGACGAGGACCAGGAAGACGTAACGGACGAGATGACCAAGTACGACCTGGTTGCCATCCCTGTCTGCGACGAGAACCGTCATATCCTGGGTATCGTAACCTTCGACGACGCCATGGACGTTATCGCCGAGGAACATCAGGAGGACCTGCAGATCGCCGGTGTCGGCTCGGGCGATAGCGCGTCGGACGACTCGACGAACGTGCTCAGCTGGTTCGTACATCGCCAGTACTGGGTTGTTGTATGGGGCATCGCGTCGTGCATCATGGCGACCGTGCTGGGAACGGCGCTCGGCTCCGCGCATCTGGTGGTGTTCCCCATGTGCGCCATGCCGCTCGTGCTGCTGGCGGCCTCGCGCATGGTGTCGTTCGTCAAGAACTACTTCCTGGAATACGACGGTCACGACGACGAGCCCAAGCCGTATCTGGGGTTCTTCTTCCAGAGCACGGGCATGGGCCTGATTCTGTCACTCGTGACCTACCTGTGCGCCCAGCTGGTGCGCACCGCTGCGTTCCCCGATGCGTCCATGTTTGAGGAGCAACTCTTTACCGGGTGCTTTAATATCGCCGCCATCATTTGCCTGGTTGGCAACATGAGTGCCGTGATTTACCTGATGGTGCTGTTCTGGCGTGACGAGCACGATCTCAACACGTCGGGCACCGCCATGAACGTTATTGCCGTCATGATCTCGTGCGTAGCGTACTGCGCCGCTGCGGTGCTGCTCACCATGTCGGTCATGGGTTAGGTGGTCGCGTGCAAAATACCAAGCAAAAGTCGGGCACCAAGCAAAAGTTGACCATCGCGGCCATCTTTGGCGCTATGGGTCCCGGTCTGCTGGCGGCGCTTTCGGGCAATGACGCCGGCGGCATTGCAACGTATTCCAGCGCGGGCGCCAGCTATGGCTACAAGATGCTCTGGATGCTTCCCGTTATGACTGTGCTGCTCATCGTGACGCAGGAGACCGCGGCGCGCTGCGGCTGCGTCACGGGCAAGGGCCTGGCATCGCTCATTCGCGAGCGCTTTGGCGTGCGCAAGAGTGTACTTGCTATGGCGGCGCTGTTGATCGCCAACACGGCTGTGACCATTTCGGAGTTTGCGGGTATCGCGAGCGGCCTTGCTCTCTTTGGCGTGCCGGCGAGCATCTCGGTGCCGTTGGTGGCGCTGCTGGTGTGGATGCTTACCATGTCGGGTAGTTTCCAGCGCATCGAGAAGATTCTGCTGCTGGTAAGCTGCGTCTTCGTGACCTATATTGTCGCCGCGTTTATGGCTGGCCCCAACTGGGGTGAGGTCGCGGTCGACCTGGTCGTGCCTAACATCCAAAATGACCCCAGCTACGTGTCGCTCGTGGTCGCAACGATCGGTACCACCATCGCGCCGTGGATGATTTTCTTGGCGCAGAACAACGTGGTCGATAAGAATGCGGGCGAGGACGACATCGTGCTGCAGCGTATTGATACCGTGAGCGGCTCGATCGCTGCTGATATCATTGCGGGCTTTATTATCATCACGACCGGTACGGTGCTGTTCCCGGCGGGTATTCAGATTAGCGATGCTGCCGATGCCGCCCGCGCGCTGGAGCCCATCGCGGGTCAGTGGTCCACGGTGCTGTTTGCCTCGGGCCTGGTCGCGGCGAGCTTCTTGGCTGCCTGCGTGCTGCCGGGCGTTACGTCGAGCGCTATCTGCGAGGCATTTGGCTGGGAGCGCGGTGCCGACCGCAGCTGGGACGAGGCCCCGGTATATCGCGGCATCATTACGGCCATCATCGGTATCTCTGCCGTACTGGTGCTTATGCCCGGTGTCGATCTGTTCCAGATTATGATGACCTCGCAGGTCATCAATGGCGTGCTATTGCCCGTGGTTCTGGTGTTCCAGGTGGTTATCGCCGCCGACCGTCACATTATGGGTGCCAACCGCAACGGCCGCGTGTGGAACGTGCTCACTTGGGCGACTATCGGCGTGATTACGGTGCTGACGGTCGTCATGTTTGTGCTGCAAGCGATGGGCTACAGCGCTTAGTGCCTCTTTTGGACTCCAAACAGGCCGCTGCCATGGGTTGCGGCCTGTATTTTGCCTGTTATAGGGGGTTAGTAATATGCGTGTGGACAAAAAATGCCATATATGAGTACTGTCGCCTGGCCAATAGCATTTACGACAAGGAAAATAATGAACATATCTAAAAATCTGTTCATTAAAAGCGCAGCTCCAAGTCCTAAGCCGGCCATTCTGGTCAACTGGAAAGGTCGTGCGCTACCGCATGGGCGTCATTTTGGGTGGTTTTGCCTGCTACTAAAATGGTAACAGTACTCATATTTGCCCCTTTTTGTCCACGACCTCTTGGAGCCGGCTCGAAAAGAGTGATTTTGGGTTGTTTGCTGCTGCGGGTGTGGGCTTGGAAACAACGCTCGGGGTGGCGAGGCGCCCAGAATTCGGTCGCAAGGAGGGCATTCCTCGGCTGTGTCAGGAGTGTCCCTAGGTGCCGGCACATAAGGAACGTCCCTAACTGCCGGAGGGGGGGTGCCTGCCGTGGCAGGCACCCCCCCCGGATGTGGGAAGTTTGCGCTGCAGGTTACTTGTCGGTGCCCAGCTTGTGCGGCTTGAGAGCGAGCGCATTGACGAGCGCGTCGGTGGCAGACTTGACGGCTGCCGGCTGCGGATCGTTGACGTGATCCTCGGGATGCACGGGCAGGTCCTTCTTGACTGCGTCGTGGATCAAGTTGAGGTATTCAGTCACGCCAGTGGTCGATAGGTGCGTGCCATCGCCATCGAACAGGTCGTTGCGGTTGGCACTGTATCCGTACCAATCGATAACGCGCACGTTCTTGTAGCGCGTAGCGGCGTTGGCGATGGCCTGGTTGGTAGAGCCAACCCACGGCTGCGGGCTGCGCGTGTTCACAAACACCACAATACGCTTATCTCCCGCATCGGCCATGATGGCGTCGATCTGATCGTCGGTTACCAAGCCGTTGGTGCCCAGCGCAAAGACCACGATCTTGCCGGCAAGGTTCTGTTGGAGATAGCCCTCAAATGTCGCGCGGCCCGCATCAAACTGGCGGCCCTTTTCGGCATCGATATGGCTGTGCGGGAACACGCCGTCAAAGGAATCAACGGCGCGCAGCGACACGGAGTCACCGATCATCAACAGGTCGTAGGAGCCATCGGGGAAGCCGTCGTTGTCCTTGTCGGTGTCGTCGGCCGCCTGCTGGTCGGTGGGCGCGGTGTTTTTGGCTTCCTTGTTGAGGACTTCGGCGCCCTCACCGCTCAGCGCGGAGGTCTCCGGCACAAAGATCAGGCCGCCCAGCGCGATGACAAGCACGATCCCGCAAGTGGCGCACACAGGAATATGCGCGCGTACCCAGTTGGCGGGCGTGGTGGTGCCGTCGCGGAACTCGGATACGGTGCGCCCAAAGGCGCCCTTTCTAAACGGCGTCTCGATAAAGCGATATGAGCATTCGGCCACGGTGACCACCAACAGCACCTGCAAAATGTACTGCCACCACGGTGTATCGTTGATGTTGGCGACCGGGTTCATAAGCAACAGCAGCGGATAGTGCCACAGGTAGATGCTGTATGAGCGCTTGCCAACCCACACGAGCGGCTCGGCGGACAGCGCGCGGGCAACCATTCCCTGGGGCTGCACGCAGGCCGCGATGACCATGAGTGTGAGGATCGAGCACAGCAGCGTGCCTCCGCGATACTGGAAGGCGGTGTAGCCGTTGGTGAGCGCGACCATGGCGGCAAGGCCAACCAGACCCACGACGCCCAACACATCGATGGATGCGGGCGAGGACCAAAAACGCACGAGGGCGCTCGGCTGTGCCGGGGCGGTCTCGGCTGCGTCGTCGGCCTTCTCGCCAGGCTTGCCCTCGGCCTTCTTGCCGTGCTTGGCGGCGCCAGCCAGGCGATTGAGCCCCAAACGATGAGCGAGACGCACCGGCGCCAGGTCGCGATCGGGGATAAAGGCCATCCAGGCGCCCAGCAGCAGCGAGAAGACGCGGGTGTCGGTGCCGTAGTACACGCGGCTGGGGTCGGCGGCAGGGTTATAGAGCACCATCATGGCGATGGCGGAGACGGCAGCCAGGCCCAGAACCACGCGGCGCGTGTTGGGCTTGCTCATGTGCATGGATACCATAGCGAGCAGCAGCGGGGGCCAAACCAGGTAGAACTGTTCCTCGATGGCGAGCGACCAAAAGTGCGTAAGCGGCGAGGGGTCGCCCAGGGCGTTGAAGTACGAGACGTCCTGCATAATCTGCCACCAGTTGTTAAAGAACAGCAGCGATGGCAGGATGTCGGGGCGCATCTTGGTGAGCATCACGTGGTTGAAGACGGTGCACAGCGCGCAGGTCACCACCACGACGGTTACCACGGCGGGGACCAGGCGACGGATACGGCGGATCCAGAAGCTCTTGAGGTCGATGCGACCGGTCTTAGCGACTTCGTTGAGTAGCAGGCGTGTGATCAGATAGCCCGAAAGCACAAAGAAGATCGTGACGCCGAGCAGGCCGCCCTGCGCCCACGTGAGGTTGAGGTGATAGAGCACCACCGCGACGACGGCAAGCGTGCGCAGGCCGTCAAGGGCAGGGATGTAGCGGGACTTGGGGCGAGCAGGCGTCTGCTCCGTGGCGGGAGTGTTGGCACGGCCCGCGCTGTTGGCGGAAGCGCGATGGGGGCTCGTGGTGCGTTGCGGCTCGTTGGCACGGCATTCGTCCTTCACGCGTTCGTGCGGTGCCGGCTCGTTGCCCGTGCGGCGTCGACCGCGCGAGCCCGATTGCGAGAATTGTTCCATAAAACATCATCCAATGACGAGAATAATCAGCACACATTCATTGTAGCTGCCTGTTCCTGTGAATGCTTGCTGCTGGCGCAAGCTCAAGCGCGTGTTCACATCAAAGTGAACTAAAGTTATAGAGGTGCGAGAGCACGCGATTGACGGCCGACAGCGGGTGCAGAGCCCACGGACGAGGAGGTTTCCATGGCGGATCACAGCATCGTTGCGGTGTTCGGCAGCATGAACATGGACCTTTCGGTGGCGTGCGAGCGCATGCCGCGCGCGGGCGAGACAGTCGGTGGCAGCGGTTTTATCACCAACGCCGGCGGTAAGGGCGCCAATCAGGCCGTAGCTGCCGCGCGTATGGGCGCGTGCACGCACATGATCGGCGCGGTCGGTCGCGATACCTTTGGCGATGTGCTCGTGGCGGGGCTTCAGGATGCCGGCGTGGGCGTTGAGCTTGTGACACGTCTCGATGGCGTGGAGACCGGTACCGCGACTATCATTCGCTGCGAGAGCGACAACCGCATCGTGCTGTCGCCGGGCGCCAACCATGCACTTGCGGGCGAGGACGTTTCCCGCGCACTGAGGCGCCTGGTGCCCGACGAGCTCGATGGCGACGCCAGCGAGATTGCCCCGGCTGCCGGAAGCGTCTTTATCGTCCAGGGCGAATGTGATCTGATGGCAACGGCCGCGGCGCTCTCTTGCGCTCACGAGCTGGGATTCTATACGATCTTTAACCCGGCACCCGCCTGCGACCTGCCGGCGGGAGCGTGGTCTGCGGTCGACCTGGTCTGCCCCAACGAGACCGAGTGCCAGGTGCTGACGGGCATTCTGCCCACGGATGACGCGAGTTGCGCCGCCGCGCTCAATGCGCTGCTCGACAAGGGCGCCGGGGCTGCGGTCATCACGCTAGGCGGCGACGGCTCAGTTGCACTTGGTGATGACGGTGAGCTGCTGCGCATGCCGGCGCTTTCGAGCGAGGTGGTCGACACCACGGCTGCGGGCGATACGTTTATCGGCGCGCTTGCGGCGGCTCGCCTGCAGGGTCTGCCGCTCTTTGAGTGCATGGCGGCGGGCGCACGCGCCTCGGCGGTGACGGTGTCGCGCCTGGGCGCTCAGCAATCAATTCCCACGCGTGCGGAAGTCGAGCGCAAGTTTGGTTTAGACGGTTTGGATGTAGACGGAGAAGCGGAGTAGAACAATGGCAATCAAGAAGTTGATCCTTGATCTGGATATGGGTGTGGACGATGCGATGGCGCTCGCCTATGCCATCGCGAGCCCCGAGGTGGAGCTCGTGGGCATTACCACATGCTTTGGCAACGTGCGCGTCGAGCAGTCGGCGCACAACTGCCTGGCGGTGCTCGACCTGTTGGGTCGTCCCGAGGTGCCGGTGTACCTGGGCGCCGATCGTCCCATGAAGGCGACCGAACCCTACACGCCGCCGGCGTCCACCACGCTTATCCACGGCAAGAACGGCATTGGCGGCGCAAGCGTGCCCGCCTCGCCGTACGAGCCGGTGGGCGCGACGTCGGCCGATGGCAATGCGGCGGTCGATTACCTGATTGATGCCGCGCGCACCTATGGTCCCGACCTGATCTACGTGGCGACCGGCCCGCTCTCCAACTTGGCACTTGCCCTGGAGCGCGATGCGGCGGCGATGATGTCTATCGGCCGCGTGGTGGTGATGGGCGGCGCCCTGACCGTGCCCGGCAACGTGAGCGCGGGTGCCGAGGCCAACATGGCAAGCGACCCCGAGGCCGCCGACGCCGTGCTGCGCTCGGGTCGCAAGCTCACCATGGTGGGCCTGGACGTGACGCATCGCGTGGTGCTCACGCGCCGCGATGTTGCCGGCTGGACGGGCTCGGGCACCATGGCGGGCTGCGCATTTGCGAGCATGGTCGAGCACTACATTGGCTCGTACGAGATGAACGCACCCTACCTGGGCGGCTGCGCACTGCACGATCCCCTGGCTGTTGCCGTGGCGATCGACCCCACACTCGTGGGTGCGCTCGGCTGCAATTTGCGCGTCGACCTGCTGGGCGAGTACCGCGGCCGCACCATCTGCGACGAGCACCGCCTGTCCGATCCGGACAAGAGCGCGCTTGTGGCGCTGACCGTCGACGCCCCGCGCTTCCTGACTGAGTTCAAGACGCGCATGGCCCGCGTCCTGGGATAAATGTTTTTCACGCCCCGCCCCATGTAGTCAATTTGGGACGGGGCTTTTTCCCTACCTCGGTAATGATTTTTCTGGGACGGGGATTAAAAAATCATTTGGTGGGAGCGGCGGCGAAAGTAGTCAAAATAGCCCCGTCCCAAATTAGCTACCGAGCAAATGCGCCCGTTGGGGGAATAGTCGCGTCGCTTCGCTTGACAACAGGCTAAACTAGCTATTAAACATTTACTATTCTGTTTAGATTGAATTTGCGGTCGTTTAGTTGCCGAGCCATCGAGTCGCGATGCTCCGCCACGGCCGTTGCTAGGGGGAACAATGGCCAAAGCAAGTGTTCGCGAGATCAGCCGCATCACCGGTTTTTCGCCCGCAACCGTGTCCAACGCGCTCAACCGCAAGCGCAGCGTGAGCGAGGAGACCGCCAAGGTCATCTTGGAGTGCGCGCAGTCGCTCGGCTATCAGCAGTCGACGCAGCTCGAGAGCATCCAGTTTGTGCTTGCGCGCAAGACGGGCGCCATTCTGGACGAGAGCACCTTCCATCCCGCGGTCATCGAGGGCGTGGAGCGCCAGGCGCGTCGCCACGGCATGAGCACGAGCTTTGTCTCGCTCGACTTTAGCGACCTGAACGCCGTGCGCCCGCAGGTCGAGGGCCTTATCGCCGACCCGGCTGCCGCCATCGTGCTGATGGGCACCGAGCTGGGCGAGGAAGACTACGCCCTGTTTGCCAACGCCGCCGCCCACCTGATCGTGCTCGACGGTTGGAGCGACCGCCAGTACTTTGATGCCGTAGTCATTGCCAACATCGATTCGGTGCTGCGTGCCGTGGATTACCTTATCGAGAAGGGTCACAAGCATATCGGCTATCTGGCAGGCGACCTTCGCATCCGCAACTTTAAGGATCGCGAGCGCGGCTATCGCCAAGCGCTTGAGGATGCGGGCCTCGAGGCCAATCCGGCATGGCGCGTCACGCTGAACACCACGCTCGAGGGCGCTTATCGCGACATGGGCGTGTGGCTCGACAGCATCTCGCGCGACGACCTGCCGACGGCTTTCTTTGCCGAGAACGATGTGCTTGCCGTGGGCGCCATGCGCGCGCTGAACGAACACGGCGTACGCGTGCCCGAGGATGTCTCGATCATCGGCTTTGACGACCTGTCTCTGGGCGCCTTCTCCAACCCGCCGCTCACTACGGTGCACGTTCCCAAGCACGAGGTGGGCGAGATCGCGGTGCGCCGCCTGGTGGGCAACATCCGCAATCCCAAGAGCTATACCTGCAAGACGGCCGTATCGACGTATTTTGTCGAGCGCCAGAGCGTGCGCGAAATCTAGGCGAGGGCAGCATCGCTCGCGGCGCGTCAAAGCGCGCGAGGGCAGTAAAAACAACCCTATTCAAAAAGGGGGTCCTTCGGGACCCCTTTTTGTTTCCCTTGTATGTTCAGTCTGTTTACATACCGTTTAGGCTGATTTCACTACCGTCCACGGGTATTTCGCGCTAAACTTCTAAACAGAATAGTAAAACATTTAGTAAACAGAACAAAACGAAACAAGCGTCTGTTTACTGAACATGTGACTAGGGGAGGACGTACATGGATAAGATCAAGCTCGGCTTTGTGCCCACGCGCCGCAGCATTTTTAGCGCGCCGGACGCGATTAAGTATCGCGGCCTGACGGCTAATCGCCTGCGCGAGATCGGCGTCGACATTGTGGACATCGACGACATCAACGACGAGGGCCTGCTGTTTGACGACAGCCATATCGAGCCTATCGTCAAGAAGTTCCGCGCCGAGGGCGTCGACGGCATCATGCTGTGCCACGCCAACTTTGGCACCGAGTACGTTTGCGCCCGCCTTGCCCGTGAGCTCGGCCTGCCCGTGCTGCTGTGGGGCCCGCGCGACGAGCGCCCCGAGCCCGACGGCACCCGTCTGCGCGACAGCCAGTGTGGCCTGTTCGCGACTGGCAAGGTCCTGCGCCGCTTCCAGGTTCCCTTCACCTACATGACCAACTGCCGCCTGACCGACCCCGAGTTCGAGCGCGGCGTCTGGGACTTCCTGGCCGTGTGCAACGTGGTCAAGACCTTCAAGCACACCCGCATCCTGCAGATGGCCACTCGTCCGTTCGACTTCTGGTCGACCATGTGCAACGAGGGCGAGCTGCTCGAGAAGTTCAACATCCAGCTTTCACCCATCCCCATGACCGAGCTCGTCCAGGCCGTGCGCGACGCCCAGACCGACGAACAGGCCATGTCCGCCATGCTCGACCACATTCGCGACAGCTTTGAGATCTGCATTCCCGAGGACAAGGTCCCCGCGGTCGCAGGGCTCGCTATCGCCATGAAGCGCCTGGTCGATAAGTACGGCTGCAACGCCGGCGCCATCCAGTGCTGGAACGCTCTGCAGGACGAGCTGGGCATTATGCCCTGCGCCGCCAACGCCATCCTCAACGAGATGGGCATCCCTATCGTGTGCGAGACCGATATCCACGGCGCCATTACCGCGCTGATGGTCGAGGCCGCCGACCTGGGCCGTCACCGCGGCATGTTCGCCGACTGGACCGTGCGTCATCCCGATAACGAGAACGGCGAGCTGCTACAGCACTGCGGTCCCTGGCCCTGCAGCTGCGCGGCCGTCAAGCCCAAGCTCACCTACCCGCTGGCTTTCGATCACCCCGGTGCGCTGACGGCCGAGGCCAAGCACGGCGACCTCACCCTTGCCCGCTTTGATGGCGACAACGGCGAGTATTCGCTGCTGCTCGGCAACGCCCGCGGCATCGACGGGCCGGCCGGCATGGGCACCTACCTGTGGGTTGAGGTCGACAACCTCAAGCGCCTCGAGGCCAAGATCGTCGAGGGCCCCTACATTCACCACTGCGTCGCCATTCACGCCAACGTGGTACCGGTGCTCTACGAGGCGTGCAAGTACATTGGCATCCAGCCCGACCTATACGACCCGATTGAAGAAGACGTCAAAGCTTACCTGCGAGGAGAGTAGAAATGGCAACTATCGAAGAGCTTGAGTCCCTGCGTTGGGATCTTCGCCGCGATTGCGTCGATATCATCATGGCTGGCGCCGGCGGCCACATCGGCGGCGACATGTCGGTGATCGACGCCCTCATGACCCTCTATGCCAACCACCTCAACATTTCGCCCGAGACCGTCGACGACCCCAACCGCGACCGCTTTGTGCTCTCTAAGGGCCACGCCATGGAAGCCTACTACGCGGTGCTGTGCCACGAGGGCTATCTGGACCTCGACGACGTCAAGGCCCGCTTCTCCAAGTTTGGCAGCCCCTACATCGGCCACCCCAACAACAAGCTCAAGGGCATCGAGATGAACTCCGGCTCGTTGGGTCACGGTCTGCCCGTGGCCGTGGGCATGGCGCTTGCCGGCAAGATGGACGGCCGCGACTACCGCGTCTACACCATCATGGGCGACGGCGAGCTTGCCGAGGGCTCGGTCTGGGAAGGCGCCATGAGCGGCGGCAACTACCAGCTCGATAACCTGTGCGCGCTCGTGGACCGCAACCGCCTGCAGATCAGCGGCAGCACCGAGGACGTCATGAAGCAGGATTCGCAGGAGGAGCGCTGGGCCGCCTTCGGCTGGAACGTGCTCTCCATTCCGGGCAACGACGTCCAGGCCATCGATGCCGCACTGACGTTGGCCGCCGAGACCAAGGGCAAGCCCACGGTCATCATCCTCAACACGGTGAAGGGCTACGGCTCGCCGGTTATGGAGGACAAGGCCGCCTGGCATCATCACTTGCCCAACGACGAGGAATATGCCCAGATCATCGCCGATTTCGCTGCCCACAAGGAGGCTATCAATGGCTAACAAGATCGCCAACCGCAAGGTTATCTGCGACACGCTGCTCGAGGCCGCCGAGACCGATAAGGACATCGTCGTCCTGTGCTCCGACTCCCGCGGCTCCGCATCGCTCACGCCGTTCTTCGATCAGTATCCCCAGCAGTCCGTCGAGGTCGGCATCGCCGAGCAGGACCTGGTGAGCATCGCCGCCGGCATGGCTTCGTGCGGCAAGAAGGCTTGGGCCGCCTCGCCGGCGTCCTTTGTGACCACGCGCTCGTATGAGCAGTGCAAGGTCGATGTCTCGTACTCCAACACCAACGTCAAGCTCATCGGCATCTCGGGCGGCGTCTCCTACGGCGCCTTGGGCATGAGCCATCACTCCGCGCAGGATATCGCTGCCATGAGTGCGATTCCCAACATGCGCGTATATCTGCCGAGCGATCGTTTCCAGACCGCCGAGCTCGTGCGCGCCCTGGTTGCCGACAACAAGCCGGCTTATATCCGCGTGGGCCGCAACCCGGTCGAGGACGTGTATACCGAGGACGAGTGCCCGTTCCAGATGGACCGCGCCACCTGGGTGCGTCGTGGCACCGATGTGACGATTGTCGCCACCGGCGAGATGGTCCGCCATGCCGTGGACGCCGCCGACCTGCTGGCCGAGCAGGGCATCTCCGCTACCGTGCTCGACATGTACTGCGTCAAGCCGCTCGACGCCGAGGCCGTGATTGAGGCCGCCGGTGCCACGCGCGCCGTCGTGACCGTTGAGGAGCACAGCCCCTTTGGCGGCCTGGGCTCCATGGTCGCGCAGGTCGTGGGCGAGCATTGCCCGCGTCCGGTTAAGTGCCTGAGCCTGCCCGACGCGCCGGTCATCACCGGCACGAGTCCCGAGGTCTTTGCGCACTACGGCCTGACGGGTGCCGGAATCGCGCAGACCGTCGCCGAGTTCCTGCCCGCAGAGTAATTGGTGCATCGGGGACAGGTTACTTTGCATCAACTTGGTGCAAAGGGGACAGGTTTGCACCAATCCTTTTAGGTTGAATTCTGAGCAGGCCGGCTGCGCTCTCATGAGCCGGTCGGCCACTCGCTCCTTGTCCGTCGGGTTTTAGTTTTTAAATCGACGGGGGAGACAGGAGAGTACATGAGCAAATACATCATCGGAATCGATCAGTCCACGCAGGGCACGAAGGCGCTGCTGGTGGACGAGGGCGGCCACCTGATTCATCGTGCCGACCGCTCGCATCGCCAGATTGTCAACGAGGCCGGCTGGGTGAGCCATGATCCGACCGAGATTGCCGCCAACGTGCTGGCCGTGGCGCGTGCCGTGGTGGAGGAGACCGGGGTCGATCCGGCCGATATCGCCGGCATTGGCATCTCCAACCAGCGCGAGACCACCGTTGCCTGGAACCGCACGACGGGCGAGCCGCTATGCGACGCCGTGGTGTGGCAGTGCGCCCGCGCCCGCGAGCTGTGCGACGAGCTTGCCGCGCGCGAAGGCGTGGCCGAGCTGGTGCGTGACACGACGGGTCTGGTGCTCTCGCCCTACTATCCGGCGGGCAAGATGGCTTGGATCCTCGCGAACGTTCCGGCGGCTGCCGAGGCTGCGGCGGCGGGCGAGCTGTGTCTAGGCACCATCGATGCTTGGGTGGTCTGGACGCTCACGGGCGGCGCGGAGTTCCGCTGCGACTGGTCCAATGCCAGCCGCACACAGCTCTTCGACCTGCGCCGTGGCTGCTGGAGCGAGCCGGTGTGCGAGGCCTTTGGCATCGATCCGGCCTGCCTGCCGCAGGTGACCGACTCCGACGGTCTCTTTGGCACGACGGACCTGGACGGCTTTTTGCCCGCGCCCGTGCCGGTGCACGGCGTGCTGGGCGACAGCCATGCGGCCCTGTTTGCGCAGGGTTGCCGCAGCCGCGGTATGGCCAAGGCAACGTATGGCACCGGCAGCTCGGTCATGATGAACGTCGGCGACGAGTTCGTCGCCAGCTCGCATGGGCTTTCGAGCTCGCTCGCATGGCGTATGGACGGTGTGACCGAGTATGTTCTCGAGGGCAACGTGAGCTACGCCGGCGCCGTCAAGACGTGGCTGCGCGACGACCTGGAACTCATCAACAATCCCGAGGAAGTCACCGACCTGTGCTACGCCGCCAATCCGGCAAGCCGTGTCTACTTTGTGCCGGCGTTCACTGGCCTGGGCGCGCCGCACTGGGCGAGCGATGCCGAGGGCTGCATCTTTGGCATGACGCGCACCACGGGCCGTGCGGAGTTCGTAAAGGCCGCTGACGAGTCGATCGCCTATCAGATCTTCGACGTGATTGATGCGATGGTCGAGGATTCGGGCGCGGCGTTGGCCGAGCTTCGTGTTGACGGCGGTCCCACGCGCGACGCGTACCTGATGCAGTTTGAGAGCGACTTGGTCGGCTCGCCCATTCGCATCGCGAGCAACGACGAGATGAGCGGTCTGGGCGCGGCCTGGGCCTGCGGCATTGCGCTGGGCATGTACACGCGCGACGTCGTCGACGTCTACGGCGCCCGCGGCATCGTGGAGTCCACCATGTCCGCCGACGAGCGCGCCAAAAAGATCGCCGGCTGGCGCCATGCCGTGAAATCTACAATCGCGTACACCGCCTAGCATGATTATTCTGAGACGGGGATTAAAAACTCATTGATCCCCGTCCCGGGCAGCTCATTTGGGACGGGGCTTTTTTGACTGGTATGATTGGTGCGACCATTCGAACCAGCTAAAAGAGCCCCGTCCCAAATTGACTACCGAGAGGAACTGCCATGGAGCGCATTGCAAGTTTTTCCGTTGACCATCTGCTGCTTGAGCCCGGCGTGTATGTGAGCCGCATCGACCGCGATCCGGCGACCGGCGCCGCCGTCACCACCTTTGACCTGCGCCTGACCACGCCCAACAAGGAGCCAGTCATGAACACGGCCGAGTGCCACACCATTGAGCATCTGGGCGCCACCTTCCTTCGCAACCATGCCGAGTGGTCGAGCCGTATCGTCTACTTTGGGCCCATGGGCTGCCGCACGGGCTTTTACCTCGTCGTTTTTGGTGAGCTGACGAGCGAGGAAATCTTGCCGCTTGTGCGTGAGCTGTTCGAGTTTGTTGCTGGCTTTGAGGGCGATATCCCCGGCGCTGCTCCCGAGGAGTGCGGCAACTACCTGGACCAGAACCTCCCCATGGCCAACTGGCTTGCGCGTCGTTATCTCGACCGCGACCTGGCCGATATCGACGAGAAGCACCTGCACTATCAGCAGGCATAGGGCCGCCCTCTGCCTCCAAACCGTTCACACGGAGATATCGACCGTTTAACTGTTTAGAAGTGTTTATTCGAGGTCATTAGCACTAGCTCGCTTAAACTAGTCCTCAGAGTGATATTCAGGCAAGGCTCCTGAAGCAGCATCTGTCGACATTGATTGTCGGATTCTGCTTCGGGAGCCTTGTTCTGTTTAGGGGGGGGACACATGGAAATTGTTAAACGAATTAATACCAGCGCTGTCCTCTGCGTCGATGGAAATGGCAGACAGTTGGTTGCATTCGGCCGTGGTCTGGGGTTTAAGAATGTCGGAGACGAGGTCCCTCTTTCGGAGATTCAACGAACGTTTTATAACGTTAGCTCTCGCTACATCGCTCTCGTTGACGAGGTCCCCGACGAGCTTCTCGAGCTTACCTCGGATGTTATTGATATGTCGACAGGTTTGCTGTCTTATGAGGTGAGCCCTAATTTGCCGTTTATCCTTGCGGACCATATCGCGTATGCGGTTAAGCGCAAAGAGCAAAATATCGTTGTCCGCATGCCTTTATCGTTTGATGTCCGCCAACAATATCCCGTCGAATTTAGAATCGGCGAGTATGCACTTAAGATAATCAGGAAACGTCTTAACGTTAGGCTTCCAGCTCATGAGGCAGTTGGAATTGCCATGGCGTTTATCAATAACATGGCCGATTCGGACTCATGCGAAGTAGTTAAAGAGTTTAGCGCGGATATCTACGATCGTGTTCTGGAGGAGTCAACCGTTGCTGTTGAAAATCGGCTTGGCATTCAAGTTGATCGGGAAGGTTTCGATTACGCAAGGTTCGCAACCCATCTTCAGTACTTATTCAATAGGTTGAACTCTGGCGAAAGCATCGTGAGCGACAACCGCAAGATGTACCTCTCGCTCAAAAAAGAATATCCGGTGGCATCAATGTGCGCCGATGATATTGCTTCTGTTCTCAGCCGACTGACGGGGCGGGAACTTATAGACGAAGAAAGACTCTACCTCATGATGCACATCAATCGAATTGCATCGAAAACAAGGTAATTAGTTGGCAAAGGCGCGCGCTTTGCTGATGGTTACATATAAAACTCAACATGGGAGAAATGGTATTTATGGCAGATACAACCAAGCTCGCTGCCGAGATTCTCGAGATGGTGGGCGGCGCAGACAACGTTACATTTGTAGCTCACTGCATGACTCGTTTAAGGTTCAACCTTAAGGACGAAAGCATCGTAGACGATGCAAAAGTCAAGGCGATTGATGGCGTGATCGACATTCGCCATTCCGCGGGGCAATATCAGGTGATTGTGGGACCTAAGGTCGATAAGGTCTATGAAATCGTTGCCAAGGAAACCGGGATTGACGCCGGAGATTCCGAGGCAAGCGAAGGAGAGACTAAGGGCTTTCTGGGAAAGCTAATGAAGTTCATCAGCGGCATCATGATGCCCGTTCTTCCTGCCTTGATCGCATGCGGAATGATAAACGCCATCCTTAGCATTCTGACGACGGCGGGTGCTGTTTCCGCCGAGAGCGGAATATACACTCTGCTGTACGGCATGGGAAATGCCTGCATGTATTTCCTGCCCGTTCTTGTCGGATCATCTGCTGCTCAGTTCTTTGGAACCGATCGATATATCGGTGCGGTACTCGGCGCAATCCTGGTTTATCCGACTTTCGTTGCTGCGGCCGGAGCGGGCGATGCGCTGGATTTGCTCGGCATGAAGTTCACAATGGTGAGCTATTCCTCCACGGTGTTTCCTGCTATCGTGGCGGCTTGGTTCGCATCCGTTCTTAATAAGTGGCTGCGGGCGGTTCTTCCCGATGTTGTGGCATTTGCGCTCGTCCCGTTCCTGACGGTTGCTGTTGCCGCCCCCGTCTCGCTCCTTGTGATCGGCCCCGTTATTCAGCAGGCGAGCTCTTTGCTTGCGGCTGCAGTGCTGGCGGTCTATCAGTTCAGCCCCGTCCTTTGCGGCGTTATTCTCGGGCCGATATTCGGTCTCGTTATGATCCCCCTTGGACTCCATTGGGCCCTGATCGTGCTTTCCATCAACAATATTATGACCGTCGGCTCCGATCCTATCCTTGGACTTCTCTGCTGCAGCATGGGTGTTGTCGGCGCTTGTTTGGCGTTTGCCCTCCGCTCGAAGGACCCGAGTGAAAAGAGTCTTGGGTTCAGCTGTGCCATTACGGGCTTTTTCGGGATTACGGAACCGGCGCTGTACGGCATCATCTTGGAGCACAAGAAGATCATTATCGCTTCCATGGTCGCCGGAGCAATCAGTGCTGTTATCCCGGCGATTTTCAACACCTGTACGTTCGTTATGACGTCGAGCGGCATTTTTAGCTTCCCCGGTTATATGGATCCTTCTGGTGATATGAGCAGCCTCATCGGCGCAATTCTTTGCAATGTCGTCGGTTTAATTCTTAACTTCGTTCTCGTTTACATCCTGTATCGCCCTGATGAAGAGGCGGTAGTGGAGTAGACAATTATTCGGGATGTAAGCTGCCGAAAACCCCGCGGCAGATTGCATGTGGTGGGCTTGCCGTTGATTCACGCGAGCCCACCCTCATTTTTGGAGTGACTAGCTATGACAATTACTGCCGATATGACGTTTGGCGAAATCGCGCTCCTTCCTGAGTTCGCTGGCTTTGGCGAGCACCTTATGCTTTGCCGGCCTTCAACTTGGGAGCGCATGTGGAATAAACCCATTGTGTCTCATATGAATTCTGATGCTAATCCATATGAAACTGCTCGCGTTTTGCGTGGATTGAATCGAATTGTCGAGCTCGTGGATGACGGGAGGCAGGTTGCCTACGATATTTGGGATGAAGCCGACTGCATCCGTGATCCGACTCGGCGCAATACGAAACTGTTCTTCTTTCCCGGGAGACCTAGGGCTCCCTTTATCATTGCGGTTTCGGGCGGAGGTTATCAGAGCGTTTGTCATCAAGTGGAAGGCTTTCCCGTTGCCCCCGAGCTCAACGATGCGGGCTATAACGTGTTCGTGCTGTCATACAGGGTGAGGGTCGAGCCTTTGATGCCGCGCCCAATCGACGATTTAAATCGAGCCGTCCGTTTTGTCCTGGAGAATTCAGCGAAATTTAATGTCGCAAAAAGTTATGCAGTTATCGGCTTTTCTGCTGGTGCGCATTTAACTGCCGAGTGGGGGACGGACAACAAGGGATTTGCGTCCTACGGATGCGAGGCGCCAAAAGCCTTGGCCCTGTGTTATGCACCGATTGATCTTCATGGCTTTGAGAACGCATCAGACAATAGATTTCTTGATTCGGTGTGCGGCGGGGCTGGTCGCGACTCGCTCGATGATTTCTGTATTAATCAGCATGTGTGGGAGCAGTATCCTCCGACATATCTTTGGCAATGCGCTGACGATGATATTGTATCGCCCGACAATTATGAAAAGATGGTCGATGCTCTGGATGCAGCTGGAGTACACCATGAGGGAGTCATGTATTCAGAAGGGGGGCACGCATTGATGAAGCCCCATGCGCCGGAGACCGACTACTGGTGTATGAGCGTTATTGAGTTTCTTAAAGATTATCTCGACTAGGAAACTGCATGTCGCTTTTTAAGCGGGTGATTTCGTCATGCAATGTTTTCGGTATTGATCGTGGTCGTGGATGAATGATGTTCTAGAATGTTCGTACTGTCACATAAACGAACAGGAGCGAACATGCATATCTACTCTGTATCAGATCACGAGTTCAAATCTTATGGCTGCGTGTGGAACGACGTTCCGTCCAACCTGACCGCTCCGCTCATCGAGGCGCTCGCGGCTACGCCCATCCCCGAGGGCAGCAAGTACGTAGCAAGCGCGCCGGAGCTCGAGGGCGTCAAGGATGCCGATAAGCTGGGCTTTCTCATGTACGGCGGCCGCTCCTTCCAGCTCGGCTGGTGCAACGGGCACAACACACGCCTCAACTGCCTGGAGTATCACCGCGCCAGCGAGTTTAACCTGGGCGCCCGCGACTTTATCCTGCTCGTGGCGCATCGCTGGGAGATCGAGGACGGCAAGCTCGACACCGCGTGCGTCAAGGCGTTCCGCGTACCGGCGGGCAAGGTCGTTGAGGTCTTCAACACCACGCTCCACTACACGCCCTGCATGGTCGACGACGGCGGCTTCCAGGTGATGGTGGCGCTGCCGGCGGGCACCAATGGCCCGCGCCCCGAGGCTGCAGCCGACATGCCTGCCGCCGGTGACAGCTACTGCTACTGGAAGGCTGACAAGTGGGTCCTCTGCCACGCCGATAGCCCCAAGGCAGCCGAAGGCGGCTACGTGGGCCTCGTCGGCAAGAACCTCGACATCACCGTGGACTAGGGGCTTTTGTTTTAATCTGTAACACCTGGCGGGCTAAATCGTCTCTACCTGTTACAGATTGAGATAACCGCAGAGGGTGCCCGAAAGATCTCGATCTGTAACACCAGGCCCGGTTTTGGCGGTCTACCTGTTACAGATCAAGACAAACCGCCCCAAACCACCACAAAGGTGCCTGTCCCCTTTGTGGTGGTTTGGGGCGGCGGTATCAGAAAGTGTCAGGCAGGGGCGGCTGCCGGACGCCCGCGCGCGAAAAGAAGTGTCGACCTGCGTTGCTGTCGTTGAGCGGCGCGCTGTTTGCGGGGATACTGAAGCTACGACAAACAGCGTGTGAAAGGATTGATGCATGGCTTTCCGTAAAGACTTCCTGTGGGGCGGCGCGACGGCTGCCAACCAGTGCGAGGGCGCTTACGACGTGGATGGCCGCGGCCTGGCCAACGTGGACGTGGCACCGCACGGCCCCGAGCGCTATGCGGTGGTCTCCGGCCAGCGCAAGATGCTCGACTTCGAGGACGGCTATTACTACCCCGCGCAGACCGGCATCGATTTCTATCACCACTACAAGGAGGACATCGCCCTCTTTGCCGAGATGGGCTTTAAGACCTTCCGCATGAGCCTGGCTTGGACCCGCATCTTCCCCAACGGTGACGAGACCGAGCCCAACGAGGCCGGCCTGGCTTTCTACGAGGATGTGTTCCGCGAGTGTCAGGCGCACGGCATCGAGCCGCTCGTGACCATCACGCACTTCGACTGCCCGATCCACCTCATCAAGGAGTACGGCGGCTGGCGCAACCGCAAGCTCATCGACTTCTACAAGAACCTCGCGACCACGATCTTTACCCGCTACAAGGGTCTGGTGAAGTACTGGCTCACCTTCAACGAGATCAATATGATCTTGCACCTGCCGTTTATGGGTGCCGGTCTGGTCTTTGAGGAGGGCGAGAACAAGGAGGCCGTCGAGTACCTGGCCGCCCACAACGAGCTCGTCGCCAGCGCTTGGGCAACCAAGATCGCTCACGAGATCGACCCTGAGGTCAAGATCGGTTGCATGCTTGCCGCAGGTAGCTACTACCCCTACAGCTGCCGTCCGGGCGATGTGCGCCAAGCGCAGATTGACAACCAGAGCAACTATTTCTTCGTCGACGTTCAGAGCCGCGGCTACTACCCGGCCTATGCCGTCAAGAAGCTCGAGCGTTTGGGCATCGATGTGGGCATGACGGATGAGGACCGCGAGATCCTGGCCGCCAACACCGTCGACTTCATCAGCTTTAGCTATTACAGCACCCGTTGCTCCGCCGGTGCCGATAACCCCGATGTCGAGCGCACCCAGGGCAACGCCTTCGCCGGCGCCAAGAACCCCTACCTGCAGGAGAGCCAGTGGGGCTGGGCCATCGATCCGCTGGGCTTCCGCATCACCCTCAACGACCTGTACGACCGTTATCAGAAGCCGCTGTTTGTGGTCGAGAACGGTCTGGGCGCCAAGGACGTTGTCGAGGAGGATGGCTCCATCAACGACGACTACCGTATCGACTACCTGCGCCAGCATATCGCCGCGATGCGCGATGCGGTGACCGAGGACGGCGTTGACCTGCTGGGCTACACCACCTGGGGCCCGATCGACCTGGTGTCTGCCGGCACGGGCGAGATGTCCAAGCGCTACGGCTTTATCTATGTGGACCGCGACGACGCCGGCAACGGCACCCTCAAGCGTTCCAAAAAGAAGAGCTTTCACTGGTACAAGCATGTCATTGAAACGAATGGTGAGGATCTGTCCTAAGGAAGCCGAGACACTCAACTTCAGAGTTTCCTAACCAATACGCCCGGCGAGCAGTTAATGCCCGCCGGGCGTTTTGTTAAAAGAAGTGAAAGCACTCATTGGGGACGTACTTAAATGAGTACCCGCAGAATGAGAGTGGATAATCTCCCGTTTTTAGCCTGTTTGTGGGCTCAAAGTGGGAGATTATCCACTCTCGCCATTTGGGCGTCCAAAAATCCTCGCTCGTTTTGTCTTAGTCATTGGGGACGTTCTTAAACGACTAGTCGCTGGCGACGTCCCTCGCCGTCGGCGGATTTTGGGACATGTGGCCCGCTTTTTGGGCCCGCCTGTCGGTACACTAAAAGCACTATGGGTACCCGCGAGCGACATATCGGCCACGCGACCGCCCGATCCGCGCCCGTGGCGGATCTTAGGGGCGGCAGGCTCTTCGCCATGCCGCGATTCCTTGTTGGAATATCGCATGGCGTGTATCGCCACCGCGTCTTTGTTATCGCCGGCGCCATTACCGCGCTGTTCCTTATGCTTTTGGCAGTCTTGCCGGCGCTGTTCGCCTTCGACCCCAAACTTTCTAACGCCGTGCCCGCCTATAGCGAGGTGTCCGAAGAGGTCGTGGATGCGCTCGTCCACTCGAGCTCTCTCCCGCTGCTTGTCGCCGCAATTGCATTTTCAATCTGGGGTGTGTTGGCGTACCTACGCTGCTTGGACTACGTCTTGCGCCGCCGCCTTGTTGCCATCGCCGCCATTTGTGCCCTGTGGATGATCGAGGTCATCCTCAAATATAAGTCGTTCACGCCGTTCTATGCCACCGTGCTGTGGTACCTGTACTACGTGCCCATGACGCTCATTCCGCTGATCTACCAGCTGTGCGGTCTGCGCCTCGCGGGTTTGGAACAGCATCGTATGGGGCGTCGGTACCGCACCGTTTTGTGGGTCATGGCTGTCCTGCTTATCGGCTTTGTGCTTACTAACGATGTTCATCAGCAGGTCTTCCATTTCGATCGATCGAGTGGAACCTGGAGCAACGATTACACATATGGTTGGGGCTACGGTACCGTTCTGGTATGGACAGCCTTTAACTTCGTTGCCTTTTTTATCCTGGTTGGCCGGTCCTCGTCCTTTCGCATCCAGCGTTTCTCGGGTATGGCGGCACTCGTACTGCTGGGTGGTGCATTCTTTGCCATCTCGTATGCGTTGCGCGTGCCCTGGGCATGGAAGCTCAACTTTTCGCTCGTCTATTGCGTCCTGTGCGTGGTGGCGATGGAAATCTGTCTCGATTGCGGTGTCATTCCGTCGTATCACGACATTGCTGGCATCTTCGACACCTTGCCGCTCGACCTCAAAGTTCTAACGCGCGACCTGCAGGAAGTCTATGCCACGCCGGTGTCAAAGCCAATGCCGGTAGGCGTGCGCGAGGAGTTGCGGACCCAGGAGCACGGCCGCTCCCATGCCTTTGCCGTGGCGTCCGATCCCGATGTGATGTACCGTGCCTTTCCACTGTTGGGCGGATCGGCCCTGCTTGCCCAAGACGTGTCGGAGCTCAACGAGCTTAACCGTGAACTGGCACATCGTCGCATGGAGCTGCAGCGTCAAAATGAGCTGCTCGCCGCCGACTACGACCTTAAGACGCATTTGGCAGATCAAGAGGCCGAGACCTTGCTGGTCCAAGACGTGGACCAGGCGCTTGCCCGCGCGCTCGAAGGGGTGTACGACCTGCTGAGCTCGCTGCCGCCGTTGACCGACGAAGCGTCTTCGCACGAGCGTTACCGCATGCTGCAGCGCGCCAAGATGCTCGTCGCCTATTGCAAGCGCAAGGGGTCACTCACGTTGGCACAGCACGGGGAGAGCGGTTTTGATCGCGACCGCATTCAGCTCATTGCCAACGAGCTCGCAAGCGACCTGCGCACTATCGATATCGATTGCGCCTCGATTATCGCCATACGGCGCCCGATGCACGCCAGTACGGTAAGTGCCCTGTACGACTGCGTGTATGACTTTGCGTTTTTTGCCTACACCACCGACCATCCGGCGCTTATGTATCACTTGGGCGACCATGATCGGTGCAGCGTCGAGTTGCGCGCCACGCTTTTTTCCAACGACGAGGAGGATCTTTCGCAGACACCCGCTGCGCAAGAGCTCGAAAGCGCTTTGCAAGGGCGCAACGTGGCATATCGCCTTGAGGGCGAGCCCGGCCAGCTGCGCATGATCGTCTTGATGCCGAGGGCGGGTGAGTGACGATGCAGATTTCGCTCATCCTTCCCCAAATCGTTGCGCTCGATGTTGTCTTTGCCCTGGCTGCGTGTCTGCAGACGATCCACGTCCCGCTCATCTCATCGCGCCGCTCGTCCTATAACCGTAAGGTGATTTGCGCCTACGAGGCGAGCCTTGTGCTTCACCTGATGATTTCGGCGCTCATCTTATTCGCGTCGTCTGGCTCGTATCTGGTGGCGTCGCTTGACGTTTGCGCCAGGGCAATGGGCGGAGCGCTGTGGCTCAATGCCGCAATCTTCGCCTATGGCGTGGTGCTTATGGTGCGCTATCGTCGCCCCGTCATGCTGGTCGAGCTGCTGCTTGTTGTCGCCGTTACACCGCCGGTGGTTTTTGCCATGGGCTCGGCGTGGACCGTTGTCCTTATCGCAGAGGGAGCGTTCTTCCTGTTCCGTTCCATCGCGGCGCTCTTGATGGACGTCCGTAACCGCCAGGAGGATATCACCGCGTTCTCGACGATCGAGACCATCAACGTGATTCCCGTGGGCATCCTGTATCTGGACCCGAGGGGCCGTCCGCTGCTCATGAACCGCTGCATGCGCAAAAACCTGGTGGAACTTCATATGCCCACCGATCTAGGTGACATGAGCGGCACATGGAACGACCTGCGCAAACTTAGCATGCAAATGCCCGAAAGCAGTAGGAACCGTGTGCGGATTAACTTGGACCGTTTTGGTGATGCTCGCGCGGTGGTCGAGGTTTCTCCCGCCGAGATTCGCTTGTTTGTGCACGATGACGTTATGGTTTCGGGCCGCCTCTTTGAGCGCATTATCGGGCTGGATGTGACGGAGTATGCGCATGCCCACGACCGCCTGGCGCAAGCCAATCACCTGCTTGAGCTTGCGGGCCAAGAGCTCCAGTCCCAGATCGAAGAAGTCAAAAAAGTTGCCGACAATGCGGCCTACCTGCGCATGCGTGCCCGCGTGCACGATGTGATCGGGCAGCGCCTGTCCATCCTCCATCGTTATCTGGAGGAGGGGCGCCTGGATGACGAGTCACTCGAGCAGATCGACCCGCTGCTGCGCTCAATCGCTGCCGATCTGCGCAGCGAGGGCGACACCGAACCGGCAGAGCAACTGGGCGATATCGTCCATGCCTTTGGCCTGGTGAGCGTGCAGATCGATGTGGAGGGCGAGCTGCCAAGCGACGCGCGTGTCGCCGCAGCCTTTCTGCAGATTATCCGCGAGGCCTCGACCAATGCCACCAAGCATGCGCAGGCGCATCGGGTCCATGTGCGCCTGCGGCAGGAGACGTCGGAAGACGGCGCTGTTGCGCGGATGGTCGTTTCTAACGACGGCGCGCCTGCACCCGTATCGTATCGCGAGGGAACGGGTATCCCTGGTATGAGGCATGTCGCACAGAATCTGGGCGGCAGCCTGGAAGTCCACACCGCCCCGCCCTTCACGCTTACGGTGTCCATCCCGCTCGCCTCCAACGCCACGGTCCAAAGGAGAAGCTCATGATCCGCGTGTTAATCATCGAAGACCAGGCTATCTTGCGCGAGAGCCTGGCGCGTTCCGTGGGCGACCAGCCCGACATGACCGTTGTCGCCGCGATCGCCGACGCCTCGGATGCCTTGGACGTTGTGCTCAAGGAGCGTCCGGACATGATACTGATGGATGTGTGCACCGAGCACGATTCCAACGGCATCGTGGCGGCGGCGCGCATCAAAGAACGGCTGCCCGAGTGCCGCGTCATTATCATGACGGGTATGCCCGAGATCACCTTTGTGGACCAGGCGCGCGAGGCGGGCGTCGACAGCTTTGTGTACAAGAATGTTGGTATCGACGAGCTATTCGCCGTGATGCGCTCCACGCTGGCGGGTTACTGCACGTTTCCCAAGCCGCCAGAGAGCATCTTCTCGGGCGCGGCGGCCCTCGACGATGTCGAGTTGTCGATCTTGCGCCTTGCCTGCGAGGGTAAGAGCCGCCGCGAGATCGCGGCCGAGCTGTTTATGAGCGAGGGCACCATCAAACGCCGCATCTCGGAGATTCTGAGCAAGACCGGCTACGACAACATCATGCGTCTTGCCGTGCATGCGGTGACCGAAGGCAGTATCGTCCCCAATATGGAGCGCCCGTAGTCGGTACGTCGCCCATGTTCCGGCGCCATACAAGCAGGCCGCCCGCCGTTTTGCATCAGAAGACGGCGGGCGGCCTGCTTGCATGGGCAGTGCTGTCGGCATAAAGCGGCGGGGCCGCAGGATCATTTCCTGCGGCCCCGTCTGGTACGCGCGCGGGTTTGTCCGCCAATCCGCGGCTGTCGATGTCTGTCGCTACGCGATGGTTGCGCTGTAGGAAGCGACGTCCTCGTAGGAATCGGTCAGGTAGGCGTCGATGCCGATGGTCGTGTTGACTAGGCTGTCGAAGCTGTCAAGCGTGCCCTTCGAGAAGGTGAACTCTTCGGTGGCGTTGGTGCCGGGCATCAGGTGGGCCGAGAACCAGGCTTCCTTCATGGTGCCGTTGACGTTTGTCTTGCCGGTGGGGGCGTAGAAGGTCAGGTCCTTGTCGCTCTTGTTGACGATGTTGACGACAAAGCCGATGTCGCCCCAGTCGTCCTGGAACTTCTCGGTGATGGTGATGGTGCACAGGTCGTCATCGGCGACGGTGACGGCGGGGGAGATTTCAATCTTCTGGACGTCGTCGTCTTCGACGGCCTCCTCGACTTCCTCTTCCTTCTCGGCGGCCTCGCGATCCTTCTTCACGGTACCGGATAGGTCCTTATCGGACTTGCTAAAGATGAGCTTGTCCTCGCCGTCCTCAAGGACAAGCTTGCCGTCCTCGAGCTTCACGTCGGTCGTCTCCTTGTCGACGGTGATACTCGCGGTGGTAGCGTCCTTGGCCTCCCACTTTAGGTCGGAAACTTCGGAGAACAAATCGAGGCTGCCCGTGCCGTCTTCATCCAGGACCATGATGCAGCTGATGCCCCATTCCTCGAACATATCCATATACTCATCGGTCAGCTCTTCGCCCTCCGTGGTTCCACCCGAGAGCTTCCAGCTGCCGACAAAGTTGGCCTTGGGGTCTTTGCCGCCGCCGCTGCAGCCCGTCAGGGCAAAGGCGAGCGCAAGGACGCATGTCAGAAATGCGAGTACGGACTTTTTGAACGTTGTCTTCATGGTGTCCTCCTTTATCGAACGAAACCCATAGAAGCAAATGCGGGGGTGGCGGATCCCCCGCCAATTACCAGATAGAGGGGCTAGGGCCTGGGCGTTCCGCAGTTGCTGCAGAACTTGCCGCCGTTTTCGCTGCCGCAGTTGGGGCAGAACCACTTGGCCGGTGCCGGGGCGGGTGCGGGACTGCCGCACTCGGAGCAGAACTTGCCGGTGTTGGTGGCGCCGCAGCTGCAGGTCCATGCACCGGCCGCAGGCGTGGCAGCGGATGCCGGCGCGGGAGCGGGTGCCGGAGCCGGCTGCGGGGCGGCCTGCTGCTGTGCCTGGCCGGCGGCGAACAGCTGGCTGGCGTTCATGCCGCCCATGCCACCTGCCATGCCCATGCCCATAAAGCCTGCCATCGCGCCGTTGGGATTGGCGGCTGCCGCGCGCATTGCGTCGCTCTGGGCGCTGGCAATGTTGGCTGCCGCCATGGTGGGATCGCGCATGACCGCGGCTTTCTGCAGATCCTTGATCATCTGCTCGTCCTCTTGCGAGGCGGCGATGGAGTTGACGCCAAAGCTCACAATCTCGACGCCGCGCAGGTCACGCCAATCGGCAGAGAGGACCTCGTTGAGCGCGCGGGCGAGCTCGGTGGTGTGGCCGGGGATGGCGCTGTAGCGGATGCCCATTTCCGAGATCTTGGCAAAGGCGGGCTGCAGGGCGGTGAGCAGCTCGGACTTAAGCTGGCTGTCGATCTTGTCGCGCGTGTAGCTATCGGTCACGTTGCCGCATACGTTGGTGTAGAACAGCAGCGGGTTGGTGATGCGGTACGAATACTCGCCGTTGCAGCGCACGGAGATGTCGACGTCCAGACCAATGTTGTTATCGACCACGCGGAAGGGCACGGGCGAGGCGGTGCCGTACTTGTTGCCGATGATCTCCTTGGTGTTGATGAAGTAGACGCGCTGGTCCTTGCCCGCGTCGCCGCCAAAGGTAAAGCGGCTGCCGATATTGGCGAAGGTCTCCTTGATGGAATCGCCCAGGTTGCCGCTAAAGACGCTCGGTTCGCTGCCGGTATCGAAGACGAACTCACCAGGCTCCAGCGCGACTTCGATGATCTTGCCGTTTTGCACCACGAGCATGCCCTGGCCGTCGTTGACGGCGATGACCGAGCCGTTGGAGATGACGTTGTCCTCGCCGCGCGTGTTGGAGCTGCGGCCACCGGTGCGTTTGCTGCCCTTGCAGGCCAAGACGTCAGCAGGCATCGATTCGCAGTAGATAAATTCCTTCCACTGGTCGGCCATGACGCCGCCGGCAGCTCCCAATCCAGCTTTCAAGAGTCCCATGGTGATCTTCCTTTCTCGTCAAAGGCCGGGTGGTATTGGTCGGATTGCTTAGTCGTCCTTGTCGTCTTTCATGACAACGGTGGTCTCGGTGTGGTTGAAGGTGTCGTGCTTCTCGGTCAGGTCGAGCTCGCCGCAGTACTCGTCGGCGTGGGTGGCCTCGTTGGCCGTCTTGAGCTGGCCTACCAGTAGCACGTCTCCGATAATCACGATGATCAGCGGCGCGACGATGTTGATGAGGATGCCCTCGATATCAAAGGCGAGGTAATCCGGATCGAAGGCGTTCTCACCCATAAAGAGAATCTGGGAGAGGATAAATCCGATCACAAAGAACAGCACCGAGGCAATAGCGAGCTTGGGCTTGGAGCAGGGGAGCTCGCCGACCAAGCGGCCGGTCTGGCCGTTCATGGCAAACAGGTAGCTCTTGCCGTTCCACGAGGTGGAGAGCATCCAGACGGGGAACAGGGCGTAGTCGCTGTCTTCCCAGGTGTAGTCGAGCTGCTTGCTTTCGACCGTGGCATCGTCGTATTCGTCGACGACAGTCTCGCGCAGGGCCGAGATCGTGCTTTCTTCCATACGGCGCTCGGCGCGCGCCTTGCAGGTCTCGCAGTCCTCGTCGTAACGGTTGGCGATGTAGCCGGGCATATATGCGACCGAGAACGGACGCAGCGCGTCGTAGTCAAACGGCTCGATGGCGTCCATGTGGCCGTCGGGCATCTTGGACGATCCGTCGACGGGCACGCGCTTAAACGAGATATTGCCCTTGCGATAGGCATCGTAGTGGTCGGTGGTCGTGACGGTGCGGTCGGATTCCTCGGTCACGGTCTCGTTGGTCGCGTCAAAGTGCACTTCGCCGTCCACGCGGGCGCCGTAGAGCCAAAACGGCACGTAGACACCTTGGACCTCGTCGATGTGGTTGCCGGTGACAAAGCTCTTGGGCAGCAAGATCTTGCCCTTGTAGTGTTCCTTGAGTGCGGCCGTGACGTCGTCGCGCCCGAGCTTAAACGGAATCACCAGGTCGGGCGAGAAGTCGCCAGAGAGCTGGCCGGGCGCCACGGCGGAGTTGCCGCAGTACGGGCAGGTGGTGACGGCGACGGTGCCGTCGGACACGAGCTCGGCGCCGCACGACGAGCAGATGTAGCCGGCGTTTTGGGCGAGCTCCTGCACGGCATCGTCGGCAGCAGGTTTGGGAGCTGCGGCTGCGGCATCGGCTTTGGCATCTGCCTTGTCCTGGCGCTCGCGATAGAGGGCCTCGACTTCTTCGACTTCAAAGCGTGAGTCACAGTAGTCGCAGACAAGCTTTTGCTCGGCGCTGGCAAAATGCAGGGGACCACCGCAGGCAGGGCACTGATAGTTAACGCTCTCGAAGGCCATGATCGGTCCTTTCCGTGCCGGAGGCTATGCGCCGATGGCGCCGCCGCAGTATTCGCAGCGCCCACTGGCATCGGGAATGGTGGTGGCTCCGCAGAAGGGGCAGGTCACCGCGGTCTTGGGGGCCTTGGCGGCCACGACGCTGTCGCGCGTCTCCTGGCGCAGCTGCACCAGCGCGTCGCGGACCTCGGTTGCCTGGCGCTTGGCCTCGCGGTATTCGATGGAGCCGCGCTGATCGATGGTGGAGTCGTTCACGCGCAGGTTGATCTCGGTAAAGTACGGCGTGTTGACGTGGATGGTCAGATTAAAGTCGTAATCCAGGTCGTAGCGCGGCGGGTTGTAGCTCTCGCGCTCGCCGTCCTTGGTCTCGCGATAGATTTCGGTGCGATGCTCGTCGATATCCATATCGCAGCCGAGTACCTGCGAGAACTCGATGATGTCGGGATTGGCGTCGCGCCAGCGGCTCTGCGAGGTAATGATCAGCAGGCCCGCGTCCTCGTCGAGCATGATGTTGGTGCGCCCGGCAGAAAGCGTGCGCGTGGGGTTGAACGACGCCAGGCGCTCGGCATTGGCCTCGCGGTAGGCGATCTGCTCGCGGATATCGTCCGCGGTGCTGGAGCGATAGCCGTGAAAGTAGGGGGAGAGCTTGCCGGCGCACTCTTTGCACAGGTAGCCTTCATTGATTTTTGTCTTACCTAGAAGTCCCAGCTCGGTACCGCAAATCGCGCACTCTTTCTTCTCGAACATCTTGTCAAAGAAGCCCATGGCTGCCTCCCATCAACTGGTAGCGTGTGTCACTTTTGATGATGGGGGAGTGCGCAGCCTTTCACGATACCCAGACGGCTCAACGAGTCTCCACAACTGGGACACATGGCCCATTTTTGACTAGTCATTGGGGACGTACTTAAATGAGTGAAACTACTCATTTAAGTACGTCCCCAATGAGTACCCGCAGAATGAGAGTGGATAATCTCCCGTTTTTGGCCTGTGTGCAGGCTCAAAGTGGGAGATTATCCACTCTCGTCATTTGGGTGTCCAAAATCCCCGCTCGTTTGGCGCCTGGGGACACTCTTTGTCGAATGTGGGCGTCGCCCTTGCTATGCCACAGTCACGGCGACCTGGGTGTAGCGGGTGCAGGAGCACTCGGCGCGCGTCTGCACGGTGAGGGTGAGCACAAAGCGGTCGCCGGGTCGTGCGTCGGCGGGCACGATGAAAGTGGCATCCTCCGTGCATTCTTGCCATAGCGACAGATCCTGGACGCCTGCATAGCTCGACGGGTCTACGGCGACATCCCAATGCGCATCGAAGCCCCTGCCGTCGGGGTCGACGATGGTCGCCGCAAGGTCGATGCGCTCGCCGGCTGCGGCGCTGCGGTCGGCCGTGACCTCGACAACATGCGCCGGATGCGAGCAGGCTGCCGGATCATGGGCACACCATTGCGCGCGGGCGGCAAAGTCTTCCTGATAGGCACGCAGGTAGGGATTGAGATTGTCGTCTGCGGGCGTGCTGATGGAGGCAAAATCGGCGGGCGCCTTCGCATCGGGGTGTCCATCAAGAAACATGCGGCCGAGTAGCGTATCGAAGTCGCGGTCGTCAATACCGCGCAGGCCAAACGGCAGCAGCGGAATATAGGTCATGCTGTCGCCTTCGGCCATAAAATCGCCGCGCTCAAACTGCACCGCGGGCATGCCTTCCAGGCCCCAATCCAGACGGGCATGCTTGCCAAACTGAAAGCGCTCGGGCTCGTTTTCGTAGACCTTACCATCGCCATAGAACATATAGCGCGCCATGAGGGGGCCGTTGCCCTGCGTGAGATTCTGCTCGGGCCAAGGAGCCTTAAACAGCGGCAGCGTATCGGGCTGAGCTGTTTTGGCGTCGAAATAGTTGCCATACATATAGGGCGTACGCCAAAAGATGAGCTCGGGAAAGAGCTCGCGCCCATGGTCGAGCCACGAGTTATCCTGCCCCACACCATCGGCAACGCCCATCACGCGCACCTTCTGATAGACCCGCTGCTGTACGGCGGGCCACTCGGGCGTGGCGCGATAGCGCTCGGCAATACTCATGAGGGCGCGAACGATCGTATTCATACCACCCCAGCTGAGCAGCCATAACGTACGCGGATCATCATCCAGAATCGCCAGCGCAATTACGCGAGACCCCTCAGTTTCCTCAGTCACATCACCCTCAAAGGCAACATTTCCCACAAAGGTGCGCTCGATCATCTGGGCGGGCGTGGGAAACGGCGGCTCACCGGCAGCGGCGGCATTTGCTTGCAACTGCGGCCAAGCCTGGGCATATTCATTACTCCAGAGACTCTCAATCCAATGCTCGGGAAACGGCCGATACTCACGAAGCTCGCCGGCTAGCGGATCGGGCTCATGAGGCACAACAGCCCACTCATAAGAGCGCCGCCCTTTGGTCCGCCAATGCGAATTCACCTCGCCGAGCGTATGAACCCCATCCCCAAGAAAGTGATACTGCGAAGCCGTATACACCACAGCCTGAACATCAAGCAAGTTGAGATACAGAGCCAAATGAACAAGCGAGTTCATATCATCGACTTCCATATCGGTAGTAGCAATCACCCGAGTCAAATTCTGGGACATAAGCAAAGCTCCAACCAAAATAATTTCAGCCAGTTACGCGCAAGGCAAGACTAAACCCCGGTCCCCGCGATGGGAGGGCTTAGCGGTCGACCCTGGCCGACCACTCCCAGCAGCCCACCGGCTCGCCGTCGATGAGTACGTTGCCCCCGTCGAAGTCTTGATAACACAGGTCGTTGAATTGGTGGATCCACACGCCGTGGTTGAACGTCTTCTTGGCCGAGCCGTCGGCCTCGCGATACACGCCGGTCAGGTCCTCGACATGGCTAAAGTAGGTGAGATGCACGTTGGCGCCGGCATCGCGCAGGCGCGCGAACAGCGGCAGCACGGTCTGCTGCGGGCACACGAGCTCGTCGCCCTTGGAGTGCGTAAACCACAGCGGCGTCTTGGCGAGCGCGGCTACGTCCTCGTCCGTGGCGTTGTACCACGGGGCGCAGCAGGGAAGGCCCGCGGCGAAGAAATCGGGGTAGTCGGCGCACAGGCGCAGGGTCATAAAGCCGCCGTTGGAAAGACCGGCGACCACGATGCGGTCGGTGTCGATGCGGTCGGCATGCTCGGCGACAAACTCATCGATAAGTGCCTTGAGCACGGGGGAGTAGATGCTCTGGTTGGAGTGACCAAGCTGCTCGACGCCGTTGTCCATCCAAAACGTGGGCGACTGCGGCACGAGCACCCAGGCAAAGCCGCCAAAGTAGCGCTGGATCTGCGCCTGGCTGATGGCCGTCACGCGGTTGCCGATATAGGCGCGCGTGGCGCCTTCGCCCTGCGTGGCGCCCTTGCCCTCGCCGGCGCCGTGCAGATACACCACGAGCGGTGCCTTTTGGGGCACGGCCGTGGCCTCGGGCGCAAAGGGGTTGAAGCATGCCGAGTCCTCGGCCTTAAAGCTGGGCTCAAAGAAGCCGTATTCGAGCGCGATACCGTCGACGGCGGTCTTTTGCGTGTCGTTGCTCCAGCCTTTGAGCGCAGGGCAGATATCGCCACGGCAGGTGTCGAAGACCAGGCCGCAGGTGGGATCGTCGCCGTCGTTGCCGGGAAGAGCCGCGAGCTGCGTGATGCGCAGCTGGTCATCGAGCATGCGCGAGCCCATGACGCCGCCTTCGATGGTCTTGGTCAGGCGCTGCTCGGCGACCTCGAGCGCCACATGGGTGCCCACGGCGAGCTTACGTCCGTTTTCGTCGCACGGATATGCGGCGAGAACGTCGATGTAACCCACGGAGGGCGCGGCATGGTCGGCGCCGCGCTCCTTGCGCATCAGAACTTCGCCCGAGCGTTCGTGACGCTCTACATATATATGGAAGGTGTTCGCGTCGATGTCGTTGGCGCGCACGGTGCAGGGCAGGTCGAGTACGACCTTGCTGATCCAGGGGCCAAAGTCGCCCAAGGTGGTGACGGTTGCGTAGGTACACAATTTGAGTTCCATGAGCTGCCTCCCTTGCGCCGCTAGTGGGAAACAAAAGCGGCAATACAATCTAAACATGTTTAGTTTAATCCAGAATTGCAGAACAAGCTGATAAACTCGGTAAACGGCAAAATTTAACACGCCATGAACTACTAAACATATGTTTACTAGCTTCTAGCAGGGCTTCTGTTGATGAGTTAACAGGTCATAGAGGTGTTTATCAAAATAAAAGCCCACGTAAAGAGCCATTTATCAATAGACAGTCAAAGAGACTATCTCCCGCCATTGGAATACGTTCACCCCCGATTTCCTACCGTTCGCCGGACTCTGCACGGTAAAATTGCCACAAATGAGGCGCTCCGTGTAAACTAAAGCCCGTAAACGTTCAGTAAACACTTTGTTTACGACAGCGTATCCAAGGGTCCGGCAACCGTAAGGGGTTATAGTCGCCGGGCCAAAGGCGTGCCTAAGCCCAAGGGGGCTGGCACACGAAGATATGGGGAGGGGTCCCATGGCAGTAGATAACAAGCAGATTGCCACCGATGTCCTCGAGCTCGTGGGCGGCGCGGAGAATGTTTCCGTTGCCACCAACTGCATGACGCGCCTGCGTCTGACGCTCAAGGATAACAACAAGGTCGACGTGGAGAAGATCAAGAAGGTCAAGGGTGTTCTGGGTTGCCAGTTCGCCGGCGCCCAGCTCCAGGTCATCATCGGCCAGAACGTGCCCAAGGTGCTCGCCGAGTTCGTCGCCATCTCCGGCGTCAAACAGGGCGAGGCGGTCAACGAGAACCTCGACGCTCCCAAGGAGAAGTTCGAGCTCAAGAACCTGCCTAACATCATCCTCGACTATCTGTCGGGCTCCATGACCCAGCTCATCCCGCTGCTCATGGCCGGTGGTCTGTTCCGTACCATCGCGGCCGTCCTCGGCCCCACCATGCTCGGTGTGCTCTCGGCCGACGACCCGACCTATACGTTCCTCTACACCACGCTGTACGAGGCCACGTTCACCTTTATCCCCATCTACCTGGGTTATGCCGCCGCTAAGAAGCTCGGCGCCAGCCCGGTGCTCGGCATGCTGCTCGGTGGCGCCCTCATGGCTCCTTCCGTGGTGAGCGTCGCCACCCAGGAGGGCGGCGGAATCATCTCCGTCTACGGCATCCAGATCGCCGCTGCCAACTACCAGCAGTCCGTCCTGCCGATCATCCTTTCGGTGCCCGTCCTGTACTTCATCGAGAAGTTCTTTAAGAAGGTTATGCCCGACGTGCTGTCCACGGTCTTCACGCCGTTCTGCACCGTGATCGTCACGATCCCCATTGCCTTCATCGTCCTCGCTCCGATCGGCAACGAGATCGGTACGCTGATCGCCAACGCCCTCTTCGGCCTTGCTGACCTTGGCGGCATCGGCATCCTGATCGTCATGGCCATCCTCGGCGCCTTCTGGCAGCTCTTCGTGGTCTGCGGCATGCACATGCCCGTCATCCTGCTCGCCCAGGTTCAGATCATCGCTGCCGGTTACGATCCCTTCGTCTTCGTTTCCACCAACTGCGCTATGGCCGCTGTCTGGGGCTGCGCCTTCGGTGCCTTCCTCAAGATGAAGAACCCCGACGAGAAGTCTCTCGCCATCGGTTACGTCATCTCCGCCATCGCCGGCGGCGTCACCGAGCCCGCGCTCTTCGGCATCCTCATGCGCTTCCGTCGCACCATGTTTGGCATGTTCATCGGCGGTGCTATCGGCGCTGTGTTCTCCGGCCTCATGGGTGTTACCTACTACCTCGCAGGCGGTGCCTCCAACTTCCTGGTCTTCACCAACTACCTGCAGGGTGGCCAGATGAACACCGTCTGGGCTATCGTTGGTATGGCAATCTCCTTTGTCATCGCCGCTGCCGTCGTCTTTGCCTGCGGCTTCTCCAAGGAGGAACTCGCCGAGATGGAGGCCTAAGGCCAAACCATTCGGTTGCATATGACCTCACCTACACGACAGGGCCCCGTCAGGCGCAAGCCCGGCGGGGCCCTTCTTGCAAGGTAGACTGATGGGGGGCGGGTGAGATTCGCCCGCGAGGGTTTGCCAAGCGGCGGGGGCTTTCGCGCGGGGTTACCGCGAAAGTTTCCGGCGGTTCGCAAATCCTTTATCGAACGAAAGGACATGCAGATGAGTTTGGGAACGCTGACCGTCAACGGTCGCCAGGACGGCTTTTTGTGCGAGGGCAAACCGTTCTTTTGGTTTGCCGATACGTGCTGGAGCGCATTTACGAGCATCGCCGAGGACGACTGGGACTACTATCTGACCCGCCGTGCCGAGCAGGGCATGAACGTGCTGCAGGTCAACACACTGCCGCAGTGGGATCGCTGCTGCCCCGATTTGGGCATTTGGCCCTATGCCAGCGAGGACGGCGTGCACTTTGATTGGTCCCGTCCCAACCAGGCGTACTGGGACCGCGCTGCTGCCATGTGTCGCGCTGCCGTCGAGCACGGCATTCGTCCGGCACTCGTGCTTATGTGGTGCAACTACGTGCCCGGTACCTGGGGCGCCAAGATTGCCGAGCATTGCGGTGCCGAGGTTATGCCGCGCGAGGAGGTCCGTGCCCACGTTGCCCGCGTCGTCGAGAACCTGGGTGAGTTCGACCCCGTTTACGTGGTGACAGGCGATACCGACTTTACCAGCGACGAGGCGATCGCCTATTACGAGGATGCCCTCGACGAAGTCGTCAATCGCGCGCCCGAGGCGTTGCGCACCATGCATATCAACCGCGGCAACCGCACCATCCCGGCACGGTACCTGGACCGCTTGGACTTCTACATGTTCCAGCCCGGCCACAACTACGAGGGCCAGCCCGAGGCTTGGCACTTGCCGCAGGACTTTATCGCCAACTATCCCAAAAAGCCGATGGTCAACTCTGAGCCTTGTTACGAGCAGATGGGTGCGTCGCGCAATGTGTACTGGCGCTTCACCGCGCAGGACTGCCGCGCGAGTGTGTGGTCGTCGATCCTTGCCGGCGCCAGCGCGGGTGTGACCTATGGCGCGCACGGTGTTTGGAACTGGCAGACTAGCAAGAGCCAGGGCTCGGTGTTGGGCGAGGGCTTCGATATGCCGTTCCGCTGGCAGGAGTGTCTGCAGTTTGCGGGCGTTTGGGACTTTGGCGCGATCGAGCATGTGCTTGCCGGCCTGGGTGCTACGGCTGGCGACGACGCACTTGCCGTGGTTCCGGCGCAGGAGCTCCTCGATGACGCGCGCGAGGCCATTCGTGTGGCGCGCGTTGGCGATCGCGTCGTCACGTACCTGCCGCGCACCACGGCGCTCAAGTTTAAGCTCGACGGCGCGCGTGGCTGGACGGCGACGGTTCTCGACATGGAAGACAAGCGCGTCGCCAAGCTGCCCGTTCGCGACAACGGTGACGGCACCGTGCGCGTGGCTCAGCATCCCTTTGAGCACGACGCCCTGGTGATCCTGACCCCTGGGCGTTAGCGTCCGTCTCGTCCGCTACCCGGGCTTCGCTCGGTTGCCAAACAACCCAGTCTCTTACTAAGTTGCGGTGGAATAGCCCCTAAATCAAAGTCGCGGGACTTTAAGCAGGAACTATTTCACCGCAACTGCTGAGGGGATAGGCTGCGGCAGCGGCAGAGGCGTTGGCAGCTGTGGCAGTGGCAACGGCAGCTGACAGGGTGTTTTCCGCCTGCTTGCTACAGCAGCTCGCCGTGGCGGGCGATGTAGCGGCGCTTTGCCAGCTGGGTGAGCGCGATGTAGGCGGTGACGATGCCGATGAGCAGCGCGAAAAAGCTCGTGGGCAGCGGCATGAGACCCAGCGCATCGGCGATGGGGCTTGCCGGTAGCCAGGTGACGAGCACCAGGCCCAGCACGGTGAGGAGGCACAGCGCGGGCGCGGCGTGGTCGCGCGGGCGTGGCAGGCGCGGGGAGCGCAGCATGTGGACCACGAGCGTCTGCGACCACATGGACTCGACAAACCAACCGCTCTGGAAGAGCGCCGTAAAGGCCGCCATGCCTGCGACGTCGCCTATAGCGGCAAGCTCTGCCCAGCTTGCGCCCACGGCGGCGGGGCACACCACAAAGAAGAGCGCGGCGAAAGTCACGATATCAAACAGTGAGCTCACGGGACCCAACTCGAGCATAAAGCCCTTAATGGACGCGGCATCCCAGGCGCGCGGACGGGCAGTCCAGGCGTCATCGACGGTGTCCCACGGCAGCGCGATGCACACGATCTCGTAGACCAGCGACAGCAGCACCAACTGCAGAGCGCTCATGGGCAAGAATGGCAAGAACAGGCTCGCGACGGTCACGGATAGCACGTTGCCAAAGTTGGAGCTCACCGTGGTCTTGAGGTACTTGAGCAGGTTGCCGTAGGTGCGGCGGCCTTCGATGATGCCGCGCTCGAGCACGCCCAGGTCCTTCTGGAGCAAGATGATATCGGCGGATTCCTTGGCGATGTCGACGGCCGAATCGACCGAGATGCCGCAGTCGCTCGCGCGCATGGCGGCGGCGTCGTTGATGCCATCGCCCATAAAGCCCACGGTGTGGCCGGGCAGCTCGCGCATGACGCGCACTAGGCGCGCCTTCTGCAGCGGCGAGAGCTTGGCGAACAGATGGGTTTTCTCGGCGCGCTCGGCAAGCTCGGCGTCATCGAGCGCATCGATCTCGGAGCCCAGCAAGACATTGCTCGCGTCGATACCGATCTGCTCGCAGACGGTGGCGGCGACGCGATCGTTGTCGCCGGTCAGGACCTTGACCGCCACGCCCTTGGCCTCGAGGGTGGCGACGGCGCCCGCGGCACTTGCTTTGGGCGGATCGAGGAAGGCCAAAAAGCCCATCAACACCATGTCGCATTCGTCGGCAATGCCAAACTCGCCCACGCAGCGTGGATTGGTTTTCTGCGCCACGGCAATCACGCGCAGGCCCTCGGCATTGAGCCCAGCGACCTGCTGGCGAATCTGGGCGAGCTTATCTTCGGTGAGCGGCTGGGCGGCCCCATCGACCTCGACAAAGGAGCAGATCTCGAGCATTTCCTCGGCAGCTCCCTTGGTGACCATCTGGGTTTTGCCTTGGGCATCGGCGACAACTACGCTCAGGCGACGGCGCGAGAAATCGAAGGGAACCTCGTCGACCTTGGTGTAGCGGTCGCGCAGGCTCTGGCCCAGCGTGGAATCGGGCACGACGGTCGAGGACGTCACGTCGGCACGGTCGATAACGGCCAGGTCGATAAGGTTTTTGAGGCCGGTCTGGAAGAAGCTGTTCAAAAACGCATGGCGCAGCACGCGTGCGTCCTCGTTGCCGTCGGTGTTGAGGTAGCGCTCGAGCACGATGCGGTCTTCGGTGAGGGTGCCGGTCTTGTCGCAGCACAGGACGTCCATCGCGCCGAGGTTTTGGATTGCCGGCAGCTCCTTGACGATAACCTGACGACGGGCGAGGTCCTTGGCGCCCTGCGACAGGCTCGTGGTCACGATGACGGGAAGCATCTGCGGCGTGATGCCCACGGCCACGCTCGTGGCGAACAGCAGTGCGTCGATGACGTTGCCCTTGGTGGCGGCGTTGATGGCAAAGACGGCCGGCGCCATAACGAGCATGAGACGTACGAGCAACATGGAGACGCTCGAGACGCCGCGGTCAAACGCGCTCTTCTCGCCGCGCCCGTTGAGTATCTTGGCGATGCCGCCCAGGTAGGTGTCCGAGCCGGTGGCAACGACAAGCGCCATGGCGGTGCCGTTTTGCACGGAGGTGCCGGTAAAGACGATGTTCTTGCAGGCAGAGAGTGGTAGCGCGGAGCCGTCGGCACCCTCGACGACGGTGATGGCAGCGGTCTTCTCGACGGCCTCGCTCTCGCCGGTGAGTGCGGACTCGATCACAAACAGGTCGCGCGCAGTGATGATGCGGGCATCTGCCGGCACCATGTCGCCGGCAGAGAGGCGGATTACATCGCCGGGGACGAGCTCGTCGAAGGAGATCTCGACGCGCTCGCCGTCGCGCAGGGCACAGCAGGTGCTGGAGACCAGGTCCTTAAGGGCCTCGGCCGCATTGCCGCTGCGGGCTTCCTGGATAAACTTCATGCCGCCCGATACCAGCAGCATGATGCCGATGACGATGACCGTGGAGGGGTCACGCTGCAGCTCGGGCACGGCGAGCACGTCGATGTAGAGCGAGACCAGTGCGAGGGCGGCGAGGATGCCAGCGAAGGGATCGACGAACGCGTCGGCGATGCGGCGGGCGAGCGTCTTGGTCGGCGCTTCGATGGTGTTGGGGCCGACGGCGCTCAGGCGCTCGGCGGCGTGCTCGGCGGTGAGGCCGTCGGCTGTGGCGTCGAGCAGCACGAGGGCATCCTCGGCGCTATGGGTGGCGGCGAATATGGTGTTCTTGGACATGCCGGTATGAGCGGCGGGGCGCGCCGTGCGGCGGCGCTTGGAGATGGCTTCGAGTACCGTGGCGGTTTTGAGCATCAGCATAGGGTCCTCCTTGTTGAAGGGAGTTAGCGTACGTGTCGTATGTGCTTCAAAAAACCTAGATGTCGCTCACGTCATGCTTTCGAACCACCACAAAGGGACAGGCACCTTTGTGGTGGTTTTGACGATCGGCTGTTGGCGCTTATGCGCGCGCGGAATCCTCGCGGCGTGCCGAGGGCGACATGCAGGTTTTTCGACTATGACTGCCTTCCATGGCACACCTCCTTAAGGCCGGGCGCGGCGCGCTTTGGGTATCTCGTACCCGTTACAATCCGCCCGTATTCTTGATGAGGGGGTTTGCCGTGTCAACCCCAATGTTTGGAAAACCATTGCCCCTGACAAAGCCTTTACAGAATGCCGAGGCCCCAAAGCGCGCCCGCAACGCGCCCTGCCTGCGCTAAACTGGAAGGCACGTACGCGATTACGAGAGGAGCCCGCATGGAGGCTTACAAGCAAGAGTTCATCAAGTTTATGGTTGAGTCCGACGTCCTTAAGTTCGGCAGCTTTACGCTCAAGAGCGGCCGTCAGTCCCCGTTCTTTATGAACGCCGGCGCTTACGTGACGGGCTATCAGCTCAAGAAGCTGGGCGAGTATTACGCCCAGGCCATTCACGATAACTTTGGCGACGACTTTGACGTGCTGTTTGGGCCGGCCTACAAGGGCATTCCCCTGGCCGTCGTGACCGCAATTGCCTACCACGAGCTGTACGGCAAGGAGGTCAAGTACTGCTGCGATCGCAAGGAGGCCAAGGACCACGGCGCCGACAAGGGCAACCTGCTGGGCTACGAGCCCCAGGACGGCGACCGCGTGGTCATGGTCGAGGACGTCACTACCAGCGGTAAGTCCATCGACGAGACCTATCCCAAGGTCAAGGCTGCTGCCGATGTCGAGATCAAGGGCCTCATCGTGTCCCTCAACCGCATGGAGGTCGGCAAGGGTGGCGTGACCACCGCGCAGAAGGAGATCGAGGCCAAGTACGGTTTCCCCGTCGCGAGCATCGTCTCCATGGCCGAGGTCGTCGAGACCCTCTACAACCACGAGATCGACGGCAAAGTCGTCATCGACGACGAGCTCAAGACCGCTATCGACGCCTATTACGAGCAGTACGGCGTTCGTTAGTTACGGCGTTTTACCAAACGCCGTAACTGCTCGACGCTGCGCGCTGCCCAGGGCGACAATTTGTCATTCAAAAGGCAAGGCATGACCAGAAGGTCTATGCCTTGCCTTTTTCATGCCAACTTGTTCGCCCTGGGCGGCGCTCGCTGTCCGTCCTCTGCCTGCGGCGTCATCTTGCTCCGGATGTGGCACTTGGGGACGTTCCTTTTCTGCCGGCACCTGGGGACACTCCTGATGTGGTCGTTGGGGACGTTCTTAAATGACTACTCAGGATGAGCGTCCAAAAATCCGCGCTCGTTCGATTGGCGCATGTCTACGCAGCGTAGGTTGTCGAGCCTGGCCTTCAAATGGATACTGACTGTCGAACCGGTTCACTCCATTTCTTCAATTTGATTGGACAGCCCATGAACCAGACACGGCAAACCAATGCCTCCCATACTTTTTTGGCAGCGCATGCCATCAAGCAGCTGCGCGAAGAGCGCGGCCTCACCCAGCGCGCCCTGGCGGAAAGCCTTGGCGTGACCGATAAAGCCGTCAGCAAGTGGGAATCCGGCCGCGGCCTTCCCGACATTTCCCTCGTTGAGCCTTTGGCCCAGAGACTCGGCATAAGCGTGGCCGAGCTTTTGGCCGGTGACATTCGGGCCAACGCCAACCGTGCAGGCAATATGCTCAAAGGCGTCTTTTACGTTTGCCCTATCTGCGGAAACGTTGTGCACGCGCTCGGAGAAGGCAGCTTTAGCTGCTGTGGCTCCACGATGTTTCCCCAGGAGGCCGAAGAGCCGGACGCGGACCACGCCTTTTCCATCGAGCGCATCGAGGACGATTGGTACGTCACGCTCGATCATCCCATGACCAAGGATCACTACATTAGCTTTGTGGCATATGCGACTATGGACGGCATCTGCTTTAAGAAGCTCTATCCAGAGCAATCGGTGCAGCCGCGCTTCCATATTACCGGGCGCGGCAGGATATATCTTTACTGCAACCAACACGGACTCTTTACGTCGCTGACGCCTCGCAAATAACGGCTGTCTTCCGCCCTCCTCATGCGTTCCCAGGGGACCCAAAATGAGCGTGGATAATCTCTCGGGTTTGGCCTGTGTGCGGGCTCAAAGTGGGAGATTATCCACGCTCGTTATCTGAGTGTCCAAAAATCCACACTCGTCGCTACTTGAGTCCGGGCAGGCGGGTGTAGGGGAACGAGCGCTCTAGGAACTCGGAGCAGCGGGCGTAATCTTTGGCAAAGTAGCTGCTATAGAGCGAATCGAGTACGTATTGCACGGCGATATGGCTGGCGAACTGCGTGATGCGGTGCGTCATGCTCTCGTGGTCGCTTACCGTGAGATAGGCGGCAAAGCCGGGGTGAATGCGGGCACAGTACGGCGTGCCGATGACGATGACCGGGACATGTCGACTGCTAAGGATCGGCAAGATCTCCTTGAGGTTGGGGGCAAGGCCGCTGTAGGAGATGACGATTGCCACATGGTCGGGACCCGAGGCGAGCGCCGTGCGCACCTGCGCCTCGACGCTGTCGTGGCACGTCGCGCTTTTGCCGGCGGAAAGCAGGCGATCGCGGAACATTCCCGCTGGATACAGGTTATGCGAGCCCGCGTAGATGTCCACGGTGCCGGCGCGCATGATGAGCTTGGCGGCGTGGTCGAGCTGTGCAGGGTCGAGCAGCTCCTGCGTTTCGGCCAAGGTGGTCTGGTAGAGCCCCTCCATGCGCTCCATCACCTGCGCAGGGGTGGAGGTGGCATCGAAGGGAAAGTTGATGTCCACGTCGCGCCGGTTGCCCGCCTCGGTCGCCTGGCGGATGAGCTCGACCTTGAGGTCTTTGAATCCCTCGAGGCCGAGCTTTTTGCAAAAGCGGTGCACGCTCGCGACCGAAACGTTGGCGCACGCGGCAAATTCCTTAATGGAAAGCCCGCGCACATCCTCGCCCATGGCGAGGGCCGTTCGCCCAAGTTGTTGCTCGGTGGGGGTGAGGCTTTTGCCCTGCGTGATCTTTCGCCTGATATCCATATGGCTCCTATGCGTTTGCGTCGCGATAAACCAATCATAGCGATAAATAAAACGTTCGGCTTAGCTGGGAGTTTTGGTCCGCCGGTCTATGAACGACGGACCGCTCGACGCTGTGCGGGCTCAACATAGGGGCGCTGTCCTTGTTGGGCCGTTTGCGCCCGGGGCGTTACCCGAGCACGCGTACGGGCCCCAAGAGGCCGCTGGGATCGGAGGGCTCGGTCATGCCGAACATGTCGGGGACGGCGTGGTCGAGGGTGTTGATGATATCGATCGTAAGCGCGTGCTCGCCGGCTAAAAGTGCGGCGGCCTCAAAGCGGTAAGGCGGACAGATGCGGGTGCCGAGGGATTTGCCGTCGAGGGTGACGGCTGCGGTCTCAAAGACCTCGCCAAGGTCGATGACGGTGCGGGTGGCCGCTTCGCCCAGGACAAAGGAGGCCCGGTAGCGGAATGTGCCGGCCTTGCCGGGGAACTCGGCCGAGGAAAGGTCGTGCAGGTCTGCAAGCTCAACAGACTCGCCAAAGGCATCGGTGCCAGGGGCAGAGAAGGCAACCGCCCAGGGCCCGTCGACGCATGTGGCTTCGTCTCCAGCAGTTGCCGCGCCGGCGGAACCTGTAGCCCCAAGGACCACGATGCAGCTCTCGTAGGGAGCCAGCTCGAGCGTGCCGTCAAAGGCGGCGGGATCGGTGCCGTTGAGCAGGTCGAGGCGCGCGCCTGCAACGGGTGTGCCGTCGGCAAGCGCAATCTGAGTGGAGATACCCTGCTTGGGATGCTCGTTGACGAGCATTAGATAGGTCTCGCCCGCCCGCTCGTAGCGCAGTGCGCGCAGCCAGGGCTGGGGCTCGGCACAAACCACGGTCTGCATACCGGCGTCGGCAAGCGTGCCTGCGAGCTCGGCGGTTGCCAGGAGCTTGATGCCGGCGACCGCGGCTGCATCCACGGAGGCAAAGCCCTCGCGGGCTGCAATATCACCGTCGTAGCGCTTGCTCGGCAACTCATCCAGCGCGTACACGGCAACACCTGCGGCTGCGGCGCGCGCGGCAAAGTCGAGCACGGCTCCGCCGACAAACTCGGCTCCGGGCATCACCAGGCAGCGGTATGCCTGGCCGTTCACGCCAAAGCCGCTACCGTCTGCGGCAATTTCAACGGCATAGCGCCCTGCGTCCTCAAATGCCTCTGCCGGCACGATGTCAAAGTCGACCTGCGCGCGCATAAGCTCGGAGGCGGCATGCTGCATAAAGTTCGCCTCGCCTGTCCACTCGGCGTCCGCATGGTAGAGAAGCGCCACCGGGGTCGTTGCGCGCCCGCCGCTCAGCAGGCTCGCCGTACGGTTCATGTAGCTCATGAGCTGCCCAAAGTGTGCAAACTGGGGGTTTTGGCCATGCGCATAGAAATGCGGCGGGCAGTCCCAGTCGGGGAAGGCGGCCATGCTAAAGGCATGCGGCACAAACCAATTGACGCCGCGCACCAAAAAATGATCGGCGATCCACTTCATCTCGCGTAGGCCTTCGTGCCATCCAAATGCGCCAAAGACCTCGGCCATGCAGCGCCCCTGCTTTTTGGGATCGAGGTGTGCTGCCGAGGAGCCCAGCTTGGGCAGCACGTAGTTATAGAACTCGAGGTCCCACACGCCGCGTCCGTAGCTGTGAAGGCCGCGGTCCATGCCGGGTACCAGCTGGTTGATCACGATGTCGACGCCCGCCATGTCCTGACCGCCCACGGCGCGGAAGTAGTGCCCGGCGCCCACGCCCAGGCGCGCGTGGCAGTCCTTGTCCTCGATAACGTGGCCGATGTACTGCACGCCGCGCGCGCGGCACCAGTCTCCGAGCTGGTCGCAGAAGCACTCCTTATAGAGGGTGCTCGCGATGTCCATATAGACGTGGCGTACGTGCGCGCCGGCCGGCTCGCGGTCCCACAGGTGCGGGAGCTCGGCCAGGTAGCGCTCGCCCAGTGCCGCGCGTAGGCGACGCTCAAGCTCGGCCGACCAGGGTAGGGGCGCGGTGGCCTTGCCGATGAGCGTGTCCGAGATGCCATCGGGGCCCGTGGTGCCCTTCTCGTTGGCAAATCCGGGCTCATCGGAGAAAAAGCCCAGGATCGTCTTGCCAAACTCATCGCCCAGATGCTCAAAATGCGGCTCGTAGACAGCATCGATGAGCTGCGCCACCGAGGTGCGGTCGACCATATTGATGTAGTCCTCGTTGTAGGAGGTCTTGCCGCTCGTGAACATCACGCATGCCTGCGTGAGGCCCGCAGGTGCATCGAAGACCAGGCGGCTGGGGTTGCCGTCTGCATCGTCGATTACTCGGTAAGCGACGTCGACGGGGCTGCCGTCCTGCATAAATGTCACGCCGTAGAAGCGCTCCGTTTTGTCGAGCATGTTGGCGAGCGCGATGCTCGCGGCGGACGTGGGGCCCACGATGTCGAACGTGCGGTGCGTGAGCACGATCTTGCGGAGCTCGGGCACGGCCTCCTTGACGGCGCCGTTGGCAAAGCCCGTGGGGAAGTGCGCGTCGTCCAAGATCCAGAGCTTAAGGCCCAGCTGCTTGCACTCGTCAATGACAAAGCGCAAGTCGCGCCACCAGCCCTCGCCGCAAAAATCGGGGTGTGGGCGGCTTTCGAGACAGACCTCGTGGATGTCGGCGCCGGCGATCTTCTCCAGATACTCGGCAATGGTCTTATGGCTCTCGCCCTTCATCCACAAAAACGGAAGCACATGGTTGTCGTATGTACCCTCGAGCACCTGCTGATAGTGCGCGGTCATGGATCCTCCTTGGCTCGATCGATCTGCTGCATAGCACAGATTATGGACGCGTCGGCGCGTTCTGCTAATATCTGAATCACGACGAACTATGACTAAATCAACGATTGGCAAGCCATGGAGATCGACGAGCTCGAGCGTAGGCTCAGCGAACTGAGCGCCAGTGAGATCGCTTATAAAGACGGCATGGCATTTGATTGGTCGATTATGACCGAGCATGTCGAAATCGACGGATGCCCAGTGCGCAAGATTGGGCAGCCAGGGTTTGCCTATGCCCAGCCCGGCATGCCGCGTGGCCTGACGATAAGGAAAAACTCGCGCTTTAATGCAGTTCCCGAGCACGTGCATGATTACGTGGAGATGAGCTATGTGTATCGCGGGCGCTGCCCGCAGACGGTGGCGGGGGAGAGGCTCGAGTTGCGCCGCAACGAGGTGCTTTTGCTCGACGCCCTTTGCCCTCATGCCGTGGCGGCGCTCGGCGAGGACGACATCATGCTGAGCATGACCGTTTCACGCTCTTTTTTGCGCCGGAGTCTCGAGTCGAGCCTCTCGCGCGAGAGCGCGGTCTCGCGGTTTTTGTTCAACGCGCTCAACAGCGAGACGGACCATCGGGGCCATGTCCGTTTTTACTGCGGCGAGAGCCGTCGGATTCGGCGCTACATGCAGGAGATGCTCTGCGAGCTGTACGACCCGAGCCCCAACGGTCCCGAGATCGTCTTGCGTCTGTTTCAGCTGTTTTTGGCCGAGCTCATGGATTGCTACGAGCGCGAGCTGGTGCGCGGCGCGGCGGACGGCACGGCGGGGCCCACTGCCCTGGTGACGGGAATGCTTGGCTATATCGATTGTGAATTCGCTGCATGCTCCCTCGAGGGGATGGCGGCGGAGTTTGGCTTGAGCCCTAATTATGCGACGGCGCTTCTCAAGCGCCATGTGGGCAAGACCTTTAGGCAGCTTGTGCAGGAGCGACGCCTGGTACGTGCGGCCGAGCTTCTGCGCGGCGGCGCCACGGCCGGGGCGGCTGCGCATGCGGTGGGCTATGAAAACATGAGCTTCTTCTACCGTAAGTTTCACGACAAGTATGGCTGCACCCCCGCGGCATACCGCCGGTAAGCGCGGGGCGGATCGTCTTCGCTCCTTCGGTGTCAAAAAGTTTCAGCTGCAGCGCTGTTGCAGCGCGCGTCTGCGAAAAGAAGTGTCGGGTTTGGCACCCCTGCCCCTGCCTGTCGCGTGCGTGGGCGATACTCGGCCTATCGACCCGCAATGCAAAGGAGATGCTCATGGCAAACATCAAGTTCCCCGAGGGTTTCTATTGGGGCGGTGCCACGGCCGCCAATCAGTTTGAGGGCGCTTGGAACGTTGACGGCCGCGGTCCGTCGGTCGACGACCATTTCTTGGGCGGCAGCTACAAGGAGCCGCGTCAGATCACGATCGACATCGACCCCGACCGCTTCTACCCCAATCATGACGGTATCGACTTCTACCATCACTACGAGGAGGACATCGCGCTGTTCGCCGAGATGGGCTTTACCATGTTCCGCATGTCCATCTCTTGGAGCCGCATCTTCCCCAACGGCGACGATGCCGAGCCCAACGAGGCCGGCCTCGCCTTCTACGACCGCGTCTTCGACTGCCTGCGCGCTCACAATATCGAGCCGCTCGTGACCCTGTCGCACTACGAAATGCCTTATCACCTGGTCGAGAAGTACAACGGCTGGGCGAGCCGCGAGCTCATCGGCTTCTTTGAGAAGTACTGTCAGACCGTCTTCGACCGCTATCAGGACAAGGTCAAGTTCTGGCTCACCTTCAACGAGATCAACTGCGGCACCCAGGACATGGGCAACCTCTTTGGGACCAGCATGATCCAGGGCTTTGAGGGCCCGGCTTCGGCGGTCCACACCACGCCGCAGGCCCGTATGCAGGCCCTGCATCACCAGTTTGTCGCCAGCGGCCGCGTCGTGCGCTATGCCCACGAGCACTATCCGCAGTTTAAGATGGGCAACATGGACTGCTTCATCCTCTCCTATGCCGCCACGTGCGATCCGGCCGACGTGTTCGCCACGCAGCAGGAGATGAATACCATGAACTGGTACTGCTCCGACGTGCAGGTGCGCGGCAAGTACCCGTTCTATGCCAAGCGCTTCTGGGCCGAAAACGATGTCGAGCTCGTGATGGAGGACGGCGACCTGCAGGATATCGCCGACGGCAAGGTCGATTTCTACACCTTTAGCTACTACATGTCCGGCACCGTGGGCACCCACAAGGACCACGAGATGACCGAGGGCAACATGACCTTTGGCGGCAAGAATCCCTATCTGGAGTCCACCGACTGGGGCTGGCAGATCGATCCGCTGGGTCTGCGCATCGCCCTCAACGAGATTTACGCCCGCTACGAGATTCCGCTGATGGTGGTCGAGAACGGCATGGGCGCCTACGATGAGGTCGAGGAGGACGGTTCCATCCACGATCCGTACCGCATCGCCTACTTGCAGAGCCACATCAAGGCCATGGGCGAGGCCATTGCCGACGGCGTCGACCTGATTGCCTACACCTGGTGGGGCCCCATCGACTTGGTTTCCGCCGGCACCGGCGAGATGCGCAAGCGCTATGGCTTCATCCACGTCGATAAGTACGACGACGGCACCGGTACCTACGAGCGCCGCCGCAAGGACAGCTTCTACGCCTACCAGAAGATCATCAAGTCCAACGGTGCCGAGGGCCTGGATTAATCGACAATATGAGTGCCACCGGGGAAAAGCGTTGGGATGGGCTCGCGATTCGAGTCCCCACCTTAGCATTTGAACCATTTGGCACTATAATCACCATAGGCATGCGCACAACGTTGCGCTTAATCAAGAGGAGAAAACGTATGGGTCTGTTTGACATGTTCAAGAAGAAGGCTGAGCCCGCGGCTGCCGCTGCTCCGGCCTCCATCTCTGCTTCTGCCGGCGCCGACGTGCTGTGCTCGCCCGTCAAGGGCAAGGTCATCAAGATGGCCGACGTGCCCGATCCCGTCTTTGGTGGCGAGGTTCTGGGCAAGGGCTGCGCCGTGTGGCCCGAGGACGATCTGGTCTACGCTCCCTGCGACGGCAAGGTGACCGTCACCATGGGTCACGCCGTGGGCCTGCAGTCCGATAGCGGCATCGAGGTTCTGGTGCACGTTGGCGTCGATACCGTCAACATGAACGGCGACGGCTTCGAGGGCTTCGTCAAGGCCGACGATGTCGTTAAGGCTGGCCAGCCCATGCTCAAGATCGACCGCGCCAAGATCGCCGCTGCCGGCTACAAGGACTGCGTCGTCGTGGCTGTGTCCAACACCGCCGAGTTCGCCGACGTCGAGCTCGCCGTCGAGGCTGACTCCGCTGTCTCCGCTGGCGATGCCATCGTCAAGGTCGTCCGCAAGTAGTCTGCGGCAACATAAGGGTGTTTTGGGGTGGTCGGGTTATCCGGCCGCCCTTTTTTATTGCAATGCGGCGGAACGTTTTATTGCGCGTTGGGCGGACCGGTAAACCGTTCGGACGTTAAATCGAGCCGACTGCGCCTTTGCTTTGCCGGGGGTGTTCGTTATCGGCTAGTATGGCCTTATTGTTACGACGCGCACCGCGTCGGGAAGCGCGGTGCCGCTTGTTGGGAGGAATGTCATGAAGAAGAAGCTGCTGCTTGCGCCCCTGATGGCTGTTCTGGTCGCGTGCGTGGTTGTGCTTTCCGGCTGCGGAGGTCCTTCGGTTGAGGAGCTCATCACCGAGGATCTTACGACGCAGTTTGACGAGGTCAAGAACGGCGGCGACGACTTCCTCGCCGGCCTGGAAGAGGCCTCGGGCGACGAGTTCGAGCAGCTGGGCATCGATCCCAAGGAGTACGCCAAGAGCTATCTCGAGGGTTTTGACTACAAGATCGGCGATGTGACGGTCGACGAGGACAAGGGCACCGCGACTGCCGATGTCACCATTACCTGCAAGTCCATGAACAAGATCGTTGAAGATTTCGCCACCCAGTATCAGGAGAAGATCGCGGCGCTCGATACGATGCCTTCCGAGGACGACCTGTACAAGATGGCCGGCCAGGTCATGGTCGACGTGACCAAGGCCGCTAAGACCAAGGACACCAAGGTTACCTTCAAGTACTCCTGCAATGACGACGGCGAGTGGTCTGCCGACGATTCCGCAACCAACGAGATGATGAATGCCATGATGAGCTAGTTTGTTACGCGGTTTTGCCAAACCGCGTAACGGCTCGACGCTGCAAGCCCGCCAGAGCGGCAATCTGCCTTTCAACTTCGGCGGCATGACCAGAAGGTCAATGCCGCCTTGTTTCAAGGCACCTTGCTCGCTCTGGCGGGCTTTCGCTCATATGACCCAATCCGCTGTCAAGAGCCACAATGGCCCCGCCGACCGCTTGCAATCGGTCGGCGGGGCCTGCCGTTAACCCGTCCCGGTCCGCCCCCGGCATGTCATCGACGCCTTCGGCTCAGTCTCATATCCGCGGATACCGTTCTGTCGGCCCGCACTCCATTCCTTCGGCGGGGTTCCCCAAGTCTGTCGAGGCGCATGCGGAGGGCTCCGCGCGCACAGCGAAATAGGGGGTATCCCCGAAGGCCGCCCGGCTCGCCGGGACGGGGGCTATGTCTATTCCGCGCCCTCCCGGCACATCATGCCGAGGGCCCACAGCCACCTCACGAGCTCGGCCGCGGTGGCCGCGTTGGCCTTCGCCGCGGGCATGCCGCGGGCGAGCATCTCCTCGCGCCGCCGCAGGAGCCGCTCGGACCCCTTCCTCCCGTGCATCCTTATCTCGAGGGGCACGCCCGTGTCCCTCGGCATGAGCTTCGGCTGGTGCCGCGCCGCGGCGTAGCACCATGAACCCTCAACGGCCAGCTTCCTCACGAGCGCGTTGCCCGCACCGCTGATGCCTCCGAGCCGCACGGAGTCGCCGCTCGACCTCTGACTCGGCGCGAGGCCGAAATAGGCCGTGACCTGCCTTCCGGAACGGAACCTCGTGAAGTCGCCGACCTCGGCCGAGAAGGCTGCGGCCAGCGCGAAGGCGCAGCCCTTGATCGACTGGAGGGCGGCCGCCTCCGCGGCGATCGGGCTGGCATCCACGGCTGCCCTGTACTCGGAGAGCAGATCCGCCCGGGCCTCCGCCGCGGCCTCGACCTCGCTCCTCAGAGCGGCGAGCGTCCGAACCCCGCCATCGTCCTCCGGCCTGACCTTGTCGAGCCACCTCAGGAAGTCGTAGGTCCAGTACTTCCTCGGGTTGCCGGCGGGCGTGGTGCCGCCGTAGGCGAACCCTCGCTTTGCGAGGAAGGCGAGCAGCCGCTGCTTGGCGGTCGCCAGGCGCGCGGTCGCCCCGTCGTAGGCGCCGGCGAGGTCCCTGATGCCTTCGACCTCGGGGGAGGGGACCCATACGGGGGAGATGTCGTGGGCGAGTATCGCCTTGGCCATCCTGGCGGCGTCGTTCCTGTCGTTCTTGGAGGCCGAGTCGGCGGCCGACCTGGGGATCTTCGAGACCGCGGCGACGACGCACTCGACGCCGAGCCCGGCGAGCTCCCTCTGCGGGGCGAAGCCGGGGTAGCCGCTCTCGTAGGCCGCGAGCGACGGCCCGGGGAACCCACCCATCCACCCGGCGATCTCGCCCCAGGGGTTGCCGGGGAACCTCCTCGTCACGGCCTCGCCGGTGTCCGCGTCGAGGGCGCAGACGGTGGTCGACCTCAGGTGGACGTCCATCCCGAACGCGGTAGAATACTTTGGCATGGGAGCCTCCCAACCTCGTTGCGGCGCGGCTGCGCCTATGGCACTTCAACATCATTGTCGCAGCCCCGACCCGCGGTCACGAGCGGGGGCTCCTATCTTTTTAGTGCCCTCGGATTGGGTCATAGTGTCTGTCGTTACCAAAACATCGGCGTTGCCTTGGTCCGGACTAGTCGTTGGGTAGTCATTGGGGACGTTCTTAAACGACTAGTCAAACAAGAACGTCCCCAATGACTACCCACAAAGCGAGAGTGGATCTCGTCATTTTGCGGCACTTGGGGACGTTCCTTTTCTGCCGGCAGTTAGGGACACTCCCTGTACAAAAACCGCCCCGTCCTCTGTAGAGGACGGGGCGGTTTGTCTTTTAGGCTTGAGCGGCCAGGCTTATGCAAAGCGGGCGACGAGCTCCTGGAGCACGTCGGTCATCTTGACGAGCGAACTGACCGGGACAAACTCGTTGACGCCGTGGTAGCAATAGCCGCCGGTGGAAAGGTTGGGGCAGGGCAGACCGCGGAACGACAGCTGCGCGCCGTCGGTGCCGCCGCGAATCGGCAGCACTTGGGGCTCAACGCCGCAGGCAAGGTAGGCTTCCTTGGCAACATCAATAAGCTCGGGATAGTCACGAACGATCTCGGCCATATTTCGATACTGCTGCTTAATCTCGACCGTCACGCGCTTGTCACCCAAGCGCTGGTTGAGCATCGAGGCGGCGGCATCAATAAGGTCGAGTTTCTGCTGGAACTTGGCTGCGTCATGGTCGCGGACGATATAGCGCGCTGTGGCGTGATCGACGGTTGCAGATACACCCTCAAGGTGATAAAAGCCCTCGTAGCCTTCCGTATACTCCGGGCGCTGCACGTAGGGGAGCAACGCGTTGAAGTCGCAGAACAGATTGCCTGCGTTAACCATACGGCCTTTGGCGTCGCCCGGGTGGATGGACTGGCCCTCAAAGCAGACGGTCGCCTCAGCGGCATTAAAGCACTCCCACTCCAGCTCGCCGATGGGGCCACCGTCGACCGTGTAGGCATACTTGCAGCCAAAGGTATCGATATCCAACAGCTCGGCTCCGTGGCCGATCTCCTCGTCAGGGCAGAAGCAAATGCCGAGTGCGGGATGGGGCAGAGAAGGGTCCTGAGCGATACGCGCGACAAGCGACATGATCTCGGCGACGCCTGCCTTGTCGTCCGCGCCCAGCAGCGTGGTGCCATCGCTGCAGACCAGGTCCTCACCCGCGAGGTCGTTCAGGGCGGGAAGCTTGGCGGTACTCATGGCAACGGGCTTACCGTCAACCGTGCCGCAGACCAGGTCGCCGCCTTCGTAGTGCACGATGTGCGGCTTCACGCCGGCGCCCGGTGCAACTTCGGTGGTGTCGAGATGGGCGATCAGGCCCAGGGCGGGCTTGTCCTCAGCGCCCACACTTGCGGGGATATGCGCGCAGACATAGGCGTGCTCGGTCACGTGGGCATCTTCCGCACCAAGCTCGCGCAGCTCTTCAGCCAGCACGTTGGCAAGGTCAAACTGAACGGCGCTCGAGGGTACCTGGTCGCAGTTTGCATCCTCGGACTGCGTGTTGATCTGGACGTAGCGCAAAAAGCGCTCGAGGACATCGGGGTTCGTGGTGGTGTTTTCCATAAAGACCGCTCCAATCTTGGTCGTCGTGTGCAACAAGAACTCTAGCACGGTATGCCACGGCATACCGCGACGCTTGGATGGGGTAGAATCAGCCAATGAATGCAGAAGGGACGGAAGATCATGGATACGACAAATAGCTCGCGCGAACTACATCTGACGGTGGCGAACGAAGACTACTTGGAGTGCATGGTTCGCATTGAAAGCGAAGAGGGGGAAACCAACGGCGTGCGATCGGTCGACATCGCGCAGCGCCTTGGCGTCTCCAAGGCATCGGTCAATAAAGCGGTTTCGGCGCTCAAAGCATCCGAACTTGTCGAGCAATCGCACTACGGCAAGGTAGTCCTGACCGATCGCGGCCGCGAGGTTGGTACGGCTATCTGGTACCGTCATCGCCTCATCCGCACGTTTTTGGTTCAGGAGCTTGGTGTCGAATTTGAGCGAGCCGATTCCGAGGCCTGCATGATGGAGCATGCGCTATCCGAGGACACGATGAACCGCTGGCTCGCCTATCTCGAAAAGCAGGGAATCAGCGTCGAGGAATAGCGGGATATATATGGATACGAGTTATTACAACCGCTTTGGTGCCGAGGAACTTACGCGCCGCTTGTCGAGCGAGACCTTGTTGGCGCAGGGCCCCATGGGCAGTGTTCTGTTGAGTGAGTACGATGCCGCCGACATTCCACCGGCGTTTTGGAATCTGGCAGAGCCGCAGACCGTTTCTCGTATTCATCGCTTGTATGTCGCCGCCGGCGCGCAGGTGCTCATTACCAACACCTTTCAGGCATCGAGCTATGCCCTCAAGCACGATCAGATTGCGCCGTCCGTGGCGGAGGTCAATCGCGGGGCCGTCGACGATGCCCGCCAGGCGCACCCTCAGCTGCTACTGGGCTCGATGGGCCCGATCGGTATTGAGTGGTTTGCCGAAGACTCTGTCGAGTATCGTGAAATCCGAGGCATTGCGCGCGAACAGGCGCACGCCTTGCTCAATGCTGGTGTTGACGGTCTGCTGATCGAGACGGTGACGTCTATCCGTAATTTGCAGCCCACGCTTGCCGGCGCCCGAGATGCCGCCGACGGCATGCCTGTCCTGGTGAGTTTTGTCGTTGACGATAAAGGCGACCTGTTGGGCGATGGCCTCAACATCGAGGCAGCCGTTTTGTACGCCGAAAAACACGGCGCAAACTCGGTTGGTGTTAATTGCTGTTCGCTTGCGGCCGCGAACGCGGCGGTGCCCAGGATGGTTGCATCGGCGACTACTCCCGTCACGGTGCGTCCCAACGTAGGCGATCCGGTCCAGACTCAGGATGGCCCCGTATGGCACGAGAACCCCGAAGCTTTCGCGCGCGCATGCATCGAATGGAGACATGCCGGTGCCGCAATGGTGGGCAGTTGCTGTGGAACCACGGCAATCACTACGGCAGCGATGGCCGAGGCGCTCGATATATAAAGGGCAAAACCGCTCCATACGGGGCGGTTTTTTTTATTGCCTGCATGTCCTCGGCAGCATTTGCCCAAATGGTGAATGCTGGTACCGGCAGGTTGCCGGGTGCGTGCTGCGGGTATACCTCATGCGTACCATGATCCAAACACTGCGAGGTGTCTGCGCGTGTGCGCGATAATTCATTTTGGAACTGACGGTTGGCGCGCTCGCGTCGATGAGGACTTCACTGCCGATAACGTTGCCCGTATCGCCGATGCCGTCGGCGAGTTGTGGCAAAAGACCAATCCGGGCAAAACGGTATATATAGGGTTCGACACTCGGCCCTTAGCGCGCGAGTTCGCTGAGCTTGCGGCAGGCGTGCTTGCCGCTCACGGATTGGACGCAGTGCTCGCATCTCGGCCTGTTCCGACCCCCGCCCTTACGTGGGCGGCGGCGTATGACGGCGAGGCCTGCGGTGCGCTCATGGTGACGGGATCCCATCATCCGCAGGGGTATCTGTGCCTTAAGCTGCGCATGGGAGATGGCTCGACGGCCAATCAGGATGTCATCGAAGAGCTCGAAGAGACTATGGCCCCCGAGCCGATGGGGATCGAGGAACGCTATCGCACCGCGGATATTATTCCTGACTATATGCAGGCGGTGGCATCGTTTGTCGATGCCGAGGCCATTCGAGCCGCTCACCTGCGTGTGGTAGTTGACCCCATGGGCGGCGCGGCCCAGGGATATCTTGCCGACCTGCTGCGGGAGCTAGGCGTCGAGGTGCACGAGATTCATGCCGGACAGTCGTCCGATCAAGAGGACATTTGCCCCGACCCTGTTGAGCCGTGGGTGGACGCTTGCGAGCGTGCGGTTGTCGAGGACGGGGCGTGCGCAGGCCTGGTGACCGACGGCGATGCCGACCGTATCGGTGCGGTCGACGAACGCGGTAGATATATTCATCCGCATCAAATCATGGCGCTTGTTTTGGGCGACCTCGTTCAATTCCGCAATTTGGAGGGGCGTGTCGTCGTCAATCTCTCGTGCTCGACGCTAGTGCGTCGCATTGCCGAGGCGCTTGGCTGTCGTGTGACCGTTAAGCCGGTCGGTTTCAAATATATAGCTGCAGAGATGAAGAAGGGCGGCGTCCTCATGGGAGGCGAGGAGGCCGGCGGTATCGGCATCGCCGCGCATATGCCTGAGCGTGATGGAATCCTTGCTTGTCTGATTCTGTGTGAGCTTATGGCAAAGACGGGCGCGCCTTTGGGCGTTTTGGTCGATCAGCTCGAGGCCAGTTTTGGTAAGACGAGCTATGGGCGTCGCGATTTGCGCCTTGAGGCCGAAGACGCCGAATCGCTGCGAACGCTGCTTCCTGGCATGAATCCTAAATCGATTTGCGGCAAGGCGCCGCAGGCTGTAAGCCATATGGATGGTTTACGTTTGGCATTCGAGGATGACACCTGGCTGCTGATCCGCCCCAGCGGGACCGAACCGGTGGTTCGCGTATACGCCGAGGGGTTCTCGGTGGAGGAGCGCGATGAGTTGCTCGATGCCGGCTGTGCCTTGGCTAAGGGAGCCTATCAGCTTTAGCCATATGACGCTTCACTATAAAGAGGCCCTCGGTGAGCGGTAGAGAACGGCTGGCAAACGTAAGCAGGGTTTTAATATGTGTAGGAAATGTGTACGCCCAGATTCCCGCCCCCGGCGCCCC
>NZ_QSGK01000004.1:0-235283 GCF_003468125.1 Collinsella sp. AM40-7AC | reverse complement strand
GGCACGTGCAGACCTTTCGTCATGGCCTCCTACCTTTCTTTCGGGCCTTTCGGCCGAATCTATCAGCGCCCTTCCGTAACGGGCGCTGCTTGCTGACAGCTCTAGTTATATCCAAATTCCACCCGCAATTCCACCTCGCCCCCGAACGGTCAACAAAGTGCGATGAACGGTATATCGCATGTGATTCCCCCATGATGCACTTCGGCGCTCTAAAGTAACTTTTCTAAGGTAAACGCTCTTTTTCCTATAAATTATCCCCCATCGCATCTATAAATCCATGATTCAGAATTGCATAGGTAAAACGGTTTTATGTATATAAATGAAGCTAGCTCACGTTTTGGACCGAATTCGATGATATTCAGCTCACCATCATTCTTATTCACGCATCCCTATCAGTTGAGTGAGAATATTGAACGCTAGCAATTGCGTCGCGAGCGTTAGTTCTATGGCCGGGCATCGTAAGAAATAGGTAAAGATACCGTTCACGCAATACGTCCGTGCCATAGGTCGACTAAATTGAGACAATAGTGAATAGTGTTAGGCAACCGTCCCCCACGGGGACTGAACGGACAGATGCATATGCCGAGCAAAATCGAAAAAAAGCAAGCCGCTGCAAAGCTGCGTAAGCCGCCGCGCGACTTCTCGTACACGCAGAACCGAGAGCTCAGCTGGCTGCGCTTTGACAACCGTGTGCTTGACGAAGCCTTCGACGAGACCGTTCCGCTGTTCGAGCGGCTAAAGTTCGTGTCGATTTTCGAGTCTAACCTCGATGAGTTTCTCATGGTGCGCGTGGGCGGCCTGTCCGATCTGGCAGAGCTCAAAAAACAGCCTGTCGACAACAAGAGCAATATGGCCGCCTCCGAACAGGTCGATGCTGTCATGGCCGAAATGCCCGGGCTCCTTACCCGATGGGAGTCCATCTTTAAGAGCATCGAGGGCAAGCTCGACACCCTGGGCGTTCACCGCGCCCGCATCGATTCGCTTACGCCCGAGGAGCGCCCCTTTGTAACCCGTTACTTCCAGGCCTACGTGTCGCCGGTCATCTCACCGCTGGTGATTGACCCGCGCCACCCCTTCCCCAACCTGCGCAACGGCGCACTCTACCTGGCCTGCGGCCTGGACGGCGTCACCGACGAGGAGAGTCTGCTGGGCCTTATCGAGATTCCCACCTCGATGAACCGCGTGGTCGAGATCCCCTCGCCCACCGGCACCTACTCCTACATCTTGCTCGAGGACGTCATCCTCGCCTGCCTGGACAGCTGCTTTGGCTCCTATAAGCCGCTCGACCGCGCGCTCATCCGCGTCACCCGCAACGCCGACATCGACCCGGACGGCGAGGGCGTCGAGGAGGAAGAGGATTACCGTCAGCACATGAAGCGCATCCTCAAGAAACGCTTGCGCCTGCAGCCGGTGGTGCTCGCGGTCTCGGGGTCGCTCGAGAAGGCGACGCTCAAGACCATCCGCAAGGCGCTCGAGCTTTCGCGCCGCTCTGTCTTTACCTGCGATATCCCGCTCGACCTAGGCTACGTCTTTGGCATTGAGGGCAAGATTCCCGAGCACCTGCGCAACGAGCTGCTCTTTACGCCGTTTAAGCCGCAGCCCAACTCCACCATCGATATGACCCGCTCCATCCGCGAGCAGGTACTTCAGCACGACAAGCTGCTCTTTTATCCCTATGAGGCCATGAACCCCTTCCTGGATCTGGTGCACGAGGCCGCCTACGACCCCGAGTGCATCTCACTGCGCATCACGCTCTACCGCGTGGCCAAGCAGAGCCGCCTGTGCGAGTCACTGATCGATGCCGCCGAGAACGGCAAAGAGGTCACGGTGCTCATGGAGCTCCGCGCGCGCTTTGACGAGCAGAACAACATCGAGTGGGCCGAGCGCCTGGAAGAGGCCGGCTGCACCGTCATCTACGGCTCCGAGGGCTTTAAGTGCCACTCCAAGATCTGCCAGCTCACCTATCGCGAGGGCATGGCGCTAACGCGCCTGACGCTGCTGGGCACCGGCAACTTTAACGAGAAGACGGCCAAACTCTACAGCGACTTTATGCTCATGACCGCTCACCCCGGCATCGGCGAGGACGCCAACCTGTTCTTCCGCAACCTGTCGCTGGGCAACCTGCGCGGCGATTACCGCTTCCTGGGTGTGGCGCCCGTCGGACTGAAACCGCTCATCATGCGCGGGCTTGACCGCGAGATCCAGCGCGCCCTCGCCGGCGAGCCCGCCCGCGTGTTCTTTAAACTCAACTCGCTCACCGACCGCGAGGTCATCGACAAGATCTCCGAGGCATCGTGTGCTGGCGTGCGCGTGGACATGATCATCCGCGGCATCTCGTGCCTGAAGCCCAACATTGCGGGCAAGACCGAAAACGTGCACGTACGTTCTATCGTCGGACGTTTCTTGGAGCACGCGCGCGTCTATGCCTTCGGCGTGGACTCGGACATGATCTACCTGAGTTCTGCCGACATGATGACGCGCAACACCGAGCATCGCGTAGAAATCGCCTTCCCCGTGCTCGACCCCACCTGCCGCGCGCTGGTGCACGAGTACATGGGCGTGCAGCTGCGCGACAACGTGAAGGCACGTAGCCTGACGAGCGACGGCACCTGGGTTCCCGTAGAGCGAAAAGAGGGTGAGAAGCCCTTTAACTCGCAGGAGTTCCTGTTGGAGCGCGCTTATCGCAACGCCGAGTCCGCAGCCGTGGCTTCGGAGCCCGTCGCCAAAGCAAAACCGGAATCCGCACCTGTTCTGGGCCCCAAGCCCAAGCCCCAGGCGGACGTTCCCAAGGTCCAGAAGGTCCAGGCAACCGTCATTGAACCCGACCTGGAATCCGAACCCGAGCCTGCGCCCCAGCCCCAGCCCCAGCCTCAGCCGCAGACCGTCAAGTCCGCGCCCCATGCAAGCGCCCGCCGCGAGAAACCCGCCGGCAAGACCAAGGCCATCGAGCGCCATCGCCCCGGCCGCGTGCGTATGGGTCTGGGCCTGATCGGCTTAGGCCTTAAGACGCTCATTACCGGCAAGACGAAATAGACGTTTGTAGAAGCGCCCCGCATTTGAGGAAAGCCTCGGATGCGGGGCGCTTTTCCCTGCTACCATGGTGCGAATAACAACGCGAATGACGGGCAGGAATATGAAGCTCACCATAGAATCGATGACGTATGGCGCCGATAGTCTGGCGCACGCCGACAACGGCAAGGCCGTATTTGTGCAGGGCGCCGTGGCGGGCGATACCGTCGAGGCCGAAATCGTGCAGGACGGCAAGTCGTTCATGCGCACCCGCACCACCGAGATTCTGGAGCCAAGCCCCGATCGAATTCAGCCTCCCTGCCCCTTCGTGGGCGTCTGCGGTGGCTGCTCGTGGGGCAATCTCTCGCGCACCGCTCAGCTTGCCGCCAAGGAGCAAAACCTGCGCTCCACGCTCGAGCGCATCGGCAAGTTCACCCCTGAGCAAGTCGACGAGCTGGTGCAGCCCATCCGCCACACCAAGGACGACTGGGGCTACCGCAATAAAATCGAGCTCGAACCGACCGTCGTCAACGGCCGCGTTCGTCTTGGCATGCACGGCGTCGATCCCAGCAAGATCGTGACCGTCGATTCGTGTCCGCTGTTCGATAAACGTTTTCCCAAGGCGCTCAAGTCGGTCGTCGGCGCGCTCAACTATCTGAGCGGCAGCCACGACCTAGGCCTGGAGCGCGTGGGCATTCGCGCCTCGCGTCGCACCAAGGCGCTCGAAATCGCGCTCTGGACGCCCACGGGCTCGTTTCCGCGCTCGCAGGTCTCGCGCGTGCTGGCAGACGCCGCACACCCCACGAGCATAGTGCGCGTTATGAGCAAGGGTGAGAAGAAGGCCCGCCGCGTCTCCAAGGTTGAGATGCTCGCCGGCGAGGGCTCCTGGACCGAGAACATCGCCGACGGCCAGATGCGCCTTTCGGCCCCGTCGTTTTTCCAGGTCAACACCAAGGGTGCCGAGATTTTGATCGAGCTTGTCATGGAGGCGCTCGACCCGCAGGAAGACGAACTTGCCGTAGACCTGTATTGCGGCGCCGGAACCTTCACCCTGCCGCTCGCCCGCCGCTGCGACTTTGTTGCCGCTGTCGAGGCCTACGGACCGGCCGTACGCGACCTGCGCCGCAACCTCGAGATCAACAAGCTCGATAACGTCGACGTCATCGGCGGCGATGCCGTGCGCGAGTTCCCCGACCAGGACGCCGATGTCCTGGTGGTCGACCCGCCGCGTGCAGGCCTCGCCCCCGAGGCGATCGACCTTATCGCCAGCACGAGTGCCCGCGATGTCGCCTACGTGAGCTGCGACCCGGCCACCCTGGCGCGCGATCTCAAACGCTTTGTCGAGGAAGGCACCTTCTCCCCCGTAAAGATCACGCCAGTTGACCTGTTCCCGCAAACCTTCCACTGCGAAACCGTCGTCCACCTCAAGCGCAACTAGCCACTTAATCATTGCTCAGAAAAATCATTGGGAAATCGAGCGTGGCAAGCGGAGGTCTTCGGGGTATAAGACGGCTAATTGTATGCCGCCTATGAAAGGAACCCTCATGCCCAGCGTTGCCGTTCTCGCCGCCGATGGCTTTGAAACGATTGAATGCCTGACCATGGTCGATGTCATGCGTCGCGGCGGCGTGCGTGCCACGCTCGTCTCGATCATGCCCACGCGTGAGGTCGTAAGCTCGCTGCAGATCCCCGTGACCTGCGACGCGCTCTTTGATGAGATCAATTTTGACGAGTACGACTGCGTCGTGCTGCCCGGCGGCCTGCCCGGCGCCACCAACCTGCGCGCCGATCAGCGCGTCTGCGACGTGGTCTGCGAGTTCGCCGCGACCAAGCACATCGCCGCCATCTGCGCCGCCCCGTTTATCTTGGGTGAGCTCGACCTGCTCGAGGGGCGCCACGCCACGTGCTTCCCTGGCTTTGAGAAAAGCTTCCCCGAAGGCGCCTATACCGGCGAGAAGGTTACGCAAGACGGCAACATCATCACCGCCAGCGGCATGGCCCAGTCGCTCCCCTTTGCGCTTGAGCTGCTGCGCACGCTCGCCGGCGACAAGGCCGTCGAGAAGGTCGCCGAGGGCATTCAGCTATGATTTTGGCTTCGCAATCACCGCGCCGCATCGAGTTGATGCGCGAGGCGGGCTATGACATTCGCATCATTCCTGCCGATATCGACGAAACGCCGTTTGATGGCGAGGCCCCGCTTACGCTCGTTGAACGCTTAGCACGCGCCAAAGCCGCCGCCGTTGCCGCCGAGCATGCCGAGCCCAATGAGCTGACGGTCGCGGCCGACACCATCGTCACCTTTGACGGCAAGATTCTGGGCAAGCCGGCAACCGAGGACGAGGCGTGTACCATGCTCCGTGAGCTTTCGGGCCGCACACACCAGGTCGCAACCGGCGTCTGCATCGTTAAGGCAGGCGATACGGCCGCCCCACATGCCGCCGAGAGCCTGTCCTTTGTCGATGTGACCGACGTGACGTTCTACGAGCTCAACGACGAACAGATCGAGCACTACGTCGCCTCGGGTGAGCCCATGGACAAGGCCGGCGCCTACGGCATTCAGGGCACAGGAGGACGCATGCTCGTGCATGATATATCGGGCGACTTCTATAACGTGGTGGGCCTACCCATCGCTCGCGTCGCGCGCGCGATTCAAAAACTCTCGTAATTGCATCTGGCGCTGGGTATCCCCCAGCGCCTACAATTTTGGCGTACCGTACGGATCCCGACCGGGCACATGGCGCGGCGGAAAACCGATAGGAGTTAAACATGGATACACTGCTCGAGGCCATTGACGTTTGCGATGTCGATGGCTTTTGCTTTGGTAACTATACCGACGAAAAGGCCGGCACCGGCTGTACCGTAATCGTGGCGTCCGAGGGCGCTACCGGCGGTGTTGACGTTCGCGGCGGCGCTCCAGCATCGCGCGAAACCGACCTGCTGCGACCCGAGAACACCGTCGACAAGGTCCACGCCGTCTGCCTTTCGGGTGGATCGGCCTTTGGCCTCGAGGCTGCAAGCGGCGTCGCTCGCGAGCTTGAGAGCCGCGGCATCGGCCTTCCCGTCGGCCCCACGCAGGTGCCCATCGTGTGCTCCAGCTGCATCTTCGACCTCGCCTTTGGCGATCCCGCCGTTCGCCCCGACATAGAGGCCGGCATCGCCGCCGTACGCGAAGCACTCGACAACACCCCCACCAAGCTCGAACAGGGCAATGTAGGTGCCGGCACGGGTGCCACCGTCGGAAAGCTCATGGGGCCCACCACCTGCATGAAAGCCGGCCTTGGCGCTGCCGCCGTGGCGCTCGGTCCCGTTAAGGTAGGCGCCGTGGTTTCGGTCAACGCCTGCGGCAACGTGGTCGACCCCTTCACCGGCGAGTGGGTCGCCGGCATGCGCGCCGCCGCCGATAGCGACCAGATCGTCGACATGGAACTCGCAGCCTTTGCTGCCGCCGGATCCATGCAGATGCCGCTCGACCGCACCAACACCACCATCAGCTGCATCGTCACCAACGTGGAGCTCACTAAGGCCCAGGCCACCAAGGTCTCCCAGATGGCAGCAGACGCCTACGCGCACGCCATTCGCCCCACGCATACCACCAACGACGGCGACACCATCTACACCCTCGCCAGCGGCAAACTGGGCGCCCAGGCAAGCGCTGCCGTTCCCCTAGACCTGCTGGGCATGCTCGCCGTAAGGGCCCTACAGACCGCCATCGTAAACGGAGCCAAAAACGCCAAAACCTCCCACGGCATACCCGGCGCCGCAAAGTAAACTAGCTCGTCCGGTTGCCCGGTGGGTTTTGGTTATGTTTGCTGCTCTACAGTCCTGGCTCGCACGAAGAGCACATTAAGTGCTCTTCGGCTCGTGCGGAACTCGCGACAAACATAACCAAACCCCACCGGGCAACCTACCAACCAGATTCTTTTCAGCCCAGGCCCCTGTGTACCGCGCGTCGAAGATCTTCAAATTCAAATAACCTGACAATCGATTCTTATAGCAGAGGCCCCTTGGCCTTTAGTTTGCTACAAGTTCCGCACGAGCCGGAAAGCACTCAATGTGCTTTCCGTGCGAGCAGGACTGTTCGCAGTAGCAAACTAAAGGCCAAGGGGCCCTGTCAACCTATCAGCAGCGATTACTCAGCAGTTAGTTGAATTTGAAGATCTTTGAGGCAAGACGGTATAGGCCGAGTGTGGTTTTGTCTCCGGCACGACCGCGGAGGTTAGTGAAGAAGCCGACCACACCGTAACGTGCACGACGATACATACGCTCGTCATAGGCCTTCAAATCATTCCACAGCGTCTTCAGACGCTCATCGGCACAATCCTCGTCGGAAAGCTTGGTGAGCACCGAGCAGATCGCCATCATCATGGTGAAGTAGCCCATCATGTACGAACGCAGACGCGACGACTCGACATCGCTGTACAGGTGGTACGACTCCATCATGATACGCGTAACACGGAACTGCTGGTCCAGACGCTTGACCATCGTGGCCTGGTTGACACTCTGGCCCTCGCGACCGATAAAGTAGCGATAGAGGTCGATGTCGGCGTAGTACATGGTCTTGCAACGCGGCAGCGGCACGTAGGCGTAGATGTTGTCCACATAGAACGTGTGCGGCGGCATGGGCAGGTTGGACTCGCGCAGCACATCCGTGCGATAGCACAGGCTGTGCATGAGCAGATTCTGGTCCAAACGGAAATGGCCGATCTGGTCCCAGGTAAAGATCTTTTTTCGAGGCAGGGCAAACTTGTAACCAATGGCCGTATGCGTACCCTCGTAAACCTTCTCGTACACGTAGTTCGAGATAAACAGGTCAACGCGCTGGTCGCGCTCTTCAAAGCCGCGCAGAATCGACAGCATGGTCGAAAGGGCAGCGCCGTCAAGCCAGTCGTCCGAGTCGACGACCTTGTAGTAGGTGCCCTGCGCCTCGCGCAGACCCGAAAGGACGGCAATACCGTGGCCGCCATTCTCCTGGTGCACCGCGCGGATGATTCCAGGATAACGGGCCTCCCACTCGTCGGCCTTGGCGGCCGTCTCGTCCTTGGAGCCGTCGTCCACCACGATAATCTCGATATCGGTGGCGTAATTGCTCCCCTCCAAGATGGAGGTGATGCAATGGTCCATGTCCTTGGCGGCGTTATACGAGGGAATACCGAATGTTATGACTTTATGCATGGCAGGCGATAATCTCATCCGAAAGATCGAGGGCGGAATTGGTCACGGCATCCATATCGTAGTAACGATACTCGGCCAGACGACCCACCGGGTGGAAGTTTGTCAGGTTCTGGACGCGCTCAAGATAGCGCTCATAGAGCTCACGGTTCTCGGGCTCAAGAATGGCGTAATACGGCGTCTCGCCCGAGCCGGGCGTATAGGCCTTGGAGTACTCCTTCATGATGGTGGTCTTGCCGGGCAGGACCTGACCAGTCATGTTCTTGAACTCGGTAATGCGGGTGTAGTCCTCGCTCGTGGTGTAGTTGACGGTGCCCACGGGCTGGAACTGATCCATATCGAGCGTCTCGAACTTCATGTCGAGCGTGCGGTACGGCAGCGCGCCCAGGTCGAGGTTGAACAGCTCATCGAGCGGACCGGTATAGACGATCTCGCCGCCGTAGACCTTGCCGTCGACCTTGACGGTTGTCTCGTCGATCTCGAAGAGATCGCGAGCATCCACGTCGCAGAACACATCAATCAGGTCGTGGTCGAGCATGTGCTCAAACAGCGCCGTGTAGCCATCCTGCGGCATACCCTGGAAGGGGGCCTGCGGGAAGTAGCGGTCATCGTCGCCCACAAAGACGGGAACGCGGCCGGTGATCGAGGGATCGATCTGGTCGGGCGTCTGGCCCCACTGCTTCATGGTGTAATGCAAAAAGACGTTCTCGTAGACGTAATCGGCGACCTCGGCCAAGTCGGGGTCGTTCTTCTTACGCAGCTCCATGATGGGCACTTTGACATCCTTGCCAAAGGTCTCCACGAGCTTCTGATACAGCTCCTCGCCGCGCTCATCACCAAAGGCGAGCTTGAGACTCGCATGGTTGAAGGGCACGGGCATAAGGGTACCGTTGATGTTGGCGAGCACCTTGTGCTGATAATCCGTCCACTTGGTAAAGCGCGACAGGAAATTATGCACGCGCTCGTTAAAGGTGTGATAGATATGCGGACCGTACTCGTGGATCAGGATTCCGGCCTCGTCAGTGCAGTCATAGGCATTGCCCGCAATGTGGCTACGGCGCTCCAAAACGGCAACACGATAGCCGATGGTCTCGGCAAGACGGCGGGCGCAAACGGCACCGGCATATCCAGCACCGACGACAATCATGTCGTACGCGCCGGCGTTAAAGCCTTCAGGCAGGCCTGAGGTAATCTGCATCGATACTCCTTGTCAAAAGCCACGGGCTCGTTAGCTGGGCTTTTCTCGAACATTCTTCGAGACATATTTATCAGAGCGATTATAGCGCTAATGCGTCCTATAATGAGCTTGCCACACAAGGAAAGCTCAAGCACAGCGGCGAACATAATTGAAAGGTAGACCCGCTAGCAGCGGGTTTATTCGTGAACAGCCGGGCGCCTGGAGCTTAGCGAAACGCTTGTAAGGAGTAACATGAGCGATTTCCTAAACCGTATGAAGTCTGCCGCCAAGGCCGACCTTAAGACCATCGTCCTGCCCGAGGGCGAGGATCCGCGCACCATCGTCGCGGCCAACAAGATCATCGAGGAAGGCCTGGCCAACATCGTCATCCTGGGCGATCCCAACGAGATCAACGTTCCCGGCGCCACCGTCATCGACCCGCGCAATGCCGAGAAGCACGAGGAGTACGCACAGAAGTTTGCCGAGCTCCGCGCCAAGAAGGGCGTTACCATCGAGCAGGCTCGCGCCCAGGTGATGGACGCCACCTACTTTGGCACCATGATGGTCAAGATGGGCGACGCCGACGGCCTGGTCTCCGGCGCCTGCCACTCCACCGCCGACACCCTGCGCCCCGCGCTTCAGATCCTCAAGACCGCCCCGGGCACCAAGCTGGTCTCGGCCTTCTTCGTGATGTGCACCGACACCCCGCAGTTCGGCACCGACGGCACGCTGATCTTCGCCGACTGCGGCCTCAACATCAACCCGTCCTCCGACGAGCTCTCCGAGATCGCCATCGCCTCCGCTCACTCCTGGTCCACCTTCATGGGCAATGTTGAGCCGCACGTGGCCATGCTCTCCTACTCCACCATGGGCTCCGCCGGTGGCGAGGTCGCCAAGAAGGTCCAGGAGGCCGTGAAGTTCTGCAAGGAGAAGGCACCCGAGCTCGCCATCGACGGCGACCTGCAGCTCGATGCTGCTATCGTCCCCACCGTCGCCCAGCTCAAGGCTCCCGGCTCCTCCGTTGCCGGCAAGGCCAACGTGCTCGTGTTCCCCGACCTCGAGGCCGGCAACATCGGCTACAAGCTGGTTCAGCGCTTCGCCGGCGCCGACGCTTACGGCCCCATTCTGCAGGGCATCGCCAAGCCGGTCAACGACCTGTCGCGCGGCTGCTCTGCCGACGACATCGTGGGTGTCGTAGCCATCACCGCCGTCCAGGCTCAGATGGCTGAGTAGCGGACGCACTCGCCCGAAGGCCGTACGGGCTAACCCCTGAAAACGTCCTCGACCAATGAAACGCCCCCGTTCTGCTCCTTCGGAGCTACGAACGGGGGCGTTTCTGGTCTGCGGAATGTTTTCAGGGGTTAGCCCGTACGGCCTTCTACTGCCACGAAGCATTCAGAACATCTGGAGTGGACGGCGGCTTGGCTACGAGCTGGGGCTGAGGATCTGAATGAATGGGTGTCGTTGCTGGGAGCGCTGGCGTTACTGGTGATGATCACTTTGGGACTCGAATTTCCGCCTGCTAGCAAAAAGGCCTCCTGAGCTGCTGCTCAGGAGGCCTTTCGTTCAATCGCAAGCGAACGCACTAGTTATTCGCGGTCAAACGCTCGACGTCGTGGGCGATCATGTATTCCTCGTCGGTGGGGATGACCATGACCGTGACGGAAGAGCCGGCGGCGCTGATGACCTGCGGGCCGTTACCCACGGCCTCGCGGTTCTTGTTGTTGTCGATGCGCACGCCCAGCCACTCGAAGCAGTCGCAGAAGGCCTTGCGGATCGACCAGTCGTTCTCGCCAATGCCGGCGGTAAAGGTAATGGTGTCCACGCCCGCCATGGAAGCGATCATGGAGCCGGCCTGCTGCATGGCCTTGTAGGCGAACATATCGAAGGCGAGCAGGCAGCGCTCGTCGCCCTCGGAGGCGCGCGTACGGATGTCACGGGCGTCGTTGGAGATGCCCGAGATGGCAAGCAGACCAGACTGCTTGTTCATCATGTCATCGACTTCCTGGTAGCTGTAGCCGCCCTCGCGCTGCAGGTAGCACACGGTAGCCGGGTCAATGGAACCACAACGGGTGCCCATCATCAGGCCGTCGAGCGGCGTGAGGCCCATCGTGGTATCGCGGCATACACCGTCCTCGATGGCGGCAAGCGAGGCGCCGTTGCCCAAATGGCACGAGAGCAGGCGGTGGCAGCGCGAGCCCAGGATCTCCTTGGCCATCATCCACTCATAGCGGTGACTCGTGCCGTGGGCACCGTACTTGCGCACGTGGTACTTGTCGCACACGTCCTTGGGCAGCGCGTAGGTGTAGGCGACCTCGGGCATGGTCATGTGGAACGAGGTGTCGAAGACGGCCACGTTGGGCAGCTCCGGATACTTCTCGCGGCAATATTCGATTGCCGCGGCCTCGCCGTAATTGTGCAGCGGGGCGAGCGGAGCAACCTCGAGGATCTTAGCCATGACCTCATCGTCGACGACCGCGGAATCATCGAAGTGCCAGCCACCCTGAACGATACGGTGGCCGATGCCATCGATCGTAAAGTCGGTCTTCTCGAGCTCCTCGAGCACGCGCGCAATGGCGCAGCGATGATCGGGAAAAGGAATCTCCTCGGTCTGCTTGGCACCACCGTTCTCGGAGTGGCCAAAGATGCCCATCTCCGAGCCGATACGCTCGCAGTTGCCCTTGGCGAAAACCTCGCGGGTATCGGTATCCAAAAGCTGATATTTAAGGCTCGAGCTGCCGGCGTTGACAACAAGTACGTTCATGAGACTCCTTTGCAGTGCGATACGGTCGGCGCAGACCCCTTAAGGCGGCCGCATGTTAATAAGAAGTTATCACAACTTGATAAATAGCTATCAGGCATATCGCCCAACGAGTACAAAAGAGGAGCTGAACGGCGCTCGGTCGTCCAGCCCCTCCCCTCTTGCAATTACTTGCCGTTGACGATGCGCTCGACGTCGGAAGCGATCATGAACTCCTCGTCCGTGGGGATGACAAAGATTTTGACCTTGGAATCCTTGGCAGACAGGCACCATGCGCCGTCACCACGCAGGGCGTTGCGGGCATGATCCATCTTGACGCCCATAAAGGCCAGGCGGTCGGCCACGCCGGCGCGGACGGCAGGAGCGTGCTCACCGATGCCGGCAGTGAAGACCAGGGTGTCCATACCGCACATGGAGGTGGCCATCTCGGCAGCCTTGGCGGCAATCTTGTAGACGAACATATCGAAGGCGAGCTGGGCCTCGGGGTCACCGGCAGCGGCGAGCTCCTCGACGTTGCGGCAGTCGTTGGTCTTGCCGCCGGTCACAGCCAAAAGGCCGGACTTCTTGTTCATCATCTCGTCGACCTCGTCGAAGGTGTAGCCGCCCTCGCGCTGCAGGTAGCACACGGTAGCCGGGTCGATGGAGCCGCAGCGGGTGCCCATCATGACGCCGTCGAGCGGCGTCAAGCCCATGGTGGTGTCCATGCACTTGCCGTCCTCGATGGCGCACAGGGAAGCGCCGGAGCCGATATGGCACACGACGACCTTGCGGGCCTCGCCGTTGGTCATCTCGGCGACCTTCTTGGAGATGTAGCGGTAGCTGGTGCCGTGGGCGCCGTACTTACGGATGTGCAGCTTGTCGCAGACGTCCTTGGGCAGGGCGTAAGTCTTGGCGACCTCGGGCATGTTGAAGTGGAAAGCGGTGTCGTAAACCGTGACGTTGGGCAGGTCGGGATACTGCTCCAGGCAGTACTCGATAACGTTGGCCTCGGGGTTGTTGTGCAGCGGGGCGAGCGGAGCGACCTCGCGGATCTTGGCGAGGACATCCTCGTCGACGAGGGAGGAATCGCCAAAGTACCAACCGCCCTGAACGATACGGTGGCCGATACCCTCAATCTTGACGCCGTTGGCCTCGAGGTCCTTCAGGACAACCTCGATGGCGACCTTGTGGTCGGGGAACTCGATGTTCTCGGTCACCTTCTTGGAGCCGTTGGCAGCATGGGTGAAAGTGCCGCCGGTAAAGCAGACGCGCTCGCAGGAGCCCTTTGCGGACACCTTATGGGACTTGGTATCGATGACCTGATACTTAAGGGTCGAAGATCCTGCGTTGACGACCAGAACGTTCATGTGTCTCCCTACTAACAGGCGGTGTGGCGCCGCCAGGTTACATACGCTTCAATAATAAACCCAAACGCCCTCGCGCTCGGGTTTATTGCGTTGATATATAAGTTATCGGTGCCCAAATACTCATGTCCTTTGGCTTGTAAGACGAAAGAGCGCGGGGATATACACCAAAGAAGAGGTTCCGAGTGCGACAAGCAATATGACTCGAATGCCCGCGATGCTGCTCAACACAGCATTGAACAGATAGAAAAGGATGGCGCCCACCGCCACCATCTGGCTTTGAACCGAAATCAGTGAACAGCGCATCGAAGAATCGGCTACTTTTTGAAAAATTGAGTATTTAATTGGAGCAAATAACGAGTACGCAACCGTCTGCAGCACATAGAACACGGGCAGCAAATTAGCCGGAGTAAGGGGAATCAAAAACAAAGCTGTCAGGAAAAGGCGCACGATGCCGCAAATACGCGCAAAGCGGCCCTTGTCGACATGAGCAATCGCGCAGGGCACAATAAGTCCCATGGAGGCCGAGGCAAGGAGCTGGACCGCAATGGTGACACCCGAAGCGACGGCATTCATTCCGCGACCCGCAAGCAGCAGTGAGAAAAAGTCTTCCAGGGCGACAAAAGCAAATGCCTGAGAACAGTCCATGATGAACGCTGAACGAAGAATGCCATTACCCGCAATAGCGGCACCGATCATCTTCGGGCTAATCCCATGTTCAGGTGTCGTCGCAATGCCCCCTCTTCGCATCTCAGGAATGCAGACAACGACAACCAACGTCAACACCATTGCGATGATATCTGCCGAAAGACCAATGAGATATGCACCGACGGACGAAATGAAACCGCCCACGCAAGCGGAGATGGCACAAGAGGCATAGAAAACAAATCGCTCAACGACATTAAGTCTTACGAGCTGGTCCTGAGAGACGCTGTCAATGTAAATCGCTTCGATGGATCCGCTCACACACGCAACGGCAAAACCTTTGAGAGCGAACGCACCGACTAAAAGCAGGGGAGAACGGACGAGAAGCAGGGCGGCGTAGTATCCAAGCATCCCCACGACGCCAACGAGACCGCTTGTCTTTCGTCCAAACCTATCAGCAATATAGCCAGTGGGAACTTCAAGGATGAACTTGCTCACTTGATATGCAATCATCATGCTAGAAATCGATACCATCGAAAGTCCGACGAACTCAAGGTAGACAGTTAGAAAATACAAGATGGTGCTGAAGTTCGACAGAAAAACGAACGTCATATAAAGCAAAACCGTACGGTTTTTCATGCTCCGCCCTCCAAGAGTCAGCAATCTAAATCGGAATCTTGGAAAAGCATGAGGGCAAAGCTGTCAGCTATGTGTTACAAGGCGTCAATAATCACTTGATGCCTCGAAGCCAATTAATCTCACGAAGCAAGATGACGCAATAGGTGCAGAAAAACCGTCTGGTGTCGATCAGTCCAGGAATTTTGCCGATAGCAAAAGTAGATGGGCAAGGTTACATCACGCGAACCTTCAATGGAGCACTCACTCACTTCTGACCCATCCGATGCGAGAGAGGACCCAGACAAACTCAATATCAATCCCCCGGCTTGAAGAAACTCAGTCTGAGCCCTGCTTCCGTATTCAACATCACGGAAGCGAAAATTGACGAGCTGGGCTTCGGGACATTGATTGATTGCATTGAGACAGGGTGACAAATTAATGGGAACAGCGAGCCTGCCGCCCAGTAACTCGCGAATGGTCATGGCGCCCACAGATTGATGACCCGCTGGGCATGAAAGAACCTTGAGCTCCTTTTCACCCAAATATTTTGAAGAAAGGACGCTGTCCCGTGGTTCCTCGAATGAGATAGCCGCATCCGAAATGCCAAGCACAAGTGATTCAAAGCATGTAGCCGTTGGCTGATGCCACACATCAAGGTGAATCTGAGGGTGCGAGCGTTCAAACGAGTCATACCAGCTTTCGGCAAAAAGGCGCCCCCGCCCATGAAGGCAGGGGGCGTAAAGACGAAAGTGGCCATCGGGCGAAACGCCGTCGCCCCTCGATTGAGCGTACTTTTTGAGATCGTCGACTTGTGCCAGGATCACGCGTGCACGACGCGCAAATTCTCTGCCCGCCGGAGACAAAACAGCCTCCCCCGCCGATCGGTCAAGCAAAACAATCTGATACTCAGATTCCAACTTTTTGATTGCCGACGAAACGGCCTGCGGACTCACATGAACGGCGCGAGCTGCTTTGCGCACGCCGCCATAGTTCGCCACCGCTTGAAGGTATTCGAGTTGAGAAAGCTGCATAGATTACTCCAAAGGCAGCCAAGTCGACGGACCAAGCGCCCTCAGATGAGGTTCTCGCCCAGGTTTTTGCCGCCGAGGACGTGCATGTGGAAGTGCATGACGGTCTGGCCGGCGTTGACGCCCTTGTTGGAGATGACGCGGAAACCGTCCTCCAGACCCTTGGCCTTGGCGACCTCTTGGATGGCGTGAGCCATGGCGCCCATGGTCTCGGCAGGCACGTTGTCGGCGATGTCGCTGTAGTGCTTCTTGGGGATCACGAGCGTGTGGACCGGCGCCTGGGGGTTGAGGTCATCGAAGGCGATGACCTGGTCGTCCTCATAGACAACGGTCGAGGGGATCTCGTGGTTGGCAATTTTACAGAAGATGCAATCACACATAGCTGGTTCCTTTCTCACAGACCAAGGTAATTATATTTGGTCGAGATGCTTAGAACGAGAGGTTGTCGTCCGTGTTGGCGGCTTCGCCGTCGGCGAGCACGTCGTTGCCGTCGACGTCCTTAAGGAGCACCGAGACCTTCTGCTCGGCATCGGACAGGCGGGTGCGCAGGCTCTTGAGGAGCTCGACGCCGCGGGTGTAGCTCTCGAGCGACTCCTCGAGCTCCATATCGCCCGACTCCAGGCTGCGGATGATGAGCTCCAGCTCCTGCGAGGCCTGCTTGTACGTAAGCTGCTCTACCGGGGTCTTCTCTGCCATATCTGTTTCCTTTCCTAAGGGTCTATCACTGCGAAACGCGGTCTACTCGACCGCGTTGACGGTTGCCGACACGTTACCGTCCGCCATGCGCACGCGGATGGCGTCGCCCGGCTTAAAGGTCTGGGCACTTATAGCCACACCATCGTCGCTGTACGCGATGGAATAGCCGCGGGCAAGTACCTTAAGCGGCGACAGGGCATCGAGCGAAGCCGCTGCACGGCCCAGGTCGGACGCTGGTTTGCTGAGCATCGTGCGCCCCTGATGCTCCAGACGGGAACTCGTAAGCGTGAGCGCATGGCGTTTGCCGTCGAGCCCTGAGGTGCTTGCAACCAGACGCTCGGGCAGACGCTCGAAGTTGGAGCGGAAGACCCCGACTGAGCGTACTATGGCGCCCGACAGGCGATCGGCAGTCAGTGCAAGCTCCGATTCGCGACGCTCGACCATAAATGTGGGGTCGTTGAGGCACGGGCGACACGCAGCGGCATCGAGCGCATCACCCAAGCGAGCCGTATAGGTATCCCAGGCACGGCGACCGCGCTGATCGAGCATCTCCAGGTCGACCTGGGCCGACCCAATCATCGATGCCATCGCGGCACCCAGACGCTGATGGCGCGCCTCGAGCACATCGGCCAACTCCGTCATAGCCGGCGCCACCGATTCTGCCGCCGCCGTGGGCGTGGAGGCGCGTCGGTCGCTCACCATGTCGCAAATCGAGGTGTCGGGCTCATGGCCAATGCCGGTCACCACGGGCACAGGACAAGCCGCCACCGCGCGGGCAAGCTCCTCGTCATTAAAGGTCATGAGGTCCTCAAAGGAGCCGCCGCCGCGCACCAGCAAAATACAGTCGGGCGCCGGCGTAATGGAAGCGGCGCGGCGCAAGCCCTCAATGAGCTCGGCCGGCGCACCCTCGCCTTGGACCTTGGCGCCCACGCAGACAAGCTCGACGAGCGGGTTGCGACGGCGCAGCGTACGCTTGACGTCGTCGATTACCGCACCGGAAAGCGAGGTGACGACCGCCACGCGTGAGCAAAACACCGGAATGCGGCGTTTGCGGGACTCGTCCATCAGTCCCTCGCGACGTAGCTTTTCGGCCAACTGCGCCACCTGTTGACGCAGCAGACCCTCCCCCGCCAGCGAAAACGAGCGAGCGACAAAGCTCATGCGGCCCGTGGCCTTATAGAGATTGAAGCTGCCCTTAAAGCTCACCTGCATGCCGTCACGTAGATCGAAGGTACGCTTGAGATAGGCGCCCTTCCAGATGATGCAGTCGACGGCGGCCGAGTCGTCCTTAATCTGGAAGTAGCAGTGGCCGCTTCGGGCATTGGGGCCACGGAAGCCCGTGACCTCGCCCAGAACGCTCAGCTGCGGAATGGCATCGAGCGCACCGGCGGCGATCTCTACCGCCTGGCTCACGCTGAGTTCCTTACGCTCCTGCTCGTCCGAACCGTCGAACTCGGCGGAAACGGCATTGCCGGTCAGATTCCAGCCTGCCACGCAGCCTCCTTTCGTCATCGTGCACAAGGGCTCCGGCCCTGCGCAAATTCAAGTCCAACACATAGTACAGCGCCGCGGGGACACAAATCCCCGCGGCGCCCAGCGACCCAATTTGTTATCGGTTGGAGTTTCTGTTGTAGCGAGCCATAAGATAGAGCAGCTGAATAATCGAGGTGAGCGCCGCAGCCACGTAGGTGAGCGCGGCTGCCGTCAGCACCTTCTTGGCACCGTTGACCTGCTTGGAACTCATGCCCGACTTCTCGATGTACGCCACGGCGCGGCGACTGGCGTCAATCTCGACCGGCAGCGTAACCAGCTGGAACAGCACGCTAAACGAGAAGAAAACCAGCGCGAGGGTCGTGAGCCCCGCAATGTTCATGAACAGGCCCATGAGCAGCACGATGGTCCAAGTGTTCTGGGTAAAGTTGACGACGGGAACCAAAGCGGTGCGCACCTTCATCATGGCATAGCCACTTTGACGCTGCGCGGCATGGCCTGCCTCGTGACAAGCGACAGCAACGCTTGCAACCGAGCCGCCCGAACGGTTGGCGTCCGAGAGGTACAGGTTGTTATCCTGCGGGTTGTAGTGGTCGGTGAGCTCACCAGCGACGCCCTTGATACCCACGGCATTGCAGCCGTTGGCGTCGAGCATGCGGCGCGCGACCGCAGCGCCCGTGTCGCCGTCCGAGCGAACCTTGGACCAGGTTTTGTACGTCGAGTTGATATAGCTCTGCGCGGCAAGACCGAGCACTGTACAAACAAGAACAACCAGCAGGTACAGCGGGTCGATGCCAAAGCCATATCCATAGTAATAGGGCATGCGAATTCCTCCGAATCGAGTTACACGTTGGAGGCATTCTACCCACTCGACTGACCAGCAAATCAACATCGATGTTTTGGCAATGTCAGCGAAAACGGTCGAGAGCGAGCAAGGTGACGTGAAAGAGAAGCGTCGCGTACTTTGGTACGCGAGCGACGATTGAACGTCAGATTGCCGCTCTCGGCCGTTTGCAGCGTCGAGCTGTTACGCGGTTTGGTAAAACCGCGTAACTATATGACTATAGAAGCTCGATTTTGCCGTCCTTCACCGTCAGCCCCATATTGCCCGAGAGCAGATCGTCCAGGCGCGAGCCCACAAGCTCAAAACGCCAGCCTTCGCGCAGGGGGCTCTGCTCGGGATGCTCAATATAGTCGGCCAGGTCATCGCGCGAGGCAATGACCGAGGTCGCCACGCCCGAGCGCTCGGCAACCAGGCGGATGAGCGCGTACATCAGGTCCGTCACGCTCTCCAACTCCGGAGAGATCTGGCGATGCCCGCGCACCATGAGCGGCAGGCGATCGTGCGGGCAGCTTGCGCCGCGCTTGATAGCCATGAGCGCACCGTCCACGTCGCGCTCCCCCAGCTGATCGGTGCCGCGGATGCTGCGGAACTCCTCAACGCGCACGGGATTGCGCTTGACGAGCGCAAGCAGCGTGTCGTCGGACATGACCCACTTGCGCGGGATGTTACGGCGCTCGGCGCGGTCCTCGCGCCAGGCGGCGAGCTCGCGCGCGATGCCCAGCTGGTGGCGGCTACACGAGTTGATGCGCTTGACCTTGCGGAATGCCTCGTGACGGTCGGCGCGATAGTGCGACTCGTCAGCCAGCGGGCGTAGCTCGTCGAGCACCCAGTCCACACGGCCCAGCTCGCGCAGGCGACTCATCATCTCGGTATAGGCGACGATCAAGTACTTGACGTCATCAATCGCGTACTCAATCTGCTTATCGGTCAGCGGGCGACGCGACCAGTCGGTCAGCGACTCGGTCTTGGGCAGCGAGACGCCGCAAAACGTCTGAACAAGCGCGCCATACGAAATCTGCTGGCGCTCGCCCAAAAAGGCGGCGGCAACCTGCGTATCGAAAATCGGTCGTGGCAGCACGCCCACGGTATGGAGCATAACCTCCATATCCTGCGAGCAGGCGTGAAAGACCTTAGTCACGCTCTCGTCGGCCATAAGCTCGGCCAGCGGCGATAGGTCGTCAATCACCAGGGGATCGACCGCGACGCTCTCGGCAGGGGTGGCAATCTGAACCAGGCACAGGCGCGGATGGAACGTGCGCTCGCGCAAAAACTCGGTATCGACGGCAATCGCGTCGAACTCACGGGCGCGCTGGCAAAAGTCGAGTAGAGCCTGATGTGTGGAAATGTACATATCAACCCATCGAATAAGGTTAGGCCCGAAAAACACGGGTAGGATATCGGCATTGCCTTACAACTATACTCGGTTAGTCACAGAACGGGAACGTAAGTATGCGCTGCCTTATCATCCACAACCCGGCATCGGGCCCCAGCTCAGATGAAATCTACGCATTCACGCACGCCCTCGCGCAGGGCGGCGACGAGGTCGTGATGCGCTTTATCGGCGATGGCATGGAGCCCGAGGACGCCGTGGCAGACGTGCGCGAGTTTGACCGCGTGGTCGTTTCGGGCGGCGACGGCACCGTCTCCAACGTGCTCGATCAGATGCGCGGATGCGGTGTCCCCACGCTCGTCTTCCCCTCCGGCACAGCCTGCTTGTTCTTTAACAACATCGGTAATGCCCCCGAGGCAGCGGCGCTTGCCAAGGCTTGCCGCGCCGGTCGCACGGTCAAAGTAGACATGGGCGAGCTCTTTTGGCTCGACGAGGACGGCAACGAGAAGCGCCACGGCTTTATCATCATCGCCGGCTCGGGCTTCGACGCCGAAATCATGATGAAGGCCGCTCCCACCAAAAACGACATCGGCGAGATCGCCTACTTCCTCTCTGCGCTCGCCACGCCCAACCCCACGGTGGCGCACTTTACGATTGAGCACGACGGCATTGTCGAGGAGCTCGACGGCATCTGCTGCATGGCGGGCAATACCTCGGTCATCCAAAACGACATCAACCTGTTCCCCGACTGCCGCATGAACGATGGCATGGTCGACATTGCGGTCATCGAACCCGTGCGCACCGTGCAGCTGTTGCCTACTGTGATCACCGCTGCGCTTGACCCCGCCGGTAAGGTACTCGGGCGCCCGCAGTTCAAGATCATCCAGACCAAGGAAGCCAAGATCACCTGCACGCCGTCGTTGGGCATGCAGTTCGATGGCGAGATTATCTCCAGCAATTCGGGCGTCTTTGGAGCCCGCGCGCTTCCGCAATGCCTCGACCTCATCGTCGACGAATTCTCCCCGCTCGGAAAATAGGAGGACCCTATGAACGACAATCCCCTGCTCGGCTTTATCATCATCGTTTTGGCCATGCTCGTCGGCTATGCGATCAACGTGATCCACCGCCGGAAGAAGTAATTCCACATTGGTATGATATTCATCCAATTATCGTCTCCCCTGCTGTTTATGCATTTGCCAAACAGCGGTGGATTTTCTTTGCGCCCCGTGCAAGATGCTTTATTCAGGTACAGTAATTGCAGGGTGCCTTTATTTAAGTAAAGCTACAAACCGAGTATAATTAACCGCTCATCGCATATTTCATTACGCTTATCGAGTAAGTTTCTTTCATAGATGAATATTGTTTCCAGTTCGTTACGCTAATGGGGTGTCTTTATTGGCTGAAGCCCTCTGGCGACAGAGGGCTTTCGCACGCTGGGAGGGAAAATGAGGAAAACTCACCCCGTCAACGCGCTCAAGAAGCTAGGCATAGGCCTCGCCTTTGGAGCTGCAACCATCATGTCCATGCCGACATCTGCGCTCGCCTGCACGCAGATGTACATGGGCAAAGATTTAACAGCCGACGGCAACACGTACTACGGCCGCGCCGAGGACTTTGGCCCGCGCTACCTCAAGCACTTTGGCATTGAGCCGTCGCATGCCCCCGGGTATACCTACGGCTCAGACGAGTCCGACTTCTCATACAGGTCGACCAAGACTACATATCGTTATAGCTACGTGCGCGATCATCCTTCGCAGTGGCACGGGCGCTATGATGCCTACTCTGAGGCAGGCATCAATGAGAAGGGCGTGTCCTGCTCCGCAACGCTGACCACCAACATGAACGATAAAGCCGCCAAGGCAGACCCCCTGACCGACACTGGCATTGGCGAGTATAGCTACGGCAGCGTTATCTTAGGCGAAAGTGCCAAAGCACGTGAGGGTGTCGAGCTCCTCGGCAAGATCATCGACGAGCAGGGCGCCAACGGCAACGATCAGATTATCATCGCCGACAGCAACGAGACTTGGCTGTTTGCCGCACTTTCCGGCCACCAGTGGATCGCCATGAAGCTCGCCGATGACGTCGCCTCACTCAACCCCAACATCGGCGGACTCAATTACGATGTCAACCTTGATGACGCCGAGAACTGCCTCCACTCCGAGGGCATCCAGACCATGCCCGAGAAAAATGGCTTCGCCGAGTACACCGACGGCAAGTTCGACGTTGCCAAGACCTATGGCAAAAGCGTCGCCGATTCCGGCGTTCATCAGTGGACTCGCTATGTCCAGGGCCGCGATTACTTCATGGCCCCGTTGACCAAGGGTGCGGATTACGACATCGTCACGGTTAAACCGAAAAAAGGCCCCGACCAAATCGGAGCCATGGTCAGCGAGATCCAGCCCCTGTTCTTCCAGCCCGGCAAGTCCGACTGGAACACCTTTGAGATGATCCGTGCATTTGGCAACCGCGGCGAAAATGTCCCCGGCCTCAACGCCAACACCGACGGTGTCTACGCCATCGGCACCGAAAGAAGCACCGAGACCAACCTCTTCCAGATCCGTCAGGGCATGGACCCCGAGATCGCGACCATTCAGTGGGAGATGCTCTCCCGCGCCGCCTACTCCGTCGCTATTCCTCTGTACTCTGCACTGCTCACCGAGGTCAGCCCCTTCTTCAGCAATCAGGATGTCTCCTACGATCACTGCGAAGAGACGGACATCGTGAACAACGAGGAGCCCGAGAACTCCATCAACTACGTCCTCATGGACATTAGTTCCCTCTGCTACGAGCACCGCGAGCAGCTCGGCACCGGCGTTCGCGCCTACCTCGACGCTCTCCAGAACGAGCTCATCGAACAGAACCTTGAGGTCGATGCTGCTATGCAGGCCGAGACCACCACTGAGGGCCGCACCGCCCTGGCAAACAAGGCCGGCAAGGCTGCCACTGAGAACACCTACGTCAAGTGCAAGGCCCTGCTCCAGGAGATGCGCGCTTATCTGAAGGCTGAGGATTTCAGCACGCCCTTCACCCCGAGCGACCTGAACACCGAGACCAACGGCCTCAAGGTGTCCATCACCTACGCCAAGGACGCTCTTGCCACCGACCCGGTAACCCCGGATCAGCCTGGCACTCCCGAGCAGCCTGGTACTCCTGAGCAGCCCGGTACCCCCGAGCAGCCCGCTAAGCCCGAGCAGCCCACCACCAAGCCCGAGAAGCCTGGCAAGTCGGACACCACGACCACGGTAACCACCAACAAGGCGAACACCAAGGGCGGCCTGCCCACCACCGGTGATCGTTTTGATGGCCGCGTGGTGGCTGCATTCGCCATCGCTGGCGTTGCCGTCATCTCCGCGGGCGGTTACTTCCTCTACCGTCGCAATAAGGAGTAACGTCCTAGCTGAGCGGGCAAGGCAGCAATGGCAGCCTCGCCCGCTCAGCCCGCTCATTTGACCGGTGGGAAACCCGCCTGAAATCTTTTTAAAAAAGATTTCCCCGCACGCACTTCGCTGTGCTATAGTGCAGCGCAACAGCAACTAGGTGCGACCGTGCCACGGCATCACGAAAGGAGCCACCAACATGAAGAACACGATGAAGTCTCTCAACAACTGGTGGTGGCGTGATGCGAATACGATCGGTCGACAGTGAGTCCCTCACGCCTGTTTTTGCGCTCTAGGTGATTGGAAGGCCTCCGGTTTCGACCGGGGGCCTTTTTCTATCTCGAGCCCGATCGCATTCGCATCACGCGCCTCCGCTTTTCCCTTGCGCTTCCCTTCAGAAAGGATTTTCACCATGTCTCAGAACACCACCGCCACTCAGCCCCGCACCGTCCAGACCGCCGACCGCGGCAAACTCGACGTCCGCGCTCTCGTCCTGCTCGCCATCCTGCTCGCTGCAGGCTTCATCCTCAACTTCACCGTCGGCAAGGCCATCTCGGGCATCTCGGGCGGCATGATCAGCCCCGAGTTCATCATCTCGGCCTTCTGCCTCACCATCCTGGTCGTTCGCCCCAACATCGGCCAGGCGCTCGTCATTGGCCTCATCTCGGCTGCCGTGATCCAGATCACCACCACTTCGCCGTTCGTCGATTTTGCCGCCGAGGGCATCGCCGCCATGCTCATGGCCGGCATCGTCAATGCCGCCGGCAAGAACGGTCAGGTCAAGACCGCCATCGCCATTGTTGCAACCTTCCTGACCACCTTTGTCTCCGGCGCCATCTTCATGGTCATCAAGATGGCCATGCTCGGCGTGGTCGGCGAGCTCGCCGCCGCCATGCTGCCCGTCGTCGCCATGACCGCCGTCTTTAACGCCATTCTGGTCGGCGCCCTCTACTTGCCCATCCAGAAGGCCCTTAGGCTCAATTAACCCGCTCGGCTTTACGAGCCACCCCATCTTGGCGTTCATTCGTCACTCGCGTACCCAAGTACGCTTCGCCCCTCTTTCGCGCCAACCTGGGGCCCCTCGTAAAGCCGTCTCCGCACTCCACCAACAAAGACTGTCCCAAACGACTAGCTTTTGGGGACGTTCTTAAACAACTGGTCATTTAAGACTGTCCCCAATGACTATGAAAGGTATCCATGGAAACGATCATCAACGTCGACGATGTCTCGTTCTCCTATGGCACGCAGACCGAGCAGGCGCTAAGCCACATCTCGCTCAGCGTGAACAAGGGAGATTTCATCGGCATCATCGGGCCCTCGGGCGCCGGCAAGTCCACGCTTGCCGCCTGTCTGTCGGGTGCTGTGCCCCACCACTACACCGGCACGTTCTTTGGGTCCGTCATGGTTGACGGCCGCGACACCTGCGAGGTCTCGCTGACCGACGTATCGCAAATCGTCGGCAGTGTGCTGCAGGATATCGACACGCAGATGGTCGCCTCGGTCGTCGAGGACGAGATGCTTTTTGGCCTGGAGAACTTTGGTGTTCCCCACGACCAGATCGAGCAGCGCGTGAGCGAAACGCTCGAGACCGTCGGCATCAGCGACCTGCGCGACCGCGAGATCGCCACCCTCTCGGGCGGACAGAAGCAAAAGGTAGCCATCGCCGCCATCCTCGCCATGCGTCCGCGCGTCTTGGTTCTCGACGAGCCCACCGCGGCACTCGACCCCGCCAGCTCCACGTTGGTCTTCGAGACGCTACGTGAGGCAAACCGCGCACTTGGAATCACCATTGTCGTCGTTGAGCAAAAGGTCGCCCTGCTCTCGGAGTACTGCAGCCGCGTGCTCGTGCTCAACCATGGCGAAATCGCACTGCAGGGCGAGCCACACGAGGTCTTCGCACATACCGACGAGCTCCGTGCCATCGGCGTCGACTGCCCTCGCGTCACGCGTATCTTCAATAGCCTCGAGGCCGATGGTCTGGTAAGCGGCACCCCCTGCCTGAATGTCGAGGAGGCCGAGCAACTGATCGCGGGGATCGCGGATCCCGACCGTGCGACAAACGGCACCCAGGCACCCGCCGGCTCACCGCACGCACCGTCGTTGCGCCCGCACGCCAAGGACGCCGAGCCCGTGCTCACCTTCGATCATGTTGAGTTTGCCTATCCCAATGGCGGCGCCGCCGTACACGACCTCAACCTGACCCTCTATCCCGGCGAGCTCGTGGGCATCGTCGGCCAGAACGGTGCCGGCAAGACCACGCTCACCAAGCTGCTCACAGGCCTGCTTAAGCCCGCCTCGGGCAGCGTGCGCGTCACGGGACTGGATACCGCAGCCGTTCCCACGAGCCGCATCGCCCGCGAAGTCGCAACCCTCTTCCAAAACCCCGACCGCCAGATCTGCAAGGACACCGTACTCGACGAGGTCGCTTTTGGCCTGGAGCTTGCCGGCATCGACCGTGCCGAGGCACTGCGTCGCGCCCAGCTCGTCATCGACCGCTTTGGCCTGCCTGCCGATGAGGCACCCTTCTCGCTTTCGCGCGGTCAGCGCCAAATGGTGGCACTCGCCTCTGTCGTGGTCGTAGAGCCCAAGATCGTCGTGCTCGACGAGCCCACGAGCGGCCTTGATTACCGCGAGTGCATGACCGTCATGGAAACGGTGCGCACCATGGCCGAGCGCGGTTGCGCCGTTATCATGGTCTGCCACGATATGGAAGTCGTCTCGGATTTTGCCGAGCGCATTGTGGTAATGGCCGACGGTCGCATCCTCGACCGCGGCCGCACGCACGAACTATTCTCGAACATCGATCTCATGCGGCGTGCCTACGTGGAGCCTCCCCAGGTTATTGAACTCTCGCGCCGTCTGGCATCTTCCGTTTCGCCCGCTTTTGCGCAGGTGAGTGAGGTCACCGATGTCGTTCGAATTACCAAGGAGATGGTCCACCGTGGTTAACGTCATCGACTACATGCCGGGCGATACGCTACTGCATCGCCTGAACCCCGTCGTCAAACTGGGCCTCGCCGCCGCCATCATCGTCGGCATCTTCTTGTCCGACACCTACGTGGCGCTGTTGGGCTTTTTGGCGCTCACCCTTGTACTGGGTGCCTATGCCGGCGTCGTCAACCGTCTGTTCTCGCTGCTCAAGTTGCTGATTCCGCTCGCGCTTATCATGCTGGTGCTCCAGCTGGCCTTTATGCGCGATGGCAACGTGGTGTGGGGCTTTATCACCGACACGGGCCTCATCACAGGATCGAAGGCCTGTCTGCGCCTACTGGGTGTGGCGTTACCACTCATCCTCATGCTCATGGTGACCAAGCTCAACGACCTTGCCAACGCCTGCGTCGAGGTGCTGCACGTACCGTATCGCTATGCCTTCACCTTTACCACGGCGCTGCGCTTTGTGCCGGTGTTTGGTCAGGAGATGAACGCCATCATGGAGGCGCAGACCGCACGCGGCGTCGAGTACGACACCAAGAACCCCATCAAGAAGCTTAAGCTCATGCTGCCACTGTGCGTGCCACTGCTCATCTCGAGCGTGGGCAAGACCGATGCCACAGCCTTGGCGGCAGAACAGCGCGGCTTCTATCTGCGCACGCGCGCCAGCTCGTACAAGCGCTACCCCATCAAGGGCCTGGACATCGCCGTGCTCATCGTCAGTATCACCCTCATCGCCATCGGCTTCCTCTTCTAGTTCACCACCGACAGCAACCGCCCAACGCAAAAGGCCTCGGCTCGCACCAAACGAGCCGAGGCCTTTACTGTTTCACCAGATAAAACCTACCAAAATAAACCTGTCCCTTTTTGGCGGGTCGGAAGCTAGAGGCGGTAGGGGGCGCCGCTGCGGATGATGGATTCGCGCACCAGGACATCCATGGCATCGAGGGTGATCTCGGGCATCTCTCGATACTTCTGCAGCACCGATAGCTCGGTGCAGGCCAGAATGACACGGTCGCAGCCGCTACGGGCGAACTCCCACATCACGCGGTCGAACTTATCCATATCGGGCTCACGTCCGGCTTTCACATCATCGTAGATAAGCGACATCACATCGTTCTGGCGTTTCTCGCTGGGATAGACGACCTCAACACCCGCAGCCTCGCATTCGCGGCCGTAGACGCCCGCGCCCACGGTTCCGTCGGTGCCCATGATGCCAATCTTGTGCACCGGCTCGGCCGGCATACTCAGGTTGGGGTCGAACTCGCACTCCCCCATCACCGCACCCGCAAGGGCATAGCGCACCGACTCACGCGGCATGTGAATAATCGGCACCTTCGTAAACGACTGGATCTGGTCGTAGAAGTAGTGAGACGTGTTGCAGGGAATGGCAATGTGCGCGCAGCCCAGCGACTCGAGTGCCTGGGCACACTCTTTCATGGTCGCCAGCAGCTTGGCATGCTCGCCGGTCTTAATGGCCAACGTGCGGTCGGGCATGGTCGACTTGGAGAGCACCACCATGTCGATATGTTCCTGATCGCAGGCAGCAGCCGTATGACGCACCACCTGGTCGTAGTAATACGACGTGGCCTCGGCGCCCATGCCACCGATAACTCCCAGCTTTTCCATCGCCGCCTCCTTGGTGACGCTTGCGCAATTGCGCGTATCATACCCGCGCCCGCCCGATGCAAACCGGACGGGCGCCGCGCTCATCTACTTGTAATACGTCTTGAACAGCTTAAAGTGGCGCAGCTTGGTGTGCCACATGCGCAGCCAGCGGTTAAAGACAAAGTCGCCCTTCATAAACGAAGGGTCGGCGCCCTTGCCTTCCTTGTCCAGGCGATGCACCTTAGCGCGCAGCTCGGGATCCTTGACGTATTTGTCGACGACGCCCATGGGGACGACCATCCACAGCGCCTCGTCCTGCGCCGTCACAAACTCCGGCTCAAACGGGCGGTTGAACACATACTCGTCCACAACATACTTGGCAACGTTAAAGCCACTGTTGGTGACGTAGTAGTTGCTGCGACCTTGGCGCGTGTTGAAATCGAAGAACTTAAACGAGCCGTCGCGCTCGTCGTACTTAACGTCAAAGTTGGAATAGCCCACAAAGTGAAGGTCCTCGAGCAACTTGCGCACGCCGCCCATGAGTTCATCATTGGGCTCGGTGATGATGCAGGCGTGATTACCGACGCCATGGGGCTGATGCTCCTCGAGCAGCACGTGACCCAGGCACATCATGCGGACCTTGCCGTTGCGGTCGGAATAGCTGGTGAGCACGCGCATGTACTCGTCGTTGCCGGGCACGCGATCCTGCAAGATCAGGTCGTCGGTGTAGCCGCTGGCATACGAGTCGCGAATGACCTGTTCCAGCTCGGCACGGTCGGCAATCTCATAGGCCTTTTTCTGGCCCTCGAACTCGTGCTGCCACCACATGATGCCGTCAGAAGGCTTCAGGATCATCGGGTAGGGAAAGTCGATCTGGTCGAGCACCTCGGCGGGAGCCTCACCCTGAGCGTTGAGCATCGCCATGGTGAAGGTAAAGGTATGCGGATAGGGCACGCCATGCTTCTCGCACAGCTCGTAGAAGATCTCCTTCTTCTGGCACTGCTCGAGCATGCTGTAGGGCGCGTAGGGAGCGACGATGTTATCCGCCAGCTCATGAGCATCCTTGGCCTGAGCCACGAGGGCAACATAGTTGTCGCCACAGCCCACAAGGACAATCGTCTTGTCGGCATGCGCTTGGGCAATGCCGTTGACGGTTTTGAGCATCACGGGCATGGTGTCGATATCTACGTTGGGCGTGTAGTCGATAATCTGGCTGCGGTACGCGGGACCCGTCTGGTACTTGCCAAAAACCAGACTCTTGACCTGGTACTCCTCGTAGAAGGCGCGCGCCACCGAATAGGCGTTGATGTCGCCACCGAGCAGCACGGGAATGAACTCGCGCTCTGTAAATTGCAATGCCATGGAAACTTCCTATCATGAACTGCCCACACAACGGGCGGTCTTTGCGCAACTGATTTATTCTAGCGTGCCAAGCCGCCGGCGCCCAAAGCTCCACCGTATCTATGGCAATCGACGTAATCGTCCAGCATAAAGGCCGCACTCACCGCGATGGGGCCTTGTAGCTGCAAACCCCCTGTTGAGATAGCTTTCACGACCGAAAGCCCGTCCGCAAACAGGCCCCCGTAACGTTAAAGTTGAACTCTATGGTTTCTCAACAATTCATCATAACTGCAGGTCAAAGCCAAAGTCTCAAGTTCAACTTGACCCTTTGGAACCTTTAAGGTTCAAGTTGAGGTCGAAAGCAGTAGTAGAATACCGTTCGAACCATAACCTACGATTGATTGCAGAGGGACTGGATGCAGCATTCGAATCATCGCACCGCAGCGCTCATTGCGTCGAAGCCGGCTCGTATCATCACGAGCGTCGCGCTCGCCGTTGCGCTGACGGCCACACCGATGCTCTCCCCCGTTGCGGCGTATGCCGCCTCGCAGGCAACGCAGGACCAGCTTTCCGCAGCCCAGCAGAAGATCGAAGCCGCCACGAGCGCCTACAACGACGCCCGCACCAAACTCGATGACCTGCAAAAGCAGATTGACTCCAATGAGGCGAGCATCGAGGAAATCGAGGCTAAGCTTCCCGAGCAGCAGGCCAAGGCAAGCTCTGCCATGCGCGATCTGTACAAGTATCAGAAGGGCACCAATCCCATCGTGAGCTTCCTGGTCAACGCGCAGAGCCTGGGTGAGTTCATCACGACCTGCAAATACACCAACCAGATCACGAGCTCGAGCGTCGACGAGATCGAAGAGCTCAATAACATGCAAACCGAACTCGAGCAGAACAAGGCCGAGCTCCAGCAGGCCAAGTCTCAGCTTGAGGCGGAGCAGAAAAACGCCGAGGATGCGCTGGCGCAGGCCCAGCAGCTCCGCAGCGAGGCACAGGCAAAAGCCGAGCAGGAAAATGCCGCCGAGCTTGCCAAGCTTGAGGCCGATAAGGCCGCTGCCGCCGAGAAGCTCTCGGGCGAGGGCGTAAGCGGCAGCAATTCCAGCAGCCAGGCCACCAACACCAACACTACCATCGACACCACGGTGAACAACGCCAATACCGGTAGCTCCGATTACGATTCGTTCATTAATGAGTGGACGGGCCGCATCGACAATTATCTCGCCGGCTCCCCCATGGCAGGCCAGGGCTACAACTTTGCCGTCGCCGCTTGGAATACCGGTGTCGATCCCCGTTGGTCCCCCGCCATCGCCTGCATCGAGAGCACCAAGGGTGCTTATTGCGCCAATTCTTACAACGCCTGGGGCTGGAGTGCCCGTGGCGGCGGTTGGCGCAGCTTTGGCAGCTGGAGCGAGGGCATCTCCGCTCACGTCGCCTATCTGGGCGCCAACTACGGCTCCACCCTTACCCCGGCAGCGGCCAAAAAGTACTGCCCGCCCACGTGGCAGGACTGGTACAACAAAGTCGCCGCTCAGATGAACCGCATCTAAGTGCAACTGCAAAGGGCCCCAATGGGGCCCTTTTCTTTTAGGTAGCGGAGGTATCGACGACGCCGGTCGCATTGGCAACCGCGACTATGACGATCATGCATAGGAGCAGCACACCCAATGCCTTGAGCCAAAGTTTCGCGAGCTTCTTGCCGCGATAGCTGTCGAGCAGTGCGAATCGCCGACGAAGACGGCGCTTATCGAGCAACGCAAAATGCATAAGCACCATAAGGCCATCGACAAAGAAAAAATACTCGATTATGAGAAGCCACGTCGGGTAGCTTTGGTTTGCTCCCGTGGGGTGAAAGACGGCAAAGTGACTTCCGGCAAAGAACACAAGCAGTGAGAAGCAGACGAGCGTATTCCAAATACGCCCCAGAGACTCCGGAACGCGAGAGAGCAGACCGCATGCAACAGAGGCGGCAGGCCTAGGAAGCCCTGTGGGGTTCTGGAGCCCTTGGGGCGTCAACGCCGTCTCCAAGGCCGGAGCACGGACAAGCACAGGCGCAGGAGGCCGCACGGGGCGACTTAGATCGTATGCCGCGCGCGTCGCCCGTCCCAACGCTTCCGCGCTCGCAAAACGCTTGGCCGGGTCGAGCGCCATCGACATGCAGACGGCATCGGCAAGTGGAGTGGGAATGCCGCGCGCCTCGCATTGCTCGCGCATGTCGAGCCCTGGTTTAGGGTCGACTCCCGTCAAGCAGAAGAACAACAGGGCGCCAAGTGCGTAGACGTCGCTTCGCACGCTCGTCTGCCCAAACCCATACTGCTCGGGCGGCGCATAGGGCCGTGTCCCAAACTTGACGGTATCGGCATCGGCGCCATCGCGCCATACGCGCGCGATCCCCAAGTCGATAATCACCAGCGATGAAAACGTCAGGCCGTCATCAGGCGTATAGTTGGCACCTGTCACGATGATATTCGACGGCTTGAGGTCGCGATGGATCACCGGCGCCGACGTCTCCCCCGCTATTGCAAAACCGGTGTGGAGCTCGCCCACGGCATCGCATAGGGCAGGATACAATTCACGCGCATAATCGGGGGTGGCTCCCAGACGGTCCACCAGCGCCCTGAGCGTCTCCCCTTCGATGTATTCCATAACCACGTTGAGCTCGTCGCCCACACGATGACAATCGACGATTCTGGGCAGGTGCTCAAAACGCCTGCCTGCCCGCTGGGCGGCAAACAGACGCCCGTATGCCCCGCCGATTTGAGCCGAAGCATCGATGCGTTTACGGACAAAGGGGCCGAGCGAACCACCGCCGGTTCCTTCAAAGTACACGAGCTCGGTTGTTTCAACGGACGAGCGCTTAAGTACACGCTCCACGCGATAGCTGTCGTCGCGATCGAGCGACGCCAGATGTTCGGCAAGCGCTGCGGTCAGCTCGTCATCGGAATATGTTGTGGTCTGAGTATCCATAGCCTCCATCATAGCGCAGGGCGCAGACACCCCATGGCATCCGCGCCCCGTTCGTTTGCATCGTTGTTCGGCAGCTCCGCCGGCTCAGATATCAGCCGCTAACTCACCGTCTCCTCGCCAAAGCGATACAGCTCCTCGTTGACCTTTTGGAGGCTGCACCCGCGATCGATGCAAAAGATGATAATCGCATCACGGCGATCCTTGCAGTTAAGGACGCTTACCCCGGCAGCCGTCAGTGCACGGTTGGCCTCTTTGAGCGTCAGCGCCATCGCAAAGGCAATCTGCAGCACCTTATTGCGACTCGGATTGCGCGAACCAGTAAAGATCTGATAGCCAAAGGTCTCGTTGAGGTCGGCCATACGCACCACGCGCGAACGCTCCAAGCCCTTTTCCTGCAGCAGCTGCTTCAGGTAGTCCGAAAGCGACGGGGCGGCAAAGTCGTGCTCCCTGATATAGCCATCGATGTTCGGCGCATCGAGAAGCTCATTGAGCAGCTCCTCGGTCAGCTTTTTATCGGGCATACGACTTCACCTCCCCCAGTGCATGCAACATGCTAGAAACCGCTTACGTCCGAACGCTCCCAGCTAGCAACCTGGTCGGGAGACACCGTACCCAGCGCCTCGAACTTCCAGGAGCCGCCCGCCTTCAGATGATTGGTGTTTGCAAGAGCCGTTCCAACCTGGTTGCCATCGGCATCATACAGAACATACTCAATCTGAATGTAGCTCTTTTCCTTGTCCGTGTTATTGGTCAGCGTGCCCGTGATCTTATAGGCAAACTGATTGGAGGTGTCTTCAGCCTCGTCAGCAATGGTATACGGTTCTTGCGGTTCTTTTTGCTCCTCAGCCTGCTGTGTCGTCTCGGCAGGTTTTGCCGAATCGCTCGCAGACGAATCGGTTGAATTGCCACCCATAGAGCCCACGGCACCGACGATAACCAGCACTACGATGACGCCCAGGACAATCTTGCCGATCGGCTTCTTTCCCTCTTTTGCCATTATTCATCCTTCCTACGATCCGGCTACCGTGCCGGCACACAGCACATCGTAGAAAGGATTGAACTTGAATTCATTAGCTGAGAGCTAAGGTTGCGGTAAACGGCCAATGCAGCTATCCAGACGCCGAGCAAACGCACTTTGCGTGACCGTCTGCTGGCAGCGCATCAACCCACCGTGACGGATTTCCCGGTAAAGGCACTGATCATCATTAGGACAAAGAACACCAGGTAGCTGATGCTCAATAGGTACGCAATGATCAGGAAGACGACCCAGCCGACATTGGTCTTACCGTCGGCGCGGCGCTGCTCGCGAGAACGGCACAGCCAGACCGTCACGCCGATGGCGGTGATAAACAGTACGAGTGCCGCCGCAGCCAGCCCAGCAAACACAAACATCACGCCAATGCTCACAGCGATGACCGGAAGCAGCAGCAAACCGCATCCGCATCCACCCGGACTATATACGGCAGACTGTCGGCGTCGTTCCATCGTCACTCCAAGCCAAGCAATCGTTTGTAGACATCGAGGCCTTTGAGTAGGATTTCCTCGTCAAAGAGCATGGTATCAGTGTGAAGGGCGCTCGTGGCATAGGCGGGACAGCCATCCGAATCGATCGGATTATCTTGTCCCTCCGGCACGCCCGTACCCAGGAGGAAGAACACGCCTGGCAGATGGCGCTGATAGAAAGCGAAGTCCTCGGCAATCAGCAAAGGCTCATCCACGAGTTGCAGCTCGGACAAGACAGGCGCAATGTGGGCGAACAGCACGGGGTCGTTATCGACCGGCGGATAGCCCTCGGCAAAATCGAGGTCATATGTGCAGCCCGTTGCGACGCAGGCATCGTCCAGCACGCGGCGCACGCCCTCGCGCGCGCGGCCGAACATGTCGTCCGTAAACACACGTAGGCTGCCGGCAACATGGGCCTCCCCCGCCACCGCATTGCAGACGGTGCCGGCCTGCAGCAGGCCGAACTTACCAATGCAGGGCTCGTCGAAACCCAACTCGTCCATGAGCTCGCGCTCGGAAACCAAGAACTTGGCAGCCGCCAGCGCCGCATCGTGCGACTCCTCGACCGGAACGCCATAGGTCTTAGCAATATGGATGCTCGTGCCATGGATATGAATGTGTGTCTCACTCGAACGCGCCAGCAACGGACCGGAGCAGCTCGCCAACGTGCCGGCGGGCAGATCGGGCCACACGTGGAAGCCGAAGATGCGATCCACCCCGTAGCGCTCGAACACGCCGCTCTCGCACACCGTCTTGGCACCACCAGTCGTCTCCTCGGCCGGCTGAAACACAAAGAGCACATTGCGCTTAATGGCGCCCGGCTGCTCACGGATCGCACGGTCGACAAAGGTTGCCGCCGCAAGCGCCATGGCCATGTGTCCATCGTGGCCGCAAGCATGCATCTTGCCGGGATGGGTCGAAGCGAACACTGCCCCCGTTGCCTCGGCAATGGGCAGCGCATCCATATCGGCGCGAATCGCCGTGGCATGCACGGCGCCCGTGCCGGCATCGAAGAAAGCGCAAACGCAGCTGGGGCACGGATGGGTCACCTCGCAGGTGAGCGGTGCCAACACGCCCTCGATATAGGCGATCGTCTGCGGAAGATCGAAGTCGAGCTCCGGGATCCTGTGCAAGTCGCGGCGGTAGCGACAGAGTTCTTGGAGCTCGGCCATATTGGTTCCTTTCGTAGGTGCGCGTCGGCTGCTATCTATTGTGCCGCAAGATTGCTACACCCTTATTTCCAGCATATCCCTGCATTTTTTAAACGTTATATACGAATACTCTTGTTTGGTAAAGTGCAACGTGGTAGGGTCGTTACCACTTGATAGAGGCGCGGGCACGAAGAGCCGCGGGCGAGCCGGCAGGCTTTGACCCCGCGGGGAGGCGAAACCCGCCGAACTGGGTTTTTCGGGCACGAACAGCCTGGTGGGCCTGCGGGAAACACCCGCAGGACTGTCTGCAGCAATGCGGGAGCGCTATCCGGACATTGGGTCCACGCTATGTGGATTCGATGCGCAGGTAGCGCCGTCTGGATAGCGAGGTTTACGGGATATGTCATTGACTCCCAACGAGGCATATGCGGCCAAGCAGCCGTTTGTGGACAAGGAGACGCTCGAGCATATCGTCGAGCAGTTCCCCACGCCGTTTCATCTATACGACGAGGCGGGCATCCGCCGCAACATGCAAGAAGTGCGCGACGCCTTTGCATGGAACCCGGGCTTTAAGGAATACTTTGCCGTCAAGGCCAACCCCAACCCGGCGCTCATCTCCATTCTCAACGAATACGGCTGCGGCTGCGATTGCTCGAGCTATACCGAGCTCATGATCGCCCGCTCGCTGGGCATCACGGGGCATGACATCATGTTCTCGTCCAACGACACGCCGGCGGCGGACTTTGAGCTCGCCGACAAGCTGGGCGCCATCGTCAACTTTGACGACATCAGCCACATCGAGTTCTTTGAGCGTGTTGCGGGACCCATCCCCAAGACGGTCAGCTGCCGCTTTAATCCAGGCGGCCTGTTCCAGCTCTCCAACGGCATCATGGACAACCCGGGCGACTCCAAATATGGCATGACCACCGAGCAGCTCTTCGAGGCCTTCCGCATGCTCAAGGCCAAGGGTGCCGAGGACTTTGGCATCCACGCATTCCTTGCCAGCAACACTGTCACCAACGGCTACTACCCCAAGCTCGCGCGCATCCTCTTTGAGCTTGCCGTACGCCTGGAGCGCGAGACCGGCGCACACGTCGCCTTCATCAATCTGTCCGGCGGCGTCGGCATCCCCTACCTGCCCGAGCAGCAGGCCAACGACATTCGCGCCATCGGCGAGGGAGTACACGCGGCATACGACGAGATCCTGGTTCCCGCCGGCATGGACGATGTGGCCATCTGCACCGAGATGGGCCGCTTTATGATGGGCCCCTACGGCTGCCTGGTCACCAAGGCTATCCACGAGAAGCAAATCTACAAGGACTATATCGGCGTGGACGCCAGTGCCGTCGACCTCATTCGTCCCGCCATGTATGGCGCTTACCACCACATCACGGTGATGGGTCAGCCGGGCGGCGCCGACAAGGCCACAGCGCCCGTCACGAACACCTATGACATCACGGGCAACCTATGCGAGAACAACGACAAGTTCGCTATCGATCGCGAGCTGCCGCATATCGACATGGGTGACCTGCTTGTAATCCACGATACCGGCGCGCATGGCTACTCCATGGGCTACAACTACAACGGCCGTCTGCGCTCCGCCGAGGTCCTGCTGCGCCCCGATGGCTCGGCCGACCTCATCCGTCGCGCCGAGCGCCCGGGCGACTACTTTGCCACGCTCGACGTGCTGCCGTGCGGCCGAGAGTTGCTGGCCAAGTCGCGCGCCGAAAGTGCCCGCCGCCGCGCTCAGGACGAGCGCCTGGCCGTCGCCGCTCAGTGGAACAAACGCATCCAGATCGCGGAAGCGAAGGAGAAGAACATGGACATCCGCAATCTCGAGGGTTCAATCGTCGCCCTTGTCACGCCGTTTAAAAAGGACGGCAGTGTCGACTTTGACGCGCTCGAGCGCCTTATCGATTTCCACCTGCAAAATGGCACCGACGCCATCCTCACCCTGGGCACCACCGGAGAGAGTGCCACGATGACCGACGACGAGGACAACTCCGTTGTCGCCGCAGTGGTCAAGCAGGTTGCGGGCCGAGTCCCCGTTATTGCCGGCTCGGGCTCTAACTCCACGCAGACCATGCTCACTAAGTCGCTCACTTACCAGGGCCTGGGCGCCGATGGTCTGCTGCTCATTACCCCCTACTACAACAAGTCTAACGAAGAGGGCATCTACCAGCACTTTAAGACCGTGGCCGACGCCGTGGACATCCCCTGCATTCTGTACAACATCCCCGGCCGCTGTGGCTGCGGCATCAGCGAGCGCAACGTAGAGCGCTTGGCCGCGCACCCCAACATCATGGGCATCAAGGAGGCCTCGGGCAACGTCGCCTACGCGGCCAAGATCGCCCACCTGCTGTCAGACGACTTCCGCATGTACTCGGGCGAGGATGCCCTCACCGTGCCGCTCATGAGCCTAGGCGCTTCGGGTACCATCAGCGTGTGGGCAGACGTTCAGCCGCAGCTCGTGCACGACATGTGCCGTGCCTATCTGGACGGCGACGTGGAGCGCGCCCGCGATATCCAGATTGCCGGTCAGCCGCTCATCAACGCCCTCTTTAGTGAGGTCAACCCCATCCCCGTCAAAGAGGCGCTCGCTCAGATGGGTATGATCGAGGCAAACTACCGTATGCCGCTGTGCCCCATGGCCAACGACACGCGCGCTGCACTTACCGATGCTTTGAAGGGAGCTGGTCTGCTTGATTAAGACCGTCATTATGGGAACGGGCCGCATGGGCTCGCTCATCCGCACTACCGCCGAGGGCATTGTCAACGCCGCTGGAGAGGCCGTTTTTGACATCGTCGCCCAGATCGGCTTCGACTTGTCCGAGCTCGAGAACGCCCCAGCAGCCGACGTCATCATCGACTTCTCGAACGTTGCGGCCTTCAATGCTGTCGTCGCCTATGTCGAGCGCACGGGCGCGGCGTTGGTCTCGGGCACCACGGGCTACACGCCCGAGCAGATGGATCGCCTGCGCGAGCTGGGTCAGAACGCCCGCGTCATGCACTCCGGCAATTACTCCATCGGCATCGCGGCCCTGCGTCATCTGGTGGCACAGGCCACGCGTGAGCTGCCCGGCTTTGACTGCGAGATTGTCGAGACGCACCACAACCAAAAGGCCGACGCCCCCAGCGGCACCGCGAAGCTGCTGCTCGACGCCGTCGTCGAAGCCGAGCCCGAGGCAGGTTACCACCCCGTCTATGGCCGCGAGGGCATGTGCGGCGCACGCGACCCCAAGGAGATCGGCATGCACTCGCTGCGCGGTGGCACTGTCGCCGGCGTGCACGAAGTGAGTTTCTTTGGCCAGGACGAAGAAGTCACGCTCACACACCGTGCCACGAACCGCCAGATCTTTGTCAACGGGGCCCTGGCCGCCGCCCAGAAGCTCATCACCCGCGACCCCGGCTTCTACACCTTCGACCAGGTCATGTTTGCCTAACCAGGTATCAACCGTATCCACGAAAAGGAGAAACAGCATATGAGTAACGCAGCCGAGATGGATGCACAGGAGATTATCAACTACATCGCCACCGCGCCCAAGAAAACGCCCGTCAAACTGTACGTGCGCGAAAAGCCGGGCATGAAGGTCCAGTGGGGCAATGCGCACGTCTACGGCGGTCGTCGTGGCAAGACCGTCTTTGGTGACTGGGATGAGCTCAAAGCCATCCTTGATGCCAATGCCGATTCCATCGATTACTACGATGTGGAGAACGATTGCCGCAACTCCGCCGTGCCCATGCTCGACCTTAAGGGCATCAACGCCCGCATCGAGCCGGGCGCGATCATCCGTGACCGCGTCGAGATCGGCGATCGCGCCGTCATCATGATGGGTGCCATCATCAATATCGGCTCCGTCATCGGTGAGGGCTCCATGATCGACATGGGCGCCGTGCTGGGCGGCCGCGCCACAGTGGGCAAGAACTGCCACATCGGCGCTGGAACCGTGTTGGCAGGCGTCGTTGAACCCGCAAGCGCCACGCCCGTCATCATCGAGGACGATGTCATGATCGGCGCCAACGCCGTGGTCCTGGAAGGCGTGCACGTAGGCAAGGGCGCTGTCGTTGCCGCCGGCGCCGTGTGCGTCGAGGACGTCCCCGCTGGTGCCGTCGTGGCCGGCGTCCCCGCCCGCGTCATCAAGATGCGCGACGAGAAGACCGACAGCAAGACCGGACTCGAGGAAGGCTTACGCCGGCTGTAGAAGTTACGCGGTTTTACCAAACCGCGTAACGGCTCGACGCTGCAAACGCCCCTAAGCGGCAATCTGACGTTCAATCGTCGGTCGCGTACCGAAGTACGCTTCCCTCCTCTTTCACGTCACCTTGCTCGCCTAGGGGCGTTTTCGCTGACGTATGCTCAGTCTGCAACTCAATTCAGCTCCAAGCAAAAAGGCCGAAGTCCCGAAGGGTTTCGACCTTTGTTTTTCTGCAGCGTCCAAGCGCAGTTTATCTATTCTCGATGCTGCCGATGTTTTTGAGCTCGATGGAAATGAGGCCGTTGGGCTCGTTGACGAACTCGATGTACTCGGAGTTCGAGCCCATCTCGGCCGGAAAGCTGATCTCGATGCCCGTATCGGTACGAATCTTGTGGTTGCGCACGGCCGCACGCTCGACCTGCTTGCGCTCCACGGGCACACGCTCGGGCACCTTCTCTTCGGTCAGCGCCGCTCGTACGCTCTCCTTGATGACCGGCTCGTCCTCAAAGACCTCATCGACGATATCCCAGGGCGGCAGCTCCTCGTCATCCTCAACCTTCTCGGCAACGGCAGCCTTAACCTTAGCGAGCGCTACGGCCGTATTGGCACCGTGCTCCTCGGCGACTTCCTCGACCACGCGCGTCACGGTGTCGATGACCTCCTTGCCCGACACGCCCGTATCGCACTGCAGCAGACCGTCGGGAATGAGCATGCGGTCTTCGCCGGCAATCTTGCGCTTCTTGTCCACATAGCCGATCTCCATGGTGCTCGCACGCACGATGGCATAGCTTGGCACCTTTTGGGAAGGATTCGGCAGGATAGCATAGTGGCGCGCGATGTCGTTGCGTACCTCGCCCTCCTCGCGGCCCACCTCGTGCATAAAGGCCTGCTTGGAGCCCAGCAGCATCACGGCAAACCAGCGGGCATCCTCATCGTCGTCAAAGTCGGCCACGAGCACATCGGTGGACTCGGCTTTTTCGGCCTTGGTAAGCTCGGAGGAAATGAACTCCGCAATCTGCTGCGACAGGTCTACGAACTCGCGCTCGCCAAAGAAATAGCCCTTGAGCTCGCCGCCAAACGCAGAGTTCTCGGCAAACGCGGCGCGTTTATTGTCGGCCGAGGTACGTGCGCGGCGCAGATGCGTGGTCACGAAGTTGCGCACGGTACGGCTCTCGATATCGAGCTCGCGCTGGCTCATAACGTTGACGGCAGAGTCAAAGTCCAGGATATGCAGAATCGCATGATTGATTTTCATATACGGCATTCCGTTCTAGATTGAATTGAGCACGAACCAGTATAGCGGTCGAGCCCGCCCCAGGCGCATCGAAGATTGGTGCATCGGGGACAGGTTGCTTTGCACCAATGGCTAGCGCAGGAGCTCGGACTGCCATACCTCGAGCTGTTCTGCCAGGCTCTTACCACTAGAAGGCACGCTGAACTCGGGACGTTTGGGCAGCAGCGCACACTTAAGAATTGCCACGATGGTCTGCGAGACAAAGCGTCGCGTATCCTTGTCAAACCCTTGCGCAGCCTGGAGCATCACGGGCAGGCTCTCGCGCAGATTCCCAGCGATATCCGCAAACCGCTCAGCACCCGTAGCCTCAAACACGGAGAACAACGCATCTACAAAACGCTCGCGCTCGCTAGGCGAAACTGCAAGCAGCATCTCGCGAATGGAGCCATCAACGTATCGAGCACCGGCGGACAGGCGCTCACAGTACACGAAGTCGCGACCATCAACCACCCAGCTAAAGGGATTGTGCTGCAGCAGGCTGAACTCGGTGCTCTCAACGATGGCATAGTCCTCCTGCGTCTCGAACATCATGCCAAAGATCGACGACCGAGGTAGCGTCTTGTCGATTCGACCGGAAAGATCGGCAAAGGCGTTGCCGTTCAGAAACTCCTCGACGAAACCCGGACCATCATGGGAATACGCCTGTTCGATTCGCGCACGGGCGACATCGGAGCACATCGCCGCACCGTACACCGCAAGGTTTCCACCCTTGGAATGACCTCCGCACAAAAGCGGCCCGTCAATCGCATCCGCCGCCTCGTCCACATAACGCGCCGCGGATTCCTGGGCCGGCACAGGATACCGGAACGCCATGTTAAAGTCCTCTTTCCAGCCCACAATCGTGCTGTCGGTCCCCCGGAAGGAAAGATAGCTAAACCCCGCCGGAAACCGGAACGCCATGGCTGCAAACTGCTCTGTCGCCACCACATCGCTCACGGCACGATAGCCGCAAACGTGCACGCCACGGTAGCGAGGACTTGCTGCCACGGCCTCCAGCAAGGCCTTGCTCCCCTCCGGGTCCCACAAGTCGTCAATCATGTCCCGGTAGCACTCGGCACGCAGCAGCTCGCGTACGTCTAGGCCCTGCCAGTTCGTCAGCTCCGCCATATCACCCGGCAAACGCAAATAGGACAACCACGCAAAGACGAGGCTATCCACCGCGCAGAACGGCCTCTCCTCAAACGGATCAAACGCCGTCTGGGCATAGGTTAAAAAATTAGGCGAATCCGACATGGCCCTCCCATCAACTATGGTGCATTGGGGCAACTATGGTGCATTGGGGTCAGGTTACTTTGCACCAAAAAGGCGCCCGGGCCGTGTGGACCCGGACGCCTTCATTGTAGCTTTTCGCTCTAGCGAGCTTGATTTAGCAGGAGAAGTCGACGCTGTCGATGATGTCCTTGAGGGCCTTGGCGGAGGCGGTGAGCTCATGCTGCTCGTCATCGTTCAGCGGCACGGGGACGCGACAGACGACGCCGTCGCGGCCAACGACCGTCGGCATGGAGATGGCAAGATCGGACAGGCCATACTCGCCCACCATGAGCGAGGAGACGGGCAGAACGGTCTGCTCATCGCGCATGACGGCGGTGCAGATGCGCTTGACGGCCATGGCGACGCCATAGTAGGTGGCGTGCTTCTTCTCGATGATGGTGTAGGCGGAGTTCTTGACGTCCTCGGCGATGCGCTTCTCGGCAGCCTCATGCTCCAGATGACCGTGAAGCTCGCAGAAAGTGTTCAGCGGCACGCCGGCAACCTGGGCGCTGGACCAAGCGACAAACTCAGAGTCGCCGTGCTCACCCATGACATAGGCCTGGACATCGCGCGGGTCAACCTCGACGTGGGCACCAAGCATCTGCTGCAGACGGCCAGTGTCGAGCACGGTGCCGGAGCCGATGACATGGCCCTCGGGCAGGCCGGACATCTTGATGGCGGCATAGGTCAGAACATCGACCGGGTTGGAGACAATGAGCAGAATGCCGTCGAAGCCAGACTTCTTAATTTCGGGAATGATGGACTTAAAGATGTTGACGTTCTTGTTGACCAGGTCCAGGCGAGTCTCACCGGGCTTCTGGGCAGCGCCAGCGGTGACGACGATCATGGCGGCGTCGGCGACATCGGAATAATCGCCGGCGTAGATCTTCATCGGCTCGGCAAACGTCATGCCGTGCGCGATATCCAGGGCCTCACCCTCGGCGCGGTTCTTGTCCACGTCGATGAGGACCATCTCGGAGAACAGACCACTCTGCATCAGCGCGAACGCCGAAGACGAACCAACGAAACCGCAGCCGACAATAGCGACCTTCTTCTCGTTAACCATTAGAAACTCCCATCTCTCTCCACAAACAAGCCGCCCGGGAACGACCCGAGCGGCTTGCCGTAATCCCAATACATCCAATCGGGACTTTGATTATGCTCCTATTCGCAGCCAAAAATCGACCGTTTACCGAAATTGTTTGCAGGATTCGTAAAATAACTGCACGAAATCGGTTTCGAGCTATTGACGAGCGGAATAGCTTTCTAATACAGGCCCGCCTCGCGAATGGCCTCGACAGCCAAAGCGATCTGATCGGGCGGCAGGACCAGCGCCATGCGCACATGCCCCTCACCCGAAGGACCAAAGCTCGCGCCCGGCGTCACCACAACGCCGGCCTTCTCCATAAGCTCCTCGCAAAACGCCATGGAATCGGTGCGACCACCGGGAAGCTTGGCCCACACAAACATAGAGCCATGCGCGTTGGGACGCTCCCAGCCCAAGCCCTCAAGACCGTCGCACAGGGCATCGCGGCGCTCCTGGTACTTCAGACGCTGCGCCTCGACCTCATCGCGCGGACCGTTCAGGCAGGCGATAGCAGCCTTCTGGATCGGGAAGAACATACCAAAGTCGATCTGGCCGCGCAGCTTGGCAAAGGCAGAGACCACGTCCTCGCGGCCGACCAAAAAGCCGATACGCGCACCGGTAACGTTAAACGACTTGGAAAGCGAGAAGAACTCCACGCCCACCTCAAGCGCACCAGGATACTGCAAGAAGCTTCCGCCCGGCTCGCCGTCGAACACGATGTCGGAGTACGCGTTGTCATGGACGATGAGCAGGTCGTGCTCGCGGGCGAAAGCGATGATCTCCTCGTAGACCTCGGGCGTGCCCACCGAGCCGACCGGGTTGGCGGGCAACGACACGATCATATACTTGGCACGATCGGCCACCTCGGGATCGATGCCCGCCACATAGGGCAGGTAATTATGCTCGGCGACCAACGGATAGTACTCGAGCTTGGCATCGGCAATCTTGGCGCCCGCCTCAAAGACCGGGTAGCACGGATCGGGAACCAAAATGGTGTCACCCGGATCGAGCAGGGCCAGGCCCAAATGGCCCACGCCCTCCTGCGTGCCGTTGCACGACTGCACCATAGACGGCGTAATGCCCGAAACGCCAAAGCGGCGCTCATAGTAATCGCACACGGCTTGCTTGAGTTCGGGCAGGTCGCGCAGGGCATACTTCCACATCTCGGGGTCCTGGGCCGCTTGCGTGAGCGCCTCGACCACGTGGTCGTACGGCTTAAAGTCGGGCGTGCCCACGCTCATGTTGTAAATGGTCTTGCCCTGAGCCTTCAGCGCAAGCAGTTTGTTGTTGAGCGAGGCGAAGACCTCCGCGCCAAAGCGGTCGAGACGCTGCGATGCCTGCATGGTGCCACCTTTCGATATGAAAAACGCGGCGCTCCGACAAGAGCGCCGCGCGATACGGGCCATCAGATTGCAAAAGTGTAACGCTTGCACCCGCTGTTTTGGTTCAATTTGGCAACCTTAGTCCATCGGATTGAGCGCGTCAATCTGGGCGAGCCACAGGCGCGAGCTGGCGTCACTCGGCATGCGCCAATCGCCGCGCGGGCTGAGCGTGACCGAACCCACCTTGGGGCCATCGGGCAGGCAGCTGCGCTTAAACTGCTGGGCAAAGAAGCGACGGTAGAACGTACGCAGCCACGTGTGAACGGTCTTGACGTCGTAGGCGCCCTCGAAGCTCTTGAGCGCCATGCGGTAGATCTTGCCCGGCTCAAAGCCAAAACGCAGCAGGTAGTAGAGGAAGTAGTCGTGCAGCTCGTACGGGCCCACCAAATCCTCAGTCTTCTGCGCAATCTCGCCGTCGCCCGTGGGCGGCAGAAGCTCGGGGGACACCGGCGTATCGAGGATATCGAGCAAGACCTCGGCAATACGCCCGCCAAAAACATCAGCGGCATAGCGCACCAGATGGCGCACAAGCGTCTTGGGCACGCTCGCGTTGACGGCGTACATGCTCATGTGGTCGCCGTTGTAGGTAGCCCAGCCGAGCGCCAGCTCCGACAGGTCGCCCGTGCCGATGACAAAACCGCCGGCCTGATTGGCCAGATCCATCAGAATCTGCGTACGCTCGCGGGCCTGGCTGTTCTCGTAGGTCACGTCCTGCACGGCCGGATCGTGCTCAATGTCCTTGAAGTGCTGCTCCACAGCCGCGTGGATCGAAACCTCGCGGAAGCTCACGCCCAGGTCGCGGGCGAGCGACTCGGCATTCGACTTGGTGCGATGCGTCGTGCCAAAGCCGGGCATGGAGACCGCCGTGATACCCGTGCGTGGCAGTCCCAGTGCGTCGAAGGCACGCACGGTCACAAGCAGTGCCAGCGTGGAGTCCAAGCCACCCGAAAGACCGATGACTGCAGCCTTGGTACCCGTATGGGCAAGGCGAGTCTTGAGGCCCGCAGTCTGCAGATTGAGAATAGTCTCGCAACGCTCGGCCAGATCACCGTGGTCGGCCGGCACAAAAGGCGCGCGAGGGAAAACGCGGTCGATATCGCAGGCATCGCGCAGAACAGGCTCTTTGGCCAGCACGCCCTCAAACGAAAACTCAACGGTCGTGGCCTCCGGCGCATCGTCCGCGCGCGTCCACGTCGTCGAGCGGCGGCGCTCGGCAACCAGACGATCGAGGTCGACATCGGCCACCGCCATATCGCAAGTGAGCAGCTTGGTAGCAGCGAGCTTGGAGCCGTTTTCGTAGATAAGATTCTCGCCCGCAAAGACCATGTCGGTCGTGGACTCGCCCTCGCTCGCATCCGCGTAGGCATAGGCGCAGTACAGGCGCGCACTCTGATTGGAGATAAGGCTGCGGCGATAGTCTGCCTTACCGATAATCTCATCCGAGGCCGACGGGTTGAGAATCACCGTCGCACCGGCAAGCGCCATCTCGGTCGAAGGGGGTGCCGGCACCCACAGGTCCTCACAGACTTCAACGCCCAGCACCAGGTCCTCGGCGCCTTCATCACAGCAACGGTAGACAAGCCCCGAACCCAGCGGGACCGGACCCTGACCGGCAAATTCAACCCACACGGGATCCGCAGGCGCCGGAGCAAACCAACGGCGCTCATAGAACTCGCCATAGTTGGGCAAATACTTCTTGACCGTGAGGCCCAAAAGCTCGCCCGCGCAGCACACGGCGGCGCAGTTGTAGATATTCTCGGCAACTGCAACGGGAAGACCGATGGTAAAGACGACCGGCAACTCACGGGTTTCATCGAGGATGTGCACAAGTGCCGCCTCGCAGGCATGCAGCAGTGTGCGGTTATGGAACAGATCGGCCGCGGTATAGCCGCACAGATTAAGCTCGGGCAACACCAACGCGCGAACGCCGCGCTCGGCAGCCTCCCGAACAGCCCCCAGCGCAACCTCGGCATTGCCCTCGACATCGGCCACGCGAATCCGCGGCGACGCCGCCGCCACACGCAAAAAGCCATCGTTCTTATTAGCCGAAACGCAACATTGCCTTGTTGATCTGGACACTGGAGGCCCCTTCTACCCTGAGATTCAGTCTAACGGACGTTCACATATCTCTAACTAGCCAAAGCAACCTCCCAGTTTACTGAGACGCCAACCTGTGCTAAGAGCATGTATTCCAAAAATATCTTTAATTAAAAAAGGAGAAATCGATAATCGACTTCTCCTTTAAGCGAGGCAAGTAAATTCCGAAACTAATGGCAGAATTTATCCATGTAGTCCTCAAAGTCGAACACTTCTACCACGACGCCCTCTTCCTGAGACTCTTTCAGTTGCTCCAAGAGATCTTTGTTTATAACGTCCATGCAGAAACCTCCTCTATCTAATCAATTGTAGTATATCTGCTTTCATGCAATTATCAACCAACGTGTTTAATTGCTCCTCGTTTGCCGATAGTCCCTCTTTTTTCAAAATATCGCGCACCTCGTTCTTAGTAATCGGCTTTTCAAACAACGAAAGCAAAGCGAACGAATAATCATTAACCGCACACATTCTATGGGTGGCACAACTCAGCAGTACTCTTAACCCCTCTTTTGAGCGTCCGACTTCTTTAACAAACGAACTTTTAACCAATTGAAAACCATTATCGTGCATTACATAATCGGCATCGATATTTGTATTCAGCAATCCATAATGCAACAGTTCTTCTATCGCCCTTGTCAGCTCGAGGTCGCCCTGATCAAGAATAAGAGAAATGCTACAATCGGCCTCCAATAAACGGGCCAACTTAAGGTATACCAACTGGGAAACAGCATAGACATGATGGTATTCAGAATTATAGAAGTAGGCAAATGGCTCAACGAGCACGACAGAGGTCTTGGAATCCAGCCAGATTCGATCAGCTGGATTTAGACTAGTTAGCCGTCGCTTTACTTTGGTCAAATGTCCCTTATACCTGACAGCGTGAATAGAATCTAGGATCCAGGTCACCTCTGAAATATGAAGCCGCTGGGGCAAGTCAATTGTGTCGCTACCGTTTATGACCTCTTGCATATAAAAATCAATATGATGCTCATCAGATAAGGATTTTGCTTCATTTAAAGTTAAACCAGTGCCTGAAACATAATCCACTTCGAGGCGCAAATCCTCATATTGGGACTTCGGCATTACAGAGACACCATACTTATCGGGATGATTCCAAACATCCGACCCCATAACGAGACCAAAATTCGTAAATCCTCTCGTGGAATATGGAACACCACATACCTGTTTTGAATAATTCAAAACATTCTCTGTATAAGCTAAGGTGTTCAGAGCCTCTTCTTTAGTTTCGGTCGGAAAGCCAATCATAAAAAATAGATGAACAGGAATACCCGCATTGAGACAATCATGGATATTGCGATCAATCCAATCAACTCTCGTGTTCTTCTTCATTAGATCAAGAACTCTTTGGTTGTATGACTCGAGGCCAAACTGAATCTGCCTACATCCACTTTGGTATATCTTGTTAAAAACGTCTGTACTTAGGGTTGGAGAGAACCTCGTTTCTCCATGCCAGAAAAACGTTTTTCCCGATGCGTTTATTTCATCCGCGAGTTGCTCCATTCTTTTGCCTTCGAATGTTTCATCCACAAAAGAGAAAACTCTCGTGCCGTATTTTTCATTTAACCGACACATTATTTCAAATACTCTCGATATAGGCATCTTTCGGTAACAACCACCGGTAGCACCGGGAATGGTGCAGAAGGCGCAATGATTAAAACACTGCCTAGAGGAATAAACCGGCAATATTAGCTCAGGCATGAAGTATTTAGAAAGGGCGAAGCCATCGAAATCGGGAACTGTATCGTTGATAAATGTTTGCTCAATCCGATGGTTTTTATATATCTTTCCACCTTTAGCATGGCAAAGGTTTGGAACACAGTCGAGATTGTCATCACCAGAGTCAAGAGCCTCAAGAAGACGTGCAAGCGGCTCTTCGCCGTCATACATCATTATCGAATCAATGTATTCAAAAAAGGGATGCCATTCTTTCATGCAGTCATCTGCTAAACGAGTAATGTAATTGCCGCCCAATGAGACGTGTTTAACAGATGGACATTCTTCTTTAATCAGTTTCGCTAACGTAACTGCAGAAATCAATTGGAAACAGCCGCTCACCGAAATCCCAATAAACTCGATTTTTTCCCTCTGAATACGCTTAAGAAAGGCAGTTTCATAGAAGGAAATAAACGGATTATGCAAGGTATCCGCAAGCGATTTCATTATTTCTGGTGTCGAATAATAATCATAGGGCAGATCTATGGAGTTGAACGTGTATTTAACTCCATATGAGACGTGATTTATGATATAGAGTGCATTTCTAAAAATGTTTTCAGCATATTGTCTTTCTTTTAGATTAAAGTATCTCTTCGATCTGAAAATATCTTTTGCCTCGTCAACATTAAGTGCCGACTTTTGTATCAACTCGATTGTTAATTGAACATTCGAACTAAACGAATCCTTTGATTCCCGATACCTTTTACAGCACTCTTCGACATGTCTAAAAGATAGGAGGTCATCGTAAAATTCCACGTTTAAGTCAACAATGTCAACTTTGTATTGTTCAACCTCTTGAAGATATGACTTCAAAACAGGCAAGGCAAGATACGGCCCCACTGGACTCCATCCTGGGGGAAATACTAAAAGCGTTTTAGGCATATCAACGTCACATCTTTCGTAAGTAATTCAATTGAAACACAACTACCATCATAATTGAAAATACACCAAGTCCTGTAACGAGAATTGAGAACATCGCGATGCTCGTGAACAGCGAAACAAGAAGTGTTGAAATAACAACAGCAACCGATTGCAAAGACTCCCTAATTGAAAACAGGCTTATCGATTCAGATCCGTCTCTCGCCAAATCCTGCAGCGATGTTATGAGAAGCACATCTTGAATGGCGTTTCCGGCACCGACGATAAAAAGGAAAATAAACGATATCCCAGACGCATAGCGATAGCCAAACGCCAGATACGCACCGAGCGCAAGATACGTCACAAAACAATATGATTTAACGCAATCGGAACCACTGATTAAACGACCATATATTGTATTTCCGAACAACAGTCCGATTGTAAGACTACTCTGAAGGAATCCGTATTGTATCGATGACGAGTCAAATTGCAATTGCGCTATAGCTGGCAAAAGAGAATTCAGAGAGCCGAATGCCACGCCACTAGAAATATCGATTAATAGGAAACCAATTGCCAAGTGCTTCGCGCTAAGATCACTAAATGCAGTCCTGTTTTTTTCATTTTTGCTTATTCCCTCTTTATCATTAACCTCGATAACCGACGGAACATCTCGCAGCAACCAGAACGACGCGGCAAAAGAAAGCGCGTCTAATGCAAGAACAGCCTCCGCCCCAAATTGAGCGACAACAAAACCGCCGGCAACTGGCCCCAGAACCATCATTAAATTCTGCAGGAACCCAAACGAATTATTAATTACGTCGCGATTGATACTATTCGTATTGGCTCTTAACAACGAGTAAAAGCAGGGCATTTCTACCGTTCGGCAAAGCGATACCGCGCACGTAATAGCAAACATACTCCATTTACTATCAACAAAAATATAGCAAACGAATAATCCCGCGCGAATTAAGTCTGCCAATCTCATGGCCTGCAGTGTCCCGATACCCATCTTCTGAGGCAGCTGCGCGAGCGCAACTGAAAACAGAGAGGGGGCAAATCTGCAGCAGACCATCAAAGCAGTTGCAGAAACATCGTGAGTTACCTCGTAAATCAGCATTGGCAAAGCAATATTCGCACACCAATTGCCTATTTCGCTTATCCCTCTAGCAATATATAGGACCCGAACCGGACGGCTAGCTCTCAATACCGTGAACATCACGATTAACCTCGTATTTCAGGCCTCGTTCATCCCTTAATAGGAATCCATAATCAACCAAGCACCGCCTCAACACGGCATAATCAGGATAGAGCTGTGACAGTACACGATTAACCTGAAGCTCCGTATAACTTGTATTTAATTCAAAGAAAGAGACGGCCCATAGCAGCATGATTCTTTTATAGCTTTCCTTTTTTGGAATTGAAACCAGCTCGCCATTCTTGAGAAATCGTTTTTTAAAGTCTATTAGCTCATCCATTCACATCCTCCATTTCATACGCATCTAATACTAAAAATGCATACGCTTTAGGTCATAGCATTCAGCTTCTTTATTCGAACTAAACTCGAACTAATCTAAATTATTTGCTCAGACACTCTTCGAAAGCTCGCTTTTCACTCTGAGTAAAATGCCCTTCCCAGTCAGTCCACGAACAGGAAGGCAACTCACAACGAGCGGAGTCGAAGCCCTCTGCCGTCGGTCGTTCAAAATGCACGATGACCTTTTCGATATCGCCATCTGTAATCAGGTCAGAATGAATGACCTCGGTTCCATCTTCGAATGTCATATACGGGTACATCACGTAAACCACCTCGCAAACATAAATCCAGTTTAGCATCAAGTTATTGCACCAAAGACAGCAAGCCCCCTTGATGAGTTGATGGTATCTGTTAAATGTCACGTACGATTCACATCTGGTGGGTAACCTGATGGCTACACGAAACGAAGCAGATTTACACCGGGAGGACCCCGTATGACAACCAAGTACACCGACGCGCCGCGTACACGCGTCATGACTCCCGCCGCACTGAACAACGGCGTTCACGAAAACCATTCCATCGGCCAGACCATGGCCATCGCGCCCAAAAAGGGCCTGTTCGACGACATTTCCATTCCCCAGATCATCGCCGGCGCCGCAGCTGCCGCAACGAGCGTCGCGCTTGCCTCCAAGATCGGCATTGCCGGCTCGGTGATTGGTGCCGCTGTGAGCTCAGTCATCACCGTTGTGTCCTCGCAGATCTACCGCCACTTTATCTCTGCCAGCGCCAAAGCCATCAAAGGTACGCATGCCGCCGTCGACTATCCCGTCGGCGCCTACGAACCCGTTGAGCTCAATGCAAACGAGCACCTGGGCGGAGCTGCGACTACGCAGGAGATGCGTCAGGTTGCTGGGCGCGCGACTACGGCGCGTGTCGCCCCTAACAGCCTACGTGCCAAGGCGGCGGCAGAGCGCAGCCAGACGCAAAAGAAGGTCATCGTCTTCTCGATCGCCATCGCCATCGTCGCGGTCATCGCCTGCGCCGGCGCCATCCTTATCACCACCGCCGGCGAGGGTCTGGGTGAGCGCCCCGAACCGATCCTTTCGTCGCACACACCCGAGCACGACGCGGATAGCAGCGATCAATCGCAAAGCAAGCAGGACGACTCGCAGGGCGACTCCGCATCCACCGATTCTTCCTCGACCGCCCCTGACCAGTCGCAGGGCGCCGATTCCTCCGCAAACAATAATGGCGCGCAATCCGGAACGACCGATTCCAGCCAAACGACTGACGGCTCTCAGCCGAGCACGAGCGACCAGACAAACGGCAACGCATCGGGCACGGGCTCTACCGACAGCAGCAACACCAACAGCTCGAGCGGAACCGCATCCGGCACGGCATCTGACAGCTCGAGCCAAGGCACGACATCGGGCAACTAAGCACGATGGCCTCCCATAGATAACCAACCTGTACAACGGGCGCGAACCGGCAACGGTCGCGCCCGTTTGCCTTGGGCGCCGAGGTAGCACGCCCCGTGCGATGGTAAGATGCTTTGGTGTGTAAAGAGGAGATTTGCCATGAGCAAGACAATAGTTACGCCCACGCTATCGCTGGGCAACCACATCTATCTGTATCGCCTGCTGCGCGACGCGATTGGGTGCGGCAAGCAAACGTTTATGACGCAGGTCGAAGAGGCGCTCGCCGCTGGCGACATGACTGCTTATGACCTGGGCTTCGAGTCCACGCGCGAGTTGCTCGAGGAGCTCGACGACTGCATTAAGCTGACCGTCTTTAAGGGCGGTCGCCTGTATGCCACCGTCATCGCCAACGAGGCCTGGGATGCCGCCCTTGCCAAGGGCGAGGACAAGCCCAAGGCAGCCAAGGGAGCCAAGCAGTCCTACAAAAAGAAAAAGCGCGGCGAGAAGGACCTCAAGGCCGTGCGTCCCAAGCACGTTAAGCGTCCCGAGCCAGAAACCATGGTTGAAGCCGTGCCGGAACCCGAACCCGAGGCAGAGATCGAAGTCGCTATTGAGGTAGCAGCAGAAGCCGAAACCGAAATCGCCGCCACGACCGATCCCAAAGCCATATCCGAGCAGGAAGCCACTGCAGAGCTCGATGAGGCTCCCAAGTCGACAATCGAAGAAGCCACTAACCAACCCGAAACGCCTGCGTTCCAAAACAGCGATGTCTTTGGCGATGAGGCTGAGGACGATCAGTCCGACGAGCCTGCCGATCAAGACGCTACCGAGTCGGTGCCGGAGCCCGAGGCACCGCAGCCTGCCATCTCACTCACGGTCGTCTATGACCCCGAGAACGCAAACGCCGGCATCACCACCATGGCATCCACGCCCATTGAGGCAAAGCCGAGCGTCGAGAACGAGAACGCGACGCAGGTTGAGGTTGAAACTGCAGCTGCAGACGCGCCCGTCACCGTAAAGCCCGCAGATTCCACGATCAAGCCGAAAGTAACGCCGGAGCCCGCACCCGTCATCGAATCCATGCCCGCCGCTGCTTGCGACCAAATACCCGCATCCGCACCGGCTTCGGTACCCGCAGCGGCCCCAGCCCCCGCACCTGCAGCGCCCGCCATCCCCAAGGACTTCCCCGTCGATTTCGCAACCGTGGTCTTCTGCCCCGGCCCGCTTCTGCACCAGTTGTCGACCTATCTCCCCTACGGCGCTGACACGCTCGGCATCGTCGGCGAGTACTACTGGATCGCCCGCGAACGCGGTACCATTGAGGCCGCGCGAAACCGCGCAAGCTTCCCCCTGCGCTACACGCAGGCCGGCGAGCGCCGCGAGGTTACCGTGCGTATCCGCCGCAACACCACCGGCGGTCTCGGAGCCACCTGGGCCATCGACAAGGTCGAAGCCCCGGTCGAGTAAAAAATGGCCTCGGATAGCCAATTGACCATCCGAGGCCATTTGAATTCAGGCCTTTTAGTTGTCATCGGCGCATATAGACACCAGAGAAGCAAGCTCATCCTCAAGTTGCGGAGCAAAGTATCTAAAAGAAACCTGCGCTCCAGTCGGTATCGACTCAATCATATTCGCAGCATTATCTGAAACTCGGTACGATGCAGTTTCACCTGTCTTCAAATCCTCTATTGAGCAGACAGCGTCTTCAGCATCAATCGACCTAAGCACGCCTTTTCCTTGTAACATCACATCGGCATGCCCGCCAGCTATTTCTAATGAACCTGAGTCTGTCGCAGTCACTTCTCCGGAACCTCCGCGCGATATCTCTTCCTTTGTTGAACAGCCCACCAATGAAGCCATCAGCACCAAAGACAGAGCTAGACGAATCGCCCTACTTCGAAAAAGTCGTTCCATAAGTCCACGCATAATAGCTCTGATCATACTTCAGGAAGGATAAAGATGAATTCCAGCCGTCCGCTATGCCAATCATCTGCCTCGTCTCTCCAGTTTTCTTACCAGTAAGTGTGGCGTAAGCCTCCGCTGTTACAGAATGGGCTGATCCGTTGTACAAACTCGCATGTAAAACATTCGGTCTATTAGAGTTAATCTCATTTTGAATGCTCGCGATAGCCGGAGAGGAGACAGTGCGGGCGATAAGAGTACTTCCTCTGCTTGCGCAGTAATTTGTAAACCCCGTTGCACAGGTTGATATCGGCGTTCCACCCAAAACAACGCCGGGAACAGTCTGTTCTTCATCGGAAAGAGCATGGGTATTGGTGTAATTCCATATCTGCATATATTGCGAAGGGTCGCTATATAAATTGGCAATGCCATACAGTTCCGCAACGTTCGAAAAAGCTGTCACCATACAAGCATAGTGGGCAGTAAGCCTCTTAATCTCGCTTTCATCATATGACATAAACTGAGAAATGGAACGAAATCCAGATACTGTGTAATCCTGCATTTGAGTTGCGTAAATTACGACATCGTTCCAGCTTGAAGGTTTATTCGATAAAACGGCAGGCCGTCCTTCTATGGAAACAGCCGGGATTGTTCTTCCGCAATTTGTTGTTATTGAACCGTCCAAAGATTGCACACCGAATTCGAATGGATTGATCATTACGACTGGGTTATTGAAAGAATAAGACTCAACACCAAGATCTCCTCCCCGATCCATAGGGCTGACTAAGCCGTCTCCAAAACGATATCCCGTAAGTATTTCATCATCTGAAGCATCTAAAACCAAATAGCCCGCGGCTCTATTGAATGTCACAACCGGAACAATGTAGCCAAGCGGGGACCCATCAACGTCTACAAAAGGAATAGGGTCAGAGGGCGTATACGAAGAGCCGAGGAGTCCCTTTATATATTTATCGGCAAGCTCTTGCGCAATTTCTGAAGTAAATTGTATCTGCTCACCATCAATATTGCCCGTCGAAGCAAAAACCTCTTTCGGACGTGCGGCTAAGGCGACAATTGAAGACGCGACAAGTTGCAGAAAACGACGACGCGAAAGCATATGTTCTTCTTTCTAGAGGAGCGACTTATAAGATACTCCTATTCTATAACCTTTTTTGTAACGTTACAGCACTGGTTATATTTCAATTCGATTTGCTTATGTCCTTGTAGCCCAATACGTCTTTACGTTTTAAACGGAATTAGAAAATCACTCATAGCAAAAACGGGCTTTAATCCCAAAGAGATGACTTTGATTATGAATCAAACCAGCAGCCAGGGCATAGCTGCAGTGCAATTGCTACAAGAAAGGCCGCCCTTGCTGGCGGCCTTTCTACTTGCTACTAATCGCGCGTCAGCTTGCGGTGAATACGATGCGGCTGGGCTGCGTCCTCGCCCAGGCGCTCGATACGGTTGGCCTGATAGGCCTCGAAGTTGCCCTCGAACCAATACCAGTTGCCCGGATTCTCGTCGGTGCCCTCCCACGCCAGGATGTGCGTGGCGACGCGGTCCAGGAACATACGGTCGTGGCTAATGACCACCGAGCAGCCCGGGAACTCGAGCAGCGCCGCTTCAAGCGAGGACAGCGTCTCGACGTCGAGGTCGTTCGTGGGCTCGTCGAGGAGCAGCAGGTTGCCGCCCTGCTTGAGCGTAAGCGCCAAGTTCAGACGGTTGCGCTCGCCACCGGAGAGTACGCCAGCGCGCTTCTGCTGGTCCTGGCCCTTAAAGCCAAAGCTCGCCACATAAGCGCGGCTCGGAACCTCGGTCTCGCCGACCATCATGTGGTCCAGGCCATCCGAGACGACCTCCCACAGGTTCTTGTCGAGGTCGATGCCGGAACGGTTCTGGTCGACGTAAGAAATCTTGACGGTCTCGCCCACCTCGAGCTCGCCCGAAGTCAGCGGCTCCAGGCCCACAATCGTCTTGAACAGCGTGGTCTTACCGACACCGTTGGGGCCGATAACGCCCACAATGCCGTTGCGCGGCAGGGTGAACGAAAGGTCATCGATGAGCACGCGGCCATCGAACTCCTTGTGCAGGTGATGGGCCTCGAGCACCTTGTTGCCCAGACGCGGGCCCACAGGGATGCGGATGTCGGTCCAGTCGAGCTTCTGGCTTGCGCGGGCCTCGGCCTCCATCTCCTCGTAGCGAGCCAGACGGGCCTTGTTCTTGGCCTGGCGAGCCTTGGGCGAGCTGCGTACCCACTCGAGCTCGGCCTCCATGCGCTTGGCGAGCTTGGCATCGCGGTTGCCCTGCGCCTCAATACGCGCGGCCTTGGTCTCCAGATACGTGGAGTAGTTGCCCTTGTAGGGATAAAGGTGGCCGCGGTCGACCTCGCAGATCCACTCGGCAACGTTATCCAGGAAGTAGCGATCGTGCGTGACGGCAAGCACCGCGCCCTGGTAGTTGTGCAGGAAGTGCTCGAGCCACAGGATCGACTCAGCGTCCAGGTGGTTCGTGGGCTCGTCGAGCAGCAGCAGGTCGGGAGCCTCGAGCAGCAGCTTGCACAGGGCCACACGGCGGCGCTCGCCGCCGGAAAGCACGTTGACCGGCATGTCGGAATCGGGCAGCTGCAGAGCGTCCATGGCCTGGCCGAGTTTGGAATCGATATCCCAGCCGTCGGCGGCGTCAATCTCGTCCTGGAGCTTGCCCATCTCTGCCATGAGGGCGTCCATGTCGCAATCCGGGTCGCACATCTCCTCGCCGATCTTATTGAAGCGATCGACCTTGGCGATCATGTCGCCAAACGCCATGCGCACGTTCTCGATGACGGTCTTGTCGTCGTCGAGCGGCGGCTCCTGCTGCAGGATACCCACGGTGTAGCCGGGGGTGAGCCTGGCATCGCCGTTGGAGACCTCCTCAATGCCGGCCATAATCTTGAGCAGGGTCGACTTGCCCATGCCGTTGGGGCCCACGACACCGATCTTGGCACCGGGGTAGAAGCTCAGGGTCACGTCGTCAAGGATTACCTTGTCGCCATGGGCCTTGCGAGCCTGATACATCTGGTAGATAAACTCCGCCATTGTCCTATTTTACCTTTCTCACCTGCGAAATCGCTATCGTGTACATAAACAGTAGAAACGTTTTGTAGAAAAAAGTTCAAATGAACTTCTACAAAAAGAAGGGGATGCGGTTTCCCGCACCCCCATAATACAGGGCCGCATTGCCCTATAAATTCAGCCGAAGAGCCTTACGCTACTTCTCCGCATCCTTGCCCTGCTTCTTCTCTTCCTCTGTCTTGCGCCTCTTCACAGACTTTTCGGCCTGTTTCTTCTCTTCCTCTTTTGTATAGTTATCGGCAAACTCAGCGTAGCCCGTGAAGTATTCCCTCAACGCACTTTCTGCGGCAATGGAGAAATAGACTTCGAGGGCATCTACGATAGTTATGTAGACATACTTGTAATCATCGAAAGCCTCTTCTTCAAGAGCGGTCTTAGCATTGTTATAAGCAATCAGATTTGCCCTAACGGTCTGTTCAACAGTCTTAGAGCGCGGCTTATTGAAACTAAAGGCACCCGATTCTTCAGAGTCAACAAACAGGGCCTTACAAATATCAAGGTTGGTCTTAGTTAGTACTTCAGCCAAAGGACTGGGCTTAAAGGCAAGCTGAACATTAGGGTGAGTCTTTTTAAGGACTTCAAGAGCCTTATTCGCTTCTGCCTTGGCTTCTTTATCAATAAACTCGGCATATTTCTTATGAATCGTAGCTTGATACTTAATCTCGGGCTTTTTAGGCTTCTTATCCTTTGCGACAGCCATAATTCAACCTTTCTAGCGACAAAGGGCTAAACTCAAGGAAAATAATAAACTCATTTCATTAGATAGAAAACAGAAATGAGCGTTATTCTCTACAGCAAGAAAGGCTAATTTCATTAATTGAAAGGCGCTATAGATGAAAAGCAAGAAACTAATCAAGCCGATTTGCCTCGCACTGGTTTGTTTGATTATCGTTTTCAGCTGTTACCTACTATTCAACAAAGAGCCGATTGTAGGAACTTGGAAACTAGATAATCCGTCTAGCGTGCAAGAAAGCGATAGACGTGATTTAAAATTTAACTCTGATGGAACCTTTATCTATAAGAAAAGCGGAACAGAATCCTATCTAGGTTCAACTTATCGTTGGGAAAAATGCTTTGACAAAGGATACACCGTAAGCGGCGAAAAGTTCCACGTTTATAGATTGGTAACTCATAACTCAAAGTACTTTTTCAAATTTCGCTATGCGATGGTCAGCAACAAACATTTCTATGCTTTTAAAACAGAGGATGATTTAAAAAACTTCATGCTCAATGGAAGCAATTTTGATAAGACCAGAATGGAATACTCAAAAGAATAACTTTCTCTTCCGTATTACAGAATTCGCCACTATCTATCACCTCATTAGTTGGTGCACAATGCGTGCTTCAGCTAATGAGGTGTAGTCATTTCTAGCCGCATTTCAATTCAATCGGTATCTTATTTTTAATATCTGGTAGTTCGTCTTGTATTGCGTCTAAGTACAAGGCGTTCTCTAGTTGCTCATCGCTAATAATGGGTTTATCCCATTTACTGCGAATTTCATCACCCAGAAGCCTGTGAACTTTATCTATCTCTCTGCTGGTTGCCTTGGTTGCTTCTAGAGTGCCTTTGTCCCGTATTTGCATTGCGTAACGTTCTTGCTGTTTGGTATCAAACTCTAGATTGTCTAAAAGACGCTCAGCCATTTGCTTACCTGTTACTGTGCCGTTGCCAAGCAGGTTGTATGCATCTGTAATGACTGCTTCTTGCTTTGCCGCATTAAGTACCCTGTGAAGCCCATCCCCTGTGTACCAAAGGGCATAACACTTAGTTACATTCATAGATACCTCTATTCGTTTTTCGGTAATTCAATAATTGCTTTTGGTCGGTAAGTTGAGCGGGTGGACGGGATTTAATCAAACCGTTTTGGAGAATCCCGTAACATACCCCGCCCCTATTCTCTACCTATCTATAACTTCATCCGCATCCCTAATTACCAGATTGCTAAAGAGATAGACCGTTACACCTTCTTCGCGTAACGCCCTAGCGCGTCCTGCGGACTGCTCTGTATCAGATTGGATGTTTTGAAGTTGTAGCTTACGCATCTCTTCATCCTCAAAGAGGTATAGAGATTGCCGCACGCCGTTAAGCTCTATAACCTGATTCTGCCTCGTAAGTTCCTGCGGCGATTCATGGCAATCATCGTAGTAGTCTTGATAGGCTTGTTGAGGCAAATCTGACTTACCCGCGATTATCAGTGATTTACCCTTAAAGCAATCTAGACCGCTATTGTTTAGCAGGTGTATTTGATTCCCTTTGTTCTCCGCCACGTTGAATCCTTGGCTCTGCCAAAAATCAACTTCCTCTTTACTGCCCTTGAAGGTAATCAGAATTGATTTATCTATTATTTCCTGCGGCAACTTTTCCTTTATGTACTGCGCAAGTTTGGGAAAGTTGTCATTGTGCATCCCTCTAGCACCACTAAGGCCGCAGAATTGCACAATCTTGCCTTTATTCTCTGCAAGCGGCGCTTCAATGACCTCAATCTCTACTCCGTAGTACATTTCAGTTCGTTTGGTTAAAGGCGTTGCAGTGAATACCCTAACGGGAATACCGTTTAACTTGGCATCGCCAATTAACGTACTTTTGCGAACCATTCGCACGCAATTATTTCCCGCATTGTCTTTCGAAAGCCTGCCGTCTGTCTTGTAACACTCAAATAGACCGACTGCTATTGAGCTTGTTTGCGTTGACTGAATGTAACTATCTAGCCGCTCTTCTACTTGCGGCGCTACTCTCTCTCGTAAGATGGTTAGGTCAATATCTAAACCTTCGTCACGCTTTCTATCTTTTACATCATTAATGAATTGAGTAAGCTCTTGGGATGTTTGTAAATCTAGAAAAGGAATTGTCGTTGCTAGGTTGGTTAGGCCTAGTTTCGTCTCTTTGATTAAGCTCGAATCAATTTCTTCGTCTACGATAATCAAATCCGCATTCAAGTTACTTAGATTTGTTAGCAGGCTGTGAGTTAATAGAAACAGCCCCTTTTCATCGGGGCTGAATAACTTATCTATGAAGCCTTTTCTCTTTGCGCTTCTTGTTTTTGCGGGTAGACCCAATTGTAGATATAGCAAATCAGATTGAGTAACTTCTTTTTGCGGGCAACGATGAATTAATGCTTTCTGATTAAAGGTTGCCTTGTTGAATAAGCGCGTCTCGACCTCTTCTAGATTTGAATGCTTGGGTGCCGCATAAATCACCTTGGTCTTTTCAAGTTTAACCTTAGTAAGAAGATAGTTGATTATTCGCTCGGTCTTTCCCGAAGCTGTTTGTGACTTAAGAATCTTAATACCAGCGTCTCTATCATCTAGAAACTGCGGTACATGTTCGTCCATCCACTTATCTAAGTTCTCTAAAGGAACCTTGCTTAGATTAGGAACTATTGGAATATCTATGTTTTGAGAAAGAAACTCTGGGATTGTTTGCGGTACGCCTAAAGGCCCTTTGACAATCGGACAAGGCTTTAGACTGCTATCTCTGAATTTCTGCCTAATCTGTCCTTCATCGCAGGTATGACCTTCATACGTCTCGGGAACGAAGAACTTTAAAACATCCTGAACGACAAACCTATTCTTGTCGCTGTATCTAAGGAATCGAAGGTTGCTGAATAGTGCAAGGCGTTCGTTGTAATCGAGGTAATCGCCCTTAGTCCATCTGTCCCATAAATTACAACGGCCCTGAAGTTTGCGGTACCAGCCCTCATTGACCTGCACGGCATCAGGCGTTGGCATATCCGCATACTCAGGTATGAAGTTCTTCTTTTGCCTCATTGCCTTGTTAGGCTCAGTACCAGAAGAAACCTTATCTAAGGCCATCATGCGCCCAATAAGAGCCGTATCAAGTGGCTCTTGGCTAATTACCTCATAGCCCAGTTTGCCGCCATACCAGAGCCTTGAGCAGTCTTTTGTGGCTCTATCAGGAGCGAACTTGCCAAACAGCCCTAGAAGCGCTTTGTAGATGCTTTCATATTCACGAGGTTTGATTTGACGTTTAAGGCACCAAACTATGCGGTAATTCCAACCGTCTTTATATACTCCGTTTTTAGACCCAAAATCGCCGTTTTGCACCTGTGTACTTAATAGATTACTTATAAGTACACAGGTGGAATCCGCACTTTTTGCTTCTTTTTTCAGAGTTTCGGGATTCATTGAAAAGCTCGGATACCAGAATGAAACAGGTAGACCAACGTTCGCCGCATATTCTATTGCTTCGTATGGGCTTGTCTCGACCTTATCAAAATCAAGTGCTATCAACTGTGCGGCCTGAGCGTCCTTCTTCTTGAACGTGCCATTATTCAAATCGTAGATACCAGCACGCCAACAATGCCCAGTGCCGCAAAGTCTAGCTATATCTTCAATTGATAAATCGTCTTGTCGATAGTTCTCTTTCCTTTGATACGGACTGGGATTACTTGGCTTTTTACTAAGTGCATCTACTGAATAGCAGAACAGCACTAGTCGTAAATGCCGTTTAAGATATTCTGCTTATGGGTGTTCAGGCGTTCGATTTCCATGCGGCCTAAACGCTCAACTCTAGAATCGTATTGCTTGCGATATTCGCCATTAGGTTTAAGAATCCAGTAAAGACCCGTTCCTGCGGCCCTATCTTTGAACTCAATTACGTTAGTTACCCTATCGTCTACAGCTAATTCAATTAGACCTGTAAGCGTTAAGCCCTTTCCATGAGCATCGCAGTAATCTTCCCAGAGTTTTTTCTTTTCCTCAGAAATACGAATGGTTACTTTCGTATCTTTTGCCATATCAGTCTCCTTTCAATAGAAATGATTTCTTCTATCTCTATTTGAAAAATAGACTGTACGAATTACAGATTTTTGCCCACGTTTTAGAAAAATGTCCTAACGCTTTAGCACCGTCTCAGCAGCATACTTTTTGATACAGCGCATTGAGACACTAAGATAACGTTAAAATACCTGCTAATGAAATTCTCAAAACTCGTCTCTTTATTTAGTATCTCAATATTCTATAATTTGAATTATTGAGACGCTATCTAGACGGGAGATTAGCAAAATGAAATTTGGATACGCTAGAGTTTCCACCATCGAGCAGAATCTTGATAGGCAGATTGAAGCCTTACACAAGGCAGGCGTTGAGGACAAGAACATCTTTTGCGATAAAATCTCAGGAGCAAAAGCAGAGCGTCCAGCTCTAGACGATATGCTCTCGCGACTCCGCAAAGATGATACTGTCGTTATCCTATCTTTCGACAGGTTGGCACGTTCCACTAAGCAGCTTCTCGATTTGTCTAACAGATTTGAGGCTGAGGGCGTAAACCTCTACTCAATCAAGGAACAGATTGATACCTCAACGCCGCAAGGTCGTTTTTTCTTTACCGTTAGTGCCGCTGTAGCGCAATTCCAGCGTGAAATAATCAGGGAAACCCAGCGCGAGGGCTATGAGGCTGCTAAGGCAGCAGGTAAGAAGATGGGTAGGCCCAAGGCAAGCAATGCCGCAAAGGAGCGTGCCGTAGAGCTTTATCGAAAAGGCGAAATGTCCATTGCAGAAATCTGTGCGGCTGTCGGTTTGAGTAGGGCCACTGTCTATAGGGCTATTGAGGCATCTAGGGAAAACTAGACCTCTATGGCTATTGAATATATTTGAATAGATTCCTAGCGTAATCCTCTGTCCATAGTAGTTCGCGAAACCTGTCTCTTACCTCAATTCGCTCTTTATCTTGAGTATTCAACAGTTGATAGGCGTAAGTAAGGCACTCCGTTGCCCACTCCCTATCGACTAGACAATTGGATTCATCGAAGAAATTTGGCATATACTCTGGAATCTCTAAGAGCAGGAACGTAAAGGCTGGAACGATAACTAAATGGAAGAACTCTACGTAGGATTCTCCTTCAATTCTGTCTAGAATCCGATTCCAAAAAAAGAATTGCGGCCCTACGTAGTTTTCTACATCGTTTAGAAGTAGACCTTTATCAATTTCAATAAGCGTCTCCGCTTCTACGACACACAGCAAATCACCTGTGCTTGGCTCCTGTCCTCCATCCCTGTTCATTTGCTTTTGAAGCCTGTTTAACTCTATGTAAGCACCCTCTTCAGCCGAAAACAGCATCTCAGGGTTAAACTTTTCTTCTAATGAAATCTTATTTTTCATGTACTCCTTGTATTGAATTACCTTAGATTGGTAATCCCAAAGCTCACTCAGCTGCATTAGAAATCACTATCCTGTTTTTCCGCAAACAGATTACCCAAGTTCTGAATATTAATCTGCTTGGCCTGTTCATCATCGCTTGCGTAGATGTTCAGCGTCATTGCCGCATCTTTATGACCAAGGATAGATGCTAACGATTTAATATCCATCTTGCTTTTAACGCCAAGGGTAGCGAAAGTGTGCCGAAGGCCATGAAACGTAATTGGTTTTCCTAAGACGCTATCTAGCTTATTGCGGCTTGACCATTTTTGAAAAGCACTGCCCAAATACCTAGGATTTCTCCAATGGCAAACATAGTCCTTATCGTTTGGCCTACTCTGTCTTTGCTCAGCTATCAGAGCATCTCTAAGCTGCGGCATCATCGGTACTGTTCTTCTTGAATAGGTCTTTGTATCGCCTTCAACTACTACATTTTTGCCTTCTTTATCTTTAATCTGCTTCTCTGCTTTAGTGATATAGATATTGTTTGTCGCTAGATTAATATCATTCCACCTTAAAGCACATACCTCACCAGCACGCAAACCACCGTATAGCGCAAGGCAGATAGGAATATAGAGGTTATTATTCCTAGCGCCTATTATCTCGCCACCGTCAATTAGCGAATAGAGCTTGTTAAGACCTTCGCTATCGAGATAAGCGATTTTATGCTTACTAGTATTTCTTGGCATAATCAAACCAGCTCTAGCATCTTTGACTATCTTGCCTTGATGAAATGCGGATTTATACGCTTTGTTGAAAATAGCGTAGAAGCCCTGAACTGAACTCATGGCATATCGTTTTGCTAAAGCATTAATCCAATTTTGTAAGGTTTCAGACGTAATCTCATAGAAGTTCTCTTCTCCTATGTAGGGGAATATCGCATATTCGCCTTGTCTGATATTTCTTTGGTAAGTGACTGTGTCGATTTGCCCAAGAGCATATTGACCTTCAACGTAATCACGAATGGCCTTCTCAACCGTGGTGTATTGAATGTCTCGCTTACTTAGCTCTTCCTCATAATCGCGCCATTCGTTCACTAGTTTCTTAGCGTCTCGATTGTATTTGGTATTGAACGTCTTGTATTTCTTTTTGGCCTTACCCTCTTCATCTTTGTACAGAAGGTAGCCACGCCATCCTTTTGAAGTCTTTTTATCAATACCGCAAGACGTGTAGAACATTTCCAAGGCCTCTTCTCCCTCTGATTTCTTTCTCTTCCATTTTAACAAGAGTAGAAAATTTAGTAGAAAAAATTACCTGCGGAAATGTCTGAAGGCACAATTGTTAAGCTATCTACCTGCGGTTTTGTATAAGCCTCATCTGGTAGATAAACTCTGCCATTTGCCTGTTTTATCCTTTCTACCTGCTGTTTCCCTATTCTTGATTCGCTTTAGTGGAAACGAAATGAGGAAACCAGCTCTGAAACTTAACGAAAAAGGGGCATGGTTGCCCACACCCCCTAATACTACCTGGGAAAAGTCCCCCAGAACATACTATGAACTGCGTACGCTAGTTTTCCGCAACCTTAGCGAACGGCTCGCTGCGATTTACGCCACAGCAGATACGAATAGACGTAGGCAGCTCCGGCTGAACCAAACGCCAGAACCGCAATCACCGCGGCAACGACTTCACTCGAAAGCACCGCACCTGCCACGCCCATCACAATCAGGCCAATACCCAGCACCATAAAGCAGGCGCCGCCAAAACGCTGCGTACGGCGCCAGTTCTCGGGATCGGCAAGCGCCCAAGGCGTCTTGATACCGAGCGTATAGTTCTGCTTCACACGCGGCAAGTAGTTGCCTACGCCGATGAACAGCAAACCGATAGCACCGGAAATCAGCACGTTGACCGAACCGACCGCCGGCACCACGCCCCAGACCGTAAGCTCTCCCAGCCAGCTTATGGCGCACATGAACAAGGTGAAGGCGATTACGAAGCCCTGATAGAACTTGCCCGAGGTTCGATATGCCTCACCTTTGGGATCGATGCGCGGCACCACGCAGAACATTGCGAGAAGCGCCAGAGGCAGCACGCCGAGCGCGGAGGCCATCCAGCTAGGACCCCAACCATCGACGGCGCCGTTCGCGCCCCAGTGCGTGGGAATCTGTGCAGGCAAGCTCGGCATCACCATGAGGTGCGCTACGACATTGGCGACGCACAGAACGACCAGCGCAATCCACACGCGCGACGATACCCCCGTGGGGTGAATGCCCTTGTTTTCGTTATTCATCCTTATCACCTTCCGTGTTTGTAAAGCCCATAAACCAGCCAATCAAGTCCTGCATGACGGTGGTGTTTAAGCTGTAAACGATGTTTTGGCCATGGCGCTCGTCGGTCACCAGCCCGGCGTTTTTGAGCGTCGCCAAATGATGGCTCAATGACGGCTTGCTGATGTCAAAATGCTCGGCAAGCTCCCCGGCCGTACAATTGCCCTCGCGCAGCAACTCCAAAATGCGCCGTCGCGTTGGATCGGCAAGCGCCTTAAAACCCTCTCCCGGCATAGGACCTCCTCTCAGCACCCCTCATGACGCGCACACTATACTCGATATTTAGATGTTTGTCTAACTATCTAATCTTGTACTCAAAAAAAATAGCCGCCTCCGCGTAATGCGAAGACGGCCACTTCTCACGCCATAAACGTGTTTCGGAGTTGGCTAACCCGCGGCAACGGGTGCCATCTGCTTCATCTTATGCGAATCACCGCCTCATTTCAACAAGCCCCTAGGGCTCAAATGGAATAGCGATAATACCTATAATGGTGATAGCTAAAACACGATTCGCTTCCCCATCGGAGGATGTCTATGACCGAAACCGCCGCTCTCGTCGAGACACGCGACACCAAACTCGAGATCATCATGGGCCGTGAGGCACTCGATAGACTCGCCAACGCCACGGTGCTGGTGCTCGGCTGCGGAGGCGTGGGCTCCAACTGCTGCGAGGCACTTGTCCGCGGCGGCATCGGTCATTTTGTGATTCTGGACAAGGATATCGTCGCGCCCAGCAACATCAATCGACAGGCCATCGCCTTTCACAGCACCGTCGGCAAGCGCAAGGTTGACGTGATGGAAGCCATGATCCACGACATCAATCCCGCCGCCAGCGTTATCAAGCGCACCGAATACCTGCTGAGCGACAACATCGACGAGTTCTTCGCGGGCGTTTTGGAGCAGACGGGTGGCAAGCTCGACTACGTCGTCGACGCCATCGACACCATCTCGGCCAAGCTCACCATTGCCAAATATGCTCAGGACCATGACATCCGTTTGGTTAGCTCCATGGGCGGGGCCAACAAACTCCATCCCGAGTGCCTCCGCTTTGCCGACATCTTCGATACGGTACGTGACCCCATGAGCCGCATTATGCGCAAAGAATGTAAGAAGCGCGGAATCAAGAGCCTACACGTACTGTTTAGCTGCGAGGAATCGGTTAAGACACAGCCCCGCGATCCTTCCAACATCCACGAGCGCACCGAGCTGGGAACCGCCAGCTTTATGCCGCCCATCATGGGCCAGATGATCGCCGGCGAGGTTATCCGTCAGATCAGTGGCCGCGGCACCGAGCGCGTGCGCGCCGATAGCCAGCGCCTAGACTAGCGGAGCGCGCCGAGATGGAGCCCCGGTTATTTGATGCACACTGCCATCTTGATCTAATGGCTCACCCGGACGCCGTTGCCGATGAGGCAACGGCACTGGGCCTGATTCTATTTGACTGCGGCGTCGATCCGCACGACTTTGCACGCGCCAAGAAGCGCGCCTGCGGCCGTTCAAATATCTTTGCCGGCATCGGCCTCCATCCCTGGTGGCTCGCCGACGGACGATGTGGCAACGCTGAAATCAATCTGCTTTGCGAAGTCGCTGCACAAGAACGCTTGATCGGCGAGGTCGGGCTCGACTTTTCCGCTCGTTTTGCCGGAAGCGAGTCGCTACAAGTACAGGCATTTGACCGGCTCTGCGATGCACTCGTGCAGCACCCTCTTGCCGGACGCGTGATATCAATTCACGCCGTTCGTTCGGCAGGAACCGTGCTGGACGTCCTCGAGTCGCACGGACTACTCATCCCAAATCCCGACTCCCCCTTTATCATCTTCCACTGGTTTAGCGGCACCTCGGACGAACTCGTCCGCGCGCGCGATGCAGGCTGCTATTTTTCCGTCAGCGAGCGCATGCTCGCCACCAAACGTGGGCGCGAATACGCCCGACAGATTCCACTCGACCGTCTACTGCTCGAGACCGATGCGCCGGCCGAACCAAACACAGAAACAAGTGTGCAATCGCTCATCAGATCGCTCGCAAGGACCTCGATGCACATTGCTTCACTCAAAAACTGTGACGCAAAGCGCATCGAGTCGGTAGTTTTAGCAAATGCGCACTCTGTTTTTGACCTTCGCTAACCCCTGTGGGCAAAAATGCCAAGGGACATGCGAATCGCACAACGCAGTCCCTATTGGCAGGCAGTACAATTCGGCAGCATTACACCAATTCGTGCATGAGATCACGGTTGCGTGCATACAATTCGTCAAAGATATGACGACGCGACGCATATAGCTCGTGGGCATCCATATCGGGCACGATTGTTTGTGCAACGCCAAGGACTTGGGCGAGTTCATCCCATGATGCATAGGCGCCACCTGCGAGAGCTGCCATGATGGCATCACCGAAGCATGCGCCCACCGTAACCTTGGCAACCGAGACCTCGCGCCCGCATACGTCGGCGATAGCCTGCATCCAAACTGGATTCTTGGTTCCACCTCCGACAAGCATAATGCGCCCAATTGGCAGTCCATGCTCTCGCTCGATAATGTCGACATGGGATGCAACGGTATACGCGACGCCTTCCAAGGCGGCGCGAACCATATGGGCTCGCGTATGCCTTCCGGTCAGGCCAAAGAAGACGCCACGTGCCTCGGGATCGTTGAGCGGAGTACGCTCCCCCGCAAAGTACGGCAGGCACAGGAGCCCATCGGCACCCGGCGCCACATCGGCGGCATCATGCGCCATGACCGAATATGCATCGGGGCCACCGTGGCCCTCGGCCTCCACGGCGTCGCGATACAGCTCTTGGCGCAGCCACGATGTGAGTGCACCCGCCGTATTGGTCCCCGCGCAGATCCCGTAAGTTCCGGGAATGATAAACGTCCCTGGCCACAGGCGGGCATCATCGACCATATGATCAGCTAGGTAGATGAAATACGCCGTGCTCCCCAACTGAACCATCATATCGCCGGGACGAAATACACCCGTCGAAATGGCCTCGGCACCAGAGTCGCCCGTTCCCACTAAGACAGGTGTCCCTGCCGCGAGCCCTGTCGCCTCAGCCGCGCGCTGCGTAATCGCCCCGGCAATATCGGTAGCCGACATTACCTCCGCCATCTGGTCAGGCCGGCAGAAACGAGCACATTCCCGAGCATCAACCCTCCAAGTGTAGCGGTCGTATAGGGGAAGAAAATCCTCCGCCAAGTAACGGTCCACCGTAAAACGCCCCGTCAACTTTGCGCATAGAAACGATGATGCCGTCAGGAACTTCGCGGCACGTTCGTGCACCTCGGGCATATTCTCCTTAAACCATAAGATCTTAGGAGCAATATCTGATGAGCAGGGATCGTGCCCGAAAAGTTCGCGTGCGCGACCTGACCCATATTCGGAAAGGAGCTCGTCAATCTGCGGCTTCGAACGTGCATCGACTCCATACAAAATCGCGGGCGCCAGCGCGTTGCACTCGGTATCGACCGGCACACAGTCGCAACCCAATGCGGAAAGGCCCACGCATCCGATCTGCGCCGCGTTAACCCCCGATAGCATCACCAGCTCGCGCGACAAGCGGCAAAAATCGCCCCACCAAACTGCCTCAGCATCATGCTGGTACCATCCATCACACGGGTTGTCCGTCTCATGTCCACAAGAGGCTTGGCAAACGATGTTGCATCGATCATCGATTAAAACGCCTTTAGAGGCGCTTGTCCCAATATCAATACCCAGATAGAGCGCCATAGGTGCCTACTCCCCTCGCGCCGTACGAGCGGCAGCCATAAAACGAACCACCCGCTCAACATCAATCGGGGCATCCAGCTTTCCGTCGCGCTTTAAGCACGTGCCGACAAACGCGCCATCGTAGTGAGCAAATACGTCAGCCACGGTATTTTCGCGACAACCGGTGCCACATACCACGGGCACTTCGCCAACACGCTCGCGGACCTCGTCGGCAAGCTCGCCCGAAGCGCCACGACCGGCAGCCGAACCGCCGATGACCATCGCATCCGGTAGGCAATTAAAGAGAAGTGAATCGGCAATGTCCGCGGTCGTGCGGTCGTTGAGATAAACCTCGCCCTCGCTCGTGATGAAGTGAAAAAGCTTGAGGTCGTCCAAGCGCAGCGCCGCCTTGCGACGCATGGTGTGAGCGAAATCTCGGTTAATCAGCCCGAGATCACCGGCCCAGGCACCGCAAAAATTGCAGCGCGTGAACTGCGCGTCGACGGCAGCGCACAGCTCGATTGTGGCATCACCATCGTAAATTGCCTCAGCTCCCCAAGGAGTCGACAGATCATGGGACAGAGCCCCGATTACATAGCCCATCGATGCAAGGGTTGAGGGAGAAACATGCTGCTCATAGGGCATCGAGAGCTCATTGGTAATCAAAATGCCATCGACACCGCCCTGCTGCAACGCCTCGAGATCGCGCTTGGCGGCTTCCACGACCTGCGATACGCTTCCGCCCGGGTAATACAGCGGATCGCCCGGCAGAGGACGCAGGTGCAGCATTCCGATAACCGGCTTTTCGTTCTTGAACATCGAAGTTAGAAACGACATAACGTGCTCCTTCATAGGGTTATTGCAGGGACGTTACTCCCCCAGCACCTCGACGTACACTTTTCGCTTCTGCGGACCGTCAAACTCCGCAAGATAGATGTTCTGGGCACCTCCGCACACGATGTGGCCATCTTGGACGGGAAAGAAGCAACTGTTTCCACAAATCATGCTCTTGATATGCCCACAGGAGTTGTTACCAGTGGCTCCATAGCTCGGCAGGAAGTGTGCATGCGCATAGGGGGCATCGAGTGGGGCGATGCGATCAAGCGTCTCCATAAGATCCGTCTCCACGCAGGGCAGCCCCTCGTTTACCACGATTCCGCAGGTCGTATGCGACAAAATAATCGCCGCCAAGCCATTGGTCACCGAGCTGCGTTCGATGGCAGCGTGCACGTCCTCGGTAATATCGATGAACTGGTCCGGAGCAGTCGATAGATAGCTCAATGTCTCGAGCGTCACCATGTTCACTCATCCCCTTCAAGAAAACGCAGGGCATTACCCCAGTAGAGCCTTTCTCGCGCATCATCGCGCATGGGCACGGTATCGAGCGCCCGCTTGAGTTTGAATGCACGGAAGCGCGGCGTATTGCTGGCGAACATCACTTGGTGCGATAACGCGCGCTCATACCACAGCGGCCCCATATCGACCGTGAAAAGACGCTGCATCATCTCCTCGGGCGAATCGATGTAAGTGATAGAGGTGTCCGCGTAGCAGTTGGGATACTTGAGCAGCATCGCCACGGTCTCGCGCACCCAGGGCCAGCAAAAATGGGTCAAACTAAAACGCACATTTGGATGCGTTGCGATTGTGTGCTCAAATGCAAGCGGGTTACTGCGCGAGAGCTCTGCGCCCGGCTCCCAAGACATACCGGCATGGAAAACCACCGGCTTGTTATAGCGCTCGCACAGTTCGTAAAGCGGCTCGGCCACAGCATCATCGGGGGCAAAACCCTGCTTTGCAGGATGCAGGCAAAGCCCCTTTGCCCCCAACTCGGTAAAGGCGCGCTCCAATTCGTCTGCGGCACCGCTCACCTGCGGGTCTACGCTCGCAAATCCCCACAGACGATCGGGATGTGCGGCAACCAGCATGGCAATCTGGTCATTGGTGCCAAAGTGCCCTCCGCATGCCGTGGTTACATCGAGCGGCATGAGCACGCTCTTCTGCACATCGCAGACGTCCATCTCGACTTGAAGCTCATCCCAATCCATGGGGCCCATATGCCCCATACCAAATTCTCGTGACCAAAAACCGAATCCATCAGGCTCATCACCCGGCGTACAGATCTCGCCGTAGAGCATAGGATGGACCAACATGTCGATAACCATTTCGTACTCCTTTCCAGGCATTTGACCCTAGTACGGCTCAAACGAACCAATCACTCGGGACGACAGCTCAGCGCCCGCCTTCATACACGCCGGAATATCAAGGCCATCGATCACGCCCTTGGTAAACCCGGCGATATACGAGTCGCCGGCACCCACGGTATTAACGACCTTCTCCGCTGGCACGATCCCACACTCATAGAAGCGCTCACCGTCATAGGCAATGCTTCCCTTCTCGCCAAGCGTGGCAACCGCAACGCGCGGTCCCAATACCTGCACGCGGCGTACCCAGTCTCGTAGCTCCGGAGTGTCCTCTTCAAACGACATGAACGCATAGTCAACGTAGGGAAAATGGTTCTCGCAGGCATATTCGGGATCCTGGCTGAACACCGAGAAGTCCATAACCACCGTCTTGCCCGCATCATGCCATTCGGGCAGGAGGTCCAAACAATTGCCAAACAGGTCGGTGTGAATGATGTCATGTTCTAGGATAAACGCCCGGTCATCTTCATTCGGTCGATATGTCTCCATTACGCCATCGATTGCCTCGAGATGTACGCGATCGACGCCGTCTTTCAACGCCATGAGCATCACCGAGGTGTCGCCATCCTCCACCCGCAGATGTGAGATATCGAACCCCTCGGCGGCCAGCGCCTCCCTCATCTTGTCTCCGTACTCGTCCTTGCCGACGACCGACACGGCGGATACCGAAACGCCCATTCGTGCAAGATGGATACCCCAGTCAATGCCATTACCAGTCGGATAGAACACGCCGATGTTTTGATAGACGTCCGCGCAGCAAAAACCAGCCGCACACGCTTTAATACCCATACTCTTCTCCAATGTTCAAAAGGGGGCCCACCACATAACGAGCCCCCTTTTCGCGTTTCGCTTATTGTTTTGCATCGGTTGTCCAAGGCCTCATAGCCAGACCGCCGTACGCTTTCTTAAGCTATTCGACGATTGGTGCTCCGTGGCCCCAAGAACCTTCCATGCCGCACACGGTCGAGGCAAACCCGGCAGCAAAGTCGAGCGCGCGCTCGATGGCCTCGGCGCCATCCTCGCCACGCTTGGCGGAATCGAGATAGCACATCAAAAACGAGGTGAGGAACGAGTCGCCCGCCCCCATGGTGTCCTTCATGTCCGTTACCGGTTTAGCCAGCTGGCGGTAATAACGCTTGCCGTCGTAAGCGATGCAGCCCTCGGCGCCCGCCGTAGCCGACACAAAACGCGGACCCAGACCCTTCACCCATGCCAGACGCTCGCGAATCTCGTCCTCACTCGCGGCATCCGCCGCACTAAAGAAAGCAAAATCGACGTAGGGCGCAATCTGCTCGTAGTACTCGTCGGTGGAGTCGTCCGAAAAGTCAAAAGAGACCGTGACGCCCGCAGCCTTCAACTTGGGCAGCTCGCGCTCGGTAAAGCAATAGTTGCCCGAATGAACCACATCGAACTGCTTCATGTACGAAAGGTCAAAGCGATCGAGGACATAGCGCGCATCGCCACGGATACCGCCCTCGTTGGAGCCGAGGAAGACACGGTCACCGTCAACGACGGTCACGCGAGCCGCTCCGTTCTCGCCAATCATCTGCTCGCACTTACCAAGCTCGATACCCTCATCCTCGAGGCTTGCAATGACATGCTCGGCAGCGGCGTCATTGCCAAAAATGCCCATGTATGCAGAGCGTGCGGCACCGCATTTCTTGGCATAAACGGCGAAGTTCACCGCGTTGCCGCCAGGATACATGGTGTGGATATGCTCGTAGCGATCGACGACGTTGTCGCCAAATCCGAGCGCGTTAACGTTAAATGCCATGGCCTTTGCCCCTTCTAGTACTCGACAACACCCATATAGCGACGGAAATCGGGATCGTGATCAAACACCTTGCCGCGTGCAGCACGCAGCTCGCAGTTCATGGCGTAGAACAGCACCGGGTCCAGATAGGCACGGACGCTCGCCGGCACGGCTTCCATACCGTACTCCTTGGCATCGAGCACCATCAGCGTATCGGTATGCGTCTTAAGGAACGCCAGGGCGCGCTCGTCCATAGCACGGCACTCGCTGGAGCCCATCTGCAGGAAGTAAAAAACGCCATCCTGAGTAGCCTCGAAGGGACCGTGGAAGTACTCGGCAGAGTGGATGTAGCTGCAGTGCTGCCACTGCATCTCCATAAGAGAGCAGATAGCGAAACCGTAGGTCTGGCTAAAGTTGGGACCGCTGCCCAGAATGTAGAAGAACTCGTGCTCCTGGCAAAGCTTGGCAAAACGATCGCCCAGCTCGGCATTTACCTTCTCACGTGCCGGGGGAAGAATCTTATCCATCTCGGCGATACCGGCATACATATCGGCAAGATCGGCGTAGCCCTCCTGTTGATCGAGCAGCTCGGCCGCAAGCGACAGCGAAATGCCAGCAGGGACCTCGGCCTGCGGCACGCCCTCGCCCCACGGGTAGACCCACGTGGTCCACTTGCCGGAGTCAATCTTGGATCCAGCGTTGTCGGTCTGGGCGATTACCGTAGCGCCGGCAGCAAGGGCAATCTCACAGCCCTCGACGACCTCGGGGGTGTTGCCACTGTGGCTGCAAGCAATGACCAGGGATTTCTCACCTAAGCGGCGTGGGCGCATGATATCAAACTCGCGAGCCGTATAGATATACGAAGTGAAGGTGGTTGCCTCGCGCTGCAGAAGCTCATGAGCCGGGATCAAATCGATCATGGAGCCACCGCAAGCAATCCAGTAGACGCTGTCGAACTTGCCCTTCTCGGCAATTGCCTCTTTGATCAGATCGTGTGCGTTCATATCCAGTTCCTTTCTTGTTTGGCCCGCAATCAATGACGTTGGTTGCGTAGCCGATAGTTGTTTTAGTCAATCAGATATTTCTCGAATGCGGCCATGTTCTTGGCATCTGCCGCCGCGGGGTCATCGTAGTAACGACCGTCCGTGATTTCCTGGCCCAGCATGCCGTCGAAACCATGGGCGTTGAGTGTGGCGACGAAGGCGTCCATATCGTGCTTGCCATCGCCCCACACCAGATGGCCATACGGATCACCGTCGATAAAGTGCATCTCGTGTATTGCCCCATCACCAAAGGCGGCAAACCAGTCCTCGAGCGTCTCACCTGCAACGCCCATCGCGGTTGTATCAACCATGGGCTGCAAGTACGGGCTCGCGACCTCGTCAATCATGCGCTTCGCATCGGAAACCGTCGTCACAAGGTTGCTCTCCTCGGGACGCAGGCTTTCCATCGTAAGCACCAGACCGTGCTCGCCGGCATACTCCGCCAGAATGGACAAGTGCTCGCGGCTGCGCTTCCAGGCTTCCTCGCGGTCCTCGTCCCAGTCGCCCCAGCCCGAGTTGACGGACATACGGTCGCACCCAAGTACCTCGGCAAGCTCAATGCCGTGCTTAAAGTACGCCAGGCTGCGCTGTTCATGCAGCGGTTTGCGTGCGCAATACTGCCAAGGATAGACAACATTCTCGGGGCACAGAGTACGATACCTAAGCCCACGGTCTGCAGCCTTTTTTGCCAGGACCTCAGCCTCAAAGTAGCCCGTGTGGTCGAGTGTCACATGCGGCTCCGCACACCACAGCTCAATGGACTCAAAGCCCAAACGCTGCTGCACATCAAGGAAGTAATCGAGCGACCACATGATGTAGTGGATATTCATGCCCGCAATCTGTTCGCGGCGCAGCGTCGGTTTGGATTCAGACATCTTATGCCTCCTTATTTCGATCGAACACGATTCGTCCGTCCGACATCGTCATATCAACCGCAAGATTGCGTGCGTCGTGATAATCGAGGTCGAACACATCCCGATCGAGCACGCAGATATCGGCAAGCTTGCCGACCTCGAGCGTACCCAGCTCGTCTTCGCGCATCAGATCGTACGCGCCCCCGGCAGTCCAAGCGCGCAAGAGCTCGACAAGTGTCAGCGCGTTGGCCTCATTCACGGGCAGTCCATCGTCGAAGTATCCGCCGCACGCGCTGTAGATTGACTCGCCCAGGCTCGGAATCAGCAGCGGCAAATCCGTACCACAGCACACCGTGCATCCGGAATCTTCCATGCCGCGGCGATTCCAGCTGTGCAAAAGTCGCGTCTCGCCAATTTGTCGACGCATCATCGACAGGCAATCCTCGCGCCGGTCCAGCGTCAAAATCTGCGGATAGACCTCGCAAATTCCACCTAACTTGCCAAACTCGACAAGATCGGTCGGATCAGAGTTCTCGAGATCGGTAATCGCATGGCGGCGAAGCAACCGTCCATGCTCGTCTCGAGGCAGCGAGGCATAGAGCGCCACGGTGCGACGAACGGCGCCATCGCCCTGGCAATGCAAGGAATATCGGAAGCCGTCAGCATCAATTGCGCGCAGCTCGTTCTCAATCAGATCCCACTCGGGCTCCTCGACGACCGTCTTGCCGGCAGCGCCCGCATCGGCCGTGTCCTCATAGGGGTCAATCATCTCGGCAAGCCCCGCCCATACGCCGCGGTCGGTCATACGGTTGAAGCCAGAAAAACGAACGAACGGACCCCGGAAGCGCTCTCGTGCCTCGCGAGCATATGACAGATTTGCACCGGCACCCACCGGCTGCGACATCATAGAGACGCGAACCGTCAGCTCACCAGATTCCTCACGGCGAGCCATTTCGTCGGCAAAACCGTAGTAGTCATCAAACGCCATCTCCTTGATGGCGGTAACGCCGCGCTCGTTAAGCATGCCCATGTAGTCCGAATACCCCGCACGTACCTCGGGCAGCGCGAGGAAATCGCTCATCATGCGCCAGATCTTCTCGGCATAACACGCCTGGGGTGTGAAGCCGTATCGCGCACTGGCGGCAGCATTGAGAACGCAGGTCTCCGCACCCGGTGTAAAGCAGACGACAGGGATATCGCCAAAACAATCGTCAAACACAGCTGCCGTATTTGCGTTCTCGGCATCCGATGCCAACGTTTCGGGCAGGTTGTGGCCAAAAGCCGCCGCGCAATCCGGATGATCTTCTTTCCATGCACGCAAGAGCGACACGGTCTCTTTGGCATCGGCGATGCCGGACAGATCAGACCCCAACGTCCGCAGCGCCCAGCCTGTATAGAAGGTATGCACATCGATCAGGCCAGGCATGACGGTGCGGTCGCCCAGGTCAACTACCTCGTCCGCCTGGGTCAAATACGAAGCTACCTCACACTTGGTGCCAACCGCCTCAATTCGATTGTCACGGACCGCTACGAAACCTTCAAACGGCAGGTCCCCCGTACCGGTAAAGACGCTCTTAGACGTCAGGACCGTCAAACGATCGGACATTATAATCACCTACGCCGGAAGCATGCCAGAAATGGCAGTAATGACCAAGCCAAACACGACCATAAAGATGAAGAACTTCCAAATGGTCTTCCACCATTGGCCAAACGAAATTTTAGCCACGCCAAGGCCGGCGACCGTCATGCCCGCCACGGGACTGATGGTGTTGATGGTCTGGTTGGCAAACTGGAGCGCGGTAACGGCCGCCTCGGGATTGAGGCCCATGAGCTCGGTCAGGGGGCCCATAACGGGCATGGTGAGTGCCGCCAGGCCAGAACTCGAGGGAACCAGCAAAGAGAGCAGGCCAAGGACGATATACATAAACGTGGTGTAGACGGCGGCGGGTGCACCGGCGAGCGCAGTAGCGAGCGCCTGGAGGATGGTGTCGATGATCATGCCGCCCTCGGCGATGACCAGAATACCGCGAGCGATACCGATAACGATGGCGGCGTACGCAAAGTCGGCGAGACCTTTAACGAACTCCTCGGCAATCGTCTGCTGGTCAAGACCGCCCAGGATACCGGCAAGCAAGCCCATGCCAAGGAACACGGCGGAGATCTCATTCATGTACCAACCCTGGGTAACAAGACCCCAGACGATAATGCCCATACCGCAAGCAAAATCGATAAGCACGAGCTTCTGACGGGTAGTGAACTCTTCCTCGATGGAGGCATCGGTCACGGAAAACTCGATACGCTTGAGCTTATCGTCCTCGTACGTAATGGACGACTCGGGGTTTTTCTTGACGCGCATGGCGTAGCGCATAGCCCATGCGATACCGACGGCAGTGAAGATGACCCAAGAAACGGCGCGCAGCCACAGTTGCGGATTGCCCTCGATGCCAATGATGCCTTGGGCGATCAAAACATTAAACGGATCGATGGTCGAAGCACAATATCCCAGGTTAGGACCAAGGAAGCAGATGATGAATGCCGTCATCGAGTCATAACCGATACCCATCATGATGGGAATGAAAATGGCATAGAACGGCAGGGCTTCCTCAGACATACCAAACGTGGTGCCGCAAATGGACAGCAACGTCATCGTGATGGGAATGATGAGGATGTCCTTGTTCTTGAGCTTTTTAATCACACGGCTCATGCCGGCATTCAAAGCGTTGGTCTTGGTGATGATTGCGAACGATCCGCCAATCAATAAGACGAACGCAACGACGTCGGCAGCCTCCTGGATGCCCTTAGTGGGCGCTTGCAGGACCGCGAAGATATCCTGACCCAGATTGATGGTCTCGCCGGTCTCGGAATCGGTGTAGTTCTTATCGACCTGTTCATAGGTTCCAGCAACGGCGACTTCACGCTCGCCCGCCGCTGTCGAAATCATCTTGCGCTGATACTGACCAGAGGGAACGATCCAAGTCAAGACCGCAAAGACAACGATCAGCAAGAACATGATCGTATAGACATGCGGTAATTTGAACTTAAAACGTCTGTTTGTCTTCTTCGCCTTCGTATCTGACATAGATACCTCCAAAGAACTCGAGACTGCATCGCATCTCGCCTCAACGTTTGCACAAGGCAAACGTTCTATGACGTTCTATAGATTACCAGCAGCTTTTCTCGTCATCATGATAATTTCAAACTGATTGCCGCAACGCGGTTGAACGGTTGCGTTTGCGCCGTGAACGGTATGGAGACGCCCGGTGAGATGATCCACCGGGCGCTTCCATTCGCAATGTCCTAGATGTCAAAAACGTAGCGAGACCCAACGATCCGCTGACGACCGATGATAAACGGCCGCCGCTGTTCATCGAAAAAGAAGGCTTCCATATAAAACAATGGTTCGCCAACGGGAACTGCCAACAACCGAGCGACCTCGGGCGACGCGCACGCGATCTCAAGCGTGCATGGGTCGGTAAACGCGGGCGTGCGGCCCGTCCGGTTGCGCACGAACTCAAAAATGGATTGGTTAGATAGAGGTGCCGTTGATAGATAGGCGTTGTCCTCGTAAACATATATGTTGTTCTCGAGCATGACAGGGACGCCATCGGCAGTACGCACGCGCTCAACGCAGATCAAGTCAGTTCCAACGGGAACACCAAAGAACTGTGCTTCGGTGGAATCCGCCGGCAGTATCTTTCTCGAAATGACACGCGCCCCCGGTTCCATTCCGTTTACGCGGCATGCGTCCGAAAAACTCTGGACGTCATCCTTCTGGCGAATCTTGCGTTTGAGCTTGGGGGCATTGACAAACGTGCCTTTCCCCTGTCGCTTCGTTAGATAGCCCTGTTGGACGAGCTCCTCAATAGCGCGTCGCACGGTAACGCGGCCAACTTTATAGCTCTCAGCCAATTCGAATTCGTTGGGTATCCGCGCGCCTGCCTTGTAGGCACCGGAGTTGATTTCGTTTTTGATGATATCGATAACCTGTTGGTACAGCGGTATCGCTGCTTTACCGTCAGCTAGCCCTTCAGTCGGTGGCATATACCCTCTCCAAGCACAATTAAGTCTAAAACGGACTTAGGGGCATTCAACAAGTCCTTAAGCCCGCATTAGCTTAAAGTATGCTAGGTGTCGCACCAAAATGTCGGCTATTTACTCATCAGACCCGAAAAACGCGCAACTACCGCGCTCCTAAGAAAGCGTGAGCAGCTCCGGCAGCTGGTCGATGATCTTGTCCGCGGCATCCTGGCTAAAGCCGAAGCGCTCCTCGCGCTTGGCAATGACTGTCAGGCCGGCTCGCTTGCCGGCAGTGATGCCAGGCACCGAATCCTCAACGCAGCAGCAGCGGTCCGCGGGCAGCCCCAGCAAGTCCAGCGCATGCAAGTAGATATCGGGCTCGGGCTTGCTCTCCTTAAACTGCTCGCCGCTCACCACATATTCAAAGGCATCCGACAACCCGCACGCGTTGAGCACTTCCTCGATGCTATCCACGGGAGACGAGCTGGCAAGCGCCACGCGAACGCCACGGCGCGGCAACTCTCGAATCGTATCCACAGCGCCCGGGTTAATCAAAGCCTGGTAGTCACGCAGACGCTTATGCGCCCACTCGTCCCAACGGGCCAACGCTTCTTCGCCAGTGAAATGCCCCTTACCGGCACGCTCAAACCAATCGACCAGCATATGCAGGAAGAACTGATGCGAGGTACCGACCTGCCCATTCAACTCCTCTTGAGTCAGGTTCAACCCAAGCTCCTTGGCAAACGCGGCAGTCTCGCCCAGGTAGTAATACTCGGTATCGACAATGACACCGTCCATGTCAAAGATAACGGCGTCGAACGGAAATGCAGACACGGCACCCTCCCTAACAAAAGGGCGCCTGTAAGCAGGCGCCCGAACCATGCATTATCGGCGATTCTAACCCAGCAGCTTATCCAGCGCCACCGCAATACCGTCTTCGTTGTTATTGGCGGTCACCATCTGGGCCACAGCCTTAACCTCATCGACGGCGTTGCCCATGGCAACACCGGTGCCGGCCCACTCAATCATGGACTTGTCGTTCTGGCCGTCGCCAAACGATACGACCTCACTGGCATCGATGCCGAGCTTGGGCAGGGCACCCTCGAGCGCACGGGCCTTGTCGATACCGGGCGCCGTGTACTCAAAGTACCAGTCAGCCGTAAACATGCCCGAAAGCGTCTGGGTAAAGGGCGCATACATTTCCGCGTAATGCGCCTGCAGGTAGGTCGGATCGCCCGCCGTCAGCAGCTTGTCCACGGGATAAGCATCAACGACCTCATGCAGGCTTTCCACCTCGCGGATCTTAAGATCGCACGCATCGCGCTCATACTTGACGATGTTTTTCTGAGAGCCGTCAGGCAGCGTGATCATGCAATGGTACGAGTCCTCGACGTGCAAATCGCGACCGAGCGAAATCATAGGGATCACGTCAAAATTGCGCAGATGATCAATCAGACGGTGCAGCTCGTCAGCCGGCATGGCTTGGTCAAAAAGGACCTCATCGGTCTGAGCGTCGACCACATGCGCTCCATTAAAGGCAACTAACAGACCGTCATGGTTTTGAAGGTCGAGCTCCTGCGCCAAGGCGTGAAGACCCCAGGCGGGACGACCCGAAGCCAAGATGAGCTTAATACCCGATTCCTGCGCCGCGAGCAGCTTCTCGCGCGTACGCGGGCTGATCACCTTCTGGTCGTTGGTGAGCGTACCGTCGATATCCATTGCGATGGCCTTAATTGCCATATGTGCCTCCCTGTCATTGAGCAACCTTGTCTGAGCCATCATACAGAACACCCACGGCGGCGCTGTTTGCAACGGGAAAAATATCATATTGTCCCAAACATGGCCGGCGCGCCTTCGACGATTGCGATGCCCGTCGAGGCGCCTCCCGATACATTCCATCCTATCCAAATAGCAAAGGGCCCGCATCCCAACGGATACGGGCCCTTGTCGGCTATGCGTTAGTTTTCGCAGCGAATCCTACTTGCGGTGCGCGCGATAGAACTCGATGAGCGCCTGGGTCGAAGCGTCCTGCTCGGCCTTGGCGGCGTTATCGTGGAAGGCCGGGGTGATCTGCTTGGCAAGCTGCTTGCCCAGCTCAACGCCCCACTGGTCGTAAGAGTCGATGCCCCAGACCGTGCCCTCGACAAACGTGATGTGCTCGTACAGGGCGATGAGCTCGCCGAGTGCGAACGGGGTCAGCGTGTCGCCGAAGATCGAGGTCGTCGGGCGGTTACCCTCAAAGCAACGGGCCGGGACGATCTGCTCGGGCGTGCCCTCGGCACGAACCTCGTCGGCTGTCTTGCCAAAGGCGAGTGCCTTGGTCTGGGCCAGGAAGTTGCCCAGGAACAGCTCGTGCACGTCCTGACCGCTATCGGTCGCAGGGTTGGCGGTATTGGCGAAGGCGATGAAATCGGCCGGGACCACCACGGTGCCCTGGTGCAGCAGCTGGTAGAAGGCGTGCTGGCCGTTGGTGCCGGGCTCGCCCCAGAAGATCTCACCGGTGTCGGAGGTCACGGCGCTGCCGTCCCAGCGGACATGCTTGCCGTTGGACTCCATGGTGAGCTGCTGCAGGTAGGCCGGGAAACGGTGCAGGTACTGGCAGTACGGAAGCACGGCGTGGCTCTTGGAACCGAAGAAGTTGACGTACCAGACGTTGAGTAGGCCCATCAGCGCGACGGCGTTGTTCTCGAGCGGGGTGCTGCAGAAGTACTCGTCGATGGCGTGGAAGCCCTCGAGGAACTGCTGGAAACGCTCGGGGCCGAGCACGACGATCAGCGACAGGCCCACGGCGGAGTCGACGGAGTAGCGGCCGCCGACCCAGTTCCAGAAACCAAAGGCGTTGGCCGGGTCGATACCGAAGGCCTCGACCTTCTCGAGTGCGGTGGAAACGGCGACGAAGTGCTTGGCCACGGCCTCGGCGTTCTGCTCATCGGAGCCATCGATGGCGCCCTGAGCCTTGAGCTGCTCGAGCATCCAGGTCTTGACCTCGCGGGCGTTGGTGAGGGTCTCGAGCGTGGTGAAGGTCTTGGAGACGATGATCACGAGCGTTGTCTCGGGATCCAGGCCCTTGAGCTTCTCTGCCTGGTCATTGGGGTCGATGTTGGAGATGTAGCGGCAATCGATACCGGCGTCGGCATAGGGACGCAGAGCCTCGTACGCCATGACCGGGCCCAGGTCGGAGCCGCCGATGCCGATGGACACCAGGTGCTCGATCCTCTTGCCGGTAACGCCCTTCCACTCACCGGAGCGCACGCGCTCGGCGAAGGCGTACATGCGGTCGAGGACCTCGTGCACGTCGGCGACGACGTCCTGGCCGTCGACGATGAGCTGGCCCTTCTCGCTCGCCGGGCGGCGCAGCGCGGTGTGCAGGACGGCGCGGTCCTCGGTGGTGTTGATGTGCTCGCCGGAGAACATGGCGTCACGGCGCTCCTCGAGCTTCACCTCGCGGGCAAGATCGCACAGCAGCTTGACGGTCTCATCGGTCACCAGGTTCTTGGACAGGTCGAAGTGCAGGTCACCGGCGTCAAAGCTCAGCTTGTTCACGCGCTCGGCATCGGCGGCGAACCAGGCCTTAAGGTCGATACCTTCGGCCTCGAGCTTCTCCTGATGAGCCTCGAGCGCCTTCCAAGCGGCAGTCGACGTAGCATCGATAGGTGCGGCAACAGTTGCCATAGGGTCCTCCTCAGCATACGGGCACACGCCTCCATGCGCCCGGACATTCAGATGCCACTATTCTAGCGCAGGTCAAGACTATAATCAGCGAGCGTTGCCAATCGGCCCCCCAACGGCAACCGACCAAAAAGGGACAGGTTTATTTTGGCAGGTCAAACGCTTTGCCAATCAAAAATAACCCATCCCTTTATGGTAAATATTAGGCCGCGGCGCACACGCTGCCGAGCAGCTCGCGCAAGGGCGAGCCGATACCCTCCAGCAGTTCGGGGGCGATGATGGCGAAAACGGGAACCTCGCCGGCGCCCACAACGGCGGGCACTTTTCCCTCGGAGACGATGCATCCGTAGGGAACAAAGCCGTCCTCGCCGGCATCGAGCACGGCCATGCGACGAGCGAGTTCGCGCGCAAAGCCCGCCGTATCGGCATCGCCGATCGCCAGGACAAAGTCCACGCCCTCATCGGTCGCCAGGGCTACGGCCTCATCGACCAAATCGTCTCCCCCGTCGCCCCCGACCAAGCCGCAACGAAAGAGCACGCGTTCGAGCAGGGCGCGATCGAGCGAGCCCAGCGCCGCCGAAACGAGCTCATCACGCGTGTGCTTGTCGCCTCCCAGCACGACCAGTGTCTTGGTGCCGCCATAGTGGGCAACCAATCGCCCGCACCAGCGAGCCACGTCCCCATCCGCAACCAAGCGCGTCGGCATACCAAACCCATAGTTAACCATTATCCCCACAACCCTTCCGTGCTTTATGGTGGCATCAATCGTTAGTCTCATGCTACGAAGCAAGCTTTTCCGAGCTGTTTCGCGCTCTTTAGGGCTGCGTTAAAACCCGATGCAGCCGCACGACCATACCTGCCAAATAGGGACAGATTTTGACGGTGTCCGGTCGAGCAGGTATTATCGAACAGGTATTCGATAAGAACATGTGTTTGATGGGAGGGCTCGGATGGCGCACGAGCAGCACACCTACATCTGCATCGACCTCAAGACGTTTTATGCCAGCGTCGAGTGCGTCGATCGTGGGCTCGATCCGCTCACCACCAACCTGGTCGTTGCCGACGAATCGCGCGGACGCACGACTATCTGTCTCGCTATCACGCAGGCTATGAAGGACCTAGGGATTCACAACCGCTGTCGCCTGTTCGAAATACCCGATGGCATCGACTACATTAAGGCCGTACCGCGCATGCAGCACTACATGGAGGTGTCGGCGCGGATCTACGGTATATACCTGGAATACGTCAGTCCGCAAGACATTCACGTCTACTCAATTGACGAGTGCTTTATCGACGTGACGCCATATCTGGACCTCTATCACACCGATGCGGAAGGCTTCGCCTGCATGTTGCGCGACGAGGTCCTCGCGCGCACCGGCGTCACGGCGACGGTCGGTATCGGCCCCAACCTATTCCAGGCCAAGGTAGCGCTCGACATTACCGCCAAGCACGCACCCAGCCGCATCGGCATACTCGACGACGAGACCTTCCGCAAGGAGATCTGGCCCCATCGTCCCATTACCGATATCTGGGGCATCGGCCCCGGCGTGGCAGCCCGCCTCGAAAAGTACGGCGTCTACGATTTGATGGGCGTCGCCGCGCTCGACGAAAACCTGCTTTACGATGAGCTCGGCGTCAATGCCGAATATCTTATCGACCACGCCTTCGGGCGTGAGCCGACAACCATCGCCGATATCCAAGCTTATCGCCCGCAAGCGACCTCGACCACCACGGGGCAGGTGCTCTCGAAGGGCTATGCCTACGAGCAGGCCTACACCGTCCTGCGCGAAATGGTCGATGCCGCCGTGCTGGATTTGATCGACAAGCACGTGGTGTGCGACAGCATCTCGCTCTTTGTGGGCTATGCAAGCGAGCGCGCCGACATACGCCGGCTCAACGCCAGCGGCACGGCGCAGTATATAGACGGCTGCGGGCACCTGCGCTCGAGCACCTCGGGCATCGAGCCCGCAGCGACCGACGGTCCCGAGCTCGCGCCCCGTGCTCCCAAGCCCGTCCAGCGCGATGACGAACGGCGCCGCCTGGTGCGCGAAGCGCAGGCAATCGATGGCATCTTTGTGGGAGAGCATGGCGGCAAACCGCGTGGTGGCTATGCCGCACTCTTTGCGCACTCCAACGCCTCGCGAAAGCTACCCGAGCGCACCAATTCGTTTAAGAAGATCATGGGCTATTTCGATGACCTTTGGGCACAAACGGTCGATCCCAAACGACCGGTCAAGCGCATCAACCTGGGATTTGGCAACCTCATGCCCGAGGAATTTGCCACCATCGATCTGTTCAGCGATATCGAGGCCGATGAGCGCGAGCGCGACCTAGCGCGCGCCGTCCTGGCCGTGAAAGGCAAGTACGGCAAGAACGCGCTCGTCAAGGGATTAAGCTTTACCGCCGGCGCCACCGCGCGCGAACGCAACGAACAAGTTGGAGGACACCGTGCCTAAACCCAAACAACAGCCCGTGCGCCCGCCGACCGCCTTCGAGCGCCTGGCGGACCCCGAGGGCAGACGCCGCGCCGCCGACCCCAACCTCACTGCCAATGGTGCCGTGCGCGCCAACCGCGCCGCACAGTTTATGCCCTTTGCCGCCCTCACGGGATACTACGAACTCGTGCGCAAGCAGGAAATCACCGTCGAGCCAAAACGTGAGCTCACGGAAGAAAAAGCCCTCGTGCTTTCTAAAAAACTCGAGGGTCTCAAACGTGGCGACTTGGTTCGTGTCACCTATTACGATACATACGGCTATCGCAGCCGCACCGGCATCCTCGACGAGGCGCTCCCCGCCTTCAAGCTCCTCAAGCTCCGAGACATCGCCATCGACTTCGACGACATCCAAGACATCGAACTGCGCGGACGAGCCTAGCCAAGGAAGCGCATCCAGAGCGACGCTTACAGCGTCATGACGTAGTAGCCCGCGTCTTTCACGGCCGTCTCGAGGACACCACGATCAACCGGCTGCTTAGAGCGCACGCGTGCCGTGTGGTCCGCATACGTCACCGTTGCCCACACACCATCCAGCGCATTGAGGGCATTGGCCACGTTCTGAGCGCAGCCGTCGCAACTCATGCCGCCGATGAGCAGCTCATCGCTATAGGGATAGTGTGACGCATCGGTATCCACCACAACAACCTTTTTGGCCTTCTTGCCGCTCGCACCATCGCTGCAGCAACTCTTCCCGTGTGTCGAAGCGGCAATGCGACGCAACCCAAAAAACATGCCGACGGCAATGACGGCTAGCACGATGAGATTCGCAGGGTTGAGCAAGTCACTCATGCGTTCCCCTTTCAAGTAGCACTATCTAGATACCCCCATGGGGTGTCCCCATCTTAACCCAAAATCATGTCCGTTCGGTCAATAGTTTCCCTATTCAAACTTTTTAGTTGACCAAGGCTTACTTTCGTGTATAAGTTTTCCTAGGCTAACAAGTGAGGGCTCGAAAGGGGCAACGTGACTCGAACCATTGACATCCCAACATACCAAACGGCTGTCGTGCGCAACTGCTCCCCTACGCTCGCAGGTATCAAGCCGGCTTCACTCTTTACCTATCCCGGCGTTTACGCCAACCAAAACGGAAAACCCGGCGCCGCCCATATCGAAGAGCGACGCTCTCGCCTGCTCGCCGTCATAGCCCAATGCAACCGCGAGCTTCAGCCACTCGGGATCCATATGAGCGTTTTGGTCTGGCGCCCCTGCGGAGCGCTCATCTATGTGTACCGCCCTGCGGACCTTATGCAATACCTCTCCGACCCCCGCGCCATGACGGCGCTTGTCACCGAAGGTTACGATGTCCACAACCTGCCCGCATCCTTGGTGCATCTCGCCGCGCGCATCACGCTGGCAAGCAGCAATGCCGCAGAAAGTGCCTATGACGGCAGCGTCTGCGCACTCGCGCGAAATAGGCACTGTGATACGGGCCGCACGTGCGAGTTCCCCCACGAAATTGGCTATTTTTTGGGCTATCCCTACGAAGATGTCCATCAGTTTATCGTCCAGCACGGCGAAAACTATAAGGTCTTTGGCGCATGGAAGGTATACACAAACGTTGAGCAGGCGCTCACGACCTTCGATTCCTATCGCACATGCACGCAATACCTTACCTACATCTATCAACAGGGCTGCACTCTGGGACAACTTGTCCAGGCAACCCGATAGAGCATACAAAACGCGGCCGCACGCCGCACAACCGAAAGGAAGACATATGAGCAAGATCGCCGTCGTCTACTGGAGCGGTACAGGCAACACCGAGGCCATGGCAAACTTCGTTGCCGAGGGTGCAACCGGTGCCGGCGCCGAGGCAGAGGTCATCTCCTGCGCCGACTTCTCCGCAGACAAGGCCGCCAACTATGACGCCATTGCCTTCGGCTGCCCCGCCATGGGTTCCGAGGAGCTTGAGTATGACGAGTTCCAGCCTATGTGGGACGAGGTCAAGGAGACCCTCGGCGATAAGAAGGTCGTCCTCTTTGGCTCTTATTCGTGGGCCGAGGGCGAGTGGATGGACAACTGGAAGGCCGATGCCGACGAGGCGGGCGTCAATGTCGTCGATTCCGTCATTTGCTACGATGCGCCCGACGATGAGGGCGAGACCGCTTGCAAGGCCCTCGGAGCCGAGCTCGCGTAACGAACCCAGGACCTCCAAAAGAGTCTGCATCAAAGCGCATCCTTATCCCTACAAAAGAGCGGGGGTGCAGTTCAAGTCCAGCCCCCGCTCTTTTATAACGGCAGTTACATCAACCGGCTACGAGATATTGCCCAAGAACGCCTTGGTGCGCTCGCTCTTGGGGTGGTCGAAGACCTCGCTCGGCGTACCCTCTTCCACAATGACGCCGCCGTCCATAAAGACGACGCGGTCGGCGACGTCGCGGGCAAAGCCCATCTCGTGCGTCACGACGATCATGGTCATGCCATCGCGTGCCAGGTCGCGCATGACACCCAGAACGTCGCGAACCAGCTCGGGATCGAGCGCCGACGTGGCCTCGTCAAAGAGCATAACGTGAGGGTTCATCGACAGGGCGCGGGCGATGGCAACGCGCTGCTGCTGGCCGCCCGAGAGCTGGCTCGGCATAAAGTCGATACGCTCGGCAAGACCGACCTTGGTCAGCTCCTCGACGGCGATCTTCTCGGCCTCTTCCTTGCTGCGCTTGAGCACCTTTTGCTGCGCAAGCATGACGTTCTTTTTGACCGACAGGTGCGGGAACAGGTTGAACTGCTGAAACACCATGCCCAAGTGCGTACGCACCTTATTGAGGTCAACGCCCTTGGCGCACACATCCACGCCCTCGACGACAATCGAACCACTCGTAGGATGCTCCAGACGATTGATGCAGCGAAGCATCGTCGACTTGCCCGAGCCCGAAGGACCCAGAACTACGACGACCTCGCCCTTATGCACATCCAGATCGATATCGCGCAGGACCACGTTATCGCCAAAGGCCTTCTGGAGGTTCTTAATGCTGACGACGACCTCGTTCGAGTTATTGGTTTCGCTCATGATAGGACCTCCTTACAGACCGGCGATGTGATCGGCAGGCGTCGCGACAACCTGTCCGGCGCTCTTGGCGGGACGCTTCTTCTTGGTCTCGGTCGTACCCAAAAGCCTCGCCTCAAGACCGCTCACCAAGCGAGCGAGCGGCAGGGTGATGACCAGATAGAACAGGGCGGCAACCACGTACGGTGTAATGGAGCCCGTCGTGGCCACGATGGTACGGGCGTTCATGACGATTTCGACCACACCCACGGCGGCAAGCAGCGACGTATCCTTGTAAAGCAAGATAAACTCGCTGGTCAGCGTAGGCAAAACATTGCGGAACGTCTGCGGAATCATAACGTAGAGCAGCGTCTGGAAGGCATTCATGCCCAGAGAGCGAGCAGCCTCGTTTTGGCCCTTGGGAATCGATTGAATACCGGCACGGAAGATCTCGCACAGGTACGCAGACGAGTTCATGGCCATGACGATAACGCCCAAAACATAGTCGTCCACCTTGACGCCGGCCAACGGCAGACCGAAGAACGCGATATAGATCTGCAGGAACGCCGGCGTACCGCGAATGATATTCACGTAGATGCCGGCGAGGCAGCGCAGGATGCGCGACTTGGAGATGCGCATAAGCGACAGGGCAAAGCCAAAGGGAATTGCCAGCGGAAACGCCACGAGCACGATCGAAAGCGACATAAGGAAGCCCTTGAAGACGATCGGCAGGCTCTGGACCAAAATGACCGGGTTCAGGAACAGGCGCAGGAACATATTGGAGTTCCACGCCTCGACCCACGGCTGCTCCTTAAGGTCGGTCAGGAAGTTATCGAAGGCCGTCACGCCCTTGATCTCCACCGACGGAATCTTGGAGATCTTCTTGGTCGAACCGTCGGCGAGCGTATAGGTGCCGCTAAAGGCCTCATCGCCGCCCTCGACGGGAAACGTCACACCGTAAACCTCGACGCGGAAATAGCCGCCGGCAGGCGCCGTCTCGCCAAAGTCAATCTTGAGCGTCTGGCCGTCAGCCTTGCACGTGGGCTTCATGGGCGTACGATCCATGAGGTCCTCGCCCGAGAGCATCGTCAATCGCGTGTCATCGGTACCAAACGTCGTGCCGTCGACAAACGTCAGCGAAAGACCGCTCAGCTCCTCGTCGGCATCGGCCTGAACTTCCCAAGTGATGCGCGTCTCGGTGCCGCCGACCACATCGCTACCCGAACCGGTATTGGGTCGGGCGGTAATCTTTGCGGTCTCAAGCGCCTGGGCGGTCGTGGGCACGCAGGCCCCCGCGCATACCAGGGCGAGCGCCACAGCCAGGGCACAGGCCAGCTTTTGGAGCATCGAGGGCAGTGGAAAACGCTGCTCCGCGGCCCCTTTGTTCAGTCGAGACAAGGTGGCTCCTATCGTAGAAGTTGCCGGCAAAACGAGACGGAAACGCTCTCCGTCAAGAGAAGCGCAAAGGCCCTTTCCGCCAAAACGGAAAGGGCCCGCGCGCAATCAAGTAGTTATTTTACTTGATATTGTACTTAGCCATGAGGGCGTCGACGGTACCGTCGTCGGTCAGGTCCTTGATAGCCTGGTTGATGTCGTCCTTGAGCTTGGTGTTGCCCTGGTTGATGGCGATGGCGTACTCCTCGCCGGTGCTGATCTGCTTGATGGTCTGGCAGGTGTTGAACTGCTCGGCGGTCAGCTGGCTCGCAACGGAGCGGTTGGTGACTACGGCGTCGCCCTTATCGGACTGCAGGGCGCTGAAGCACTCGGTGGCGTCCTTGTAGGGGACGATCTTGGCCTTGGGGAAGTTCTCCTGGGCAAAGGCCTCGGCGGTCGAGCCAGACTGGACGATGATGGTAGCGTCGGCGTTGTTGAGCTTCTCGCTGTAGTTGTCGGCCGTGATGTCGGTGTTATCGACCTTGGTCACGATAGCCTGATCGTCCATGTAGTAGGAATCAGAGAAAGTGACTTCCTTCTCACGCTCGGGCGTGTCGGTGATAGCCGCGATGGAAACGTCATACTTGGCGCCCGAAGCGACGCCCGGAACCAGCGTGTCAAAGTCATTGTTGACGTACTCGACATCCAGACCCAGCTTGTCACCGATAGCCTTGATGAGCTCAAGGTCAAAGCCCTGGTAGTCGCCGTTGTCATCCTTGTACTCAAACGGCGCGTACTCGGCAGAGGTGCCGACGGTCAGCGTGCCGTCCTTGACGAGCGCGTACTCCTTGGAGCCGTCGACCTTCTCGACCTTAGCGTCGTCAGAGCTGCTGGAACCGGCATCAGAACCAGAGGTGGCGTTGGACGAACCGCAGCCCGTCAGAGCAAGGGCGAGTGCCATAGCACCCGTGGCGGCAAATGCGCCAAGCTTCTTCAGCTTCATAATCAGTCTCCTTCCGGTGACCTCGTTTGATTCAGAGGTCTGCAAAAACTGTTGGCTATTATGCACCCGGAATTACGAATCTGCAATGAGAAAACTGATTGAAACAAACCCATAACGTGAATGGAATACTCTACTTTGTGACAGTCATTACTGCTGCAATGACCTTAATAGTCTAATTTCAGCTGCATAACCTGTAAGTTCGTTCGGAGTCTCCAAAATAAACGGCAGCGAACGCAAGTGGCCATTCGATACAATATTCTGCATAGCCTGCATACCGCCACCAAATTCCTCGCTGCCAAGGTATCCCTTGCCGATGCACTCGTGACGATCTTTATGGGCGCCACAAGGGTTCTTCGAATCGTTGATGTGTACGGCATGCAAGCGATCGATACCCACCACGCGGTCGAACTCGTCGAGTACGCCGTCCAGATCATGGATGATGTCGTAGCCGGCATCGCTCACATGGCAGGTGTCCAGACACACGCCCAGCTTGTCCGATAGCTCTGGACGCCTGGCGGCAGCACCCTCGATAATGCGCGCCAGCTCTTCAAAGCTACGGCCCACCTCGGTACCCTTTCCCGCCATGGTCTCGAGCAGCACCGTCGTCTGCTGCCCCTCAAACATCACCTGACACAAGGTGTCGACGATCATCTGAATGCCAGCATCAGTCCCCTGCCCCACATGCGCGCCGGGGTGGAAGTTGTAGTAGTTGCCGGGCAGCGCTTCCAGACGCTGCAAGTCCTCGGCCATTGCCTCCAAGGCAAACTCGCGTGCCCGCTCTTTGGCAGAACAGGGGTTGTAGGTATAGGGGGCATGAGCCACAAGCAGGCCAAAGTCGTTTTTCTCCATAAGCTCGCGCAGGGCCGCCACGTCATCCATGTCAAGATCTTTCGCCTTGCCGCCGCGCGGGTTGCGCGTGAAGAATGCAAAGGTGTTGGCGCCAATGGATAGCGCCGTCTCCCCCATCGCCCGATAGCCCTTCGTCGTCGAAAGATGACACCCAATCGTCAGCATCTCCAGCTCCCCCTCATCAGTTGCGGTGAAATAGTTCCTGTCGATGCCCTATTCTGCCGCAAACAGGAACTATTCCACCGCAACTTATAAAAGGGGCATCAGGAACGCGTTTTGCAAAAGGCTTTAAGCGCGGCCGTTACGGGGCCAGGCTGGAAACGTCGGCGCACATCGTCGAGACGCTCAGGAATATCGATGTGCTGCGGGCAGTGACGTGCGCATTTGCCGCATTTGACGCAATTGCTCACCAACTTGGGCTCACTCGTCCGCACCGCGCTCGCCGTAAAATACTGCGACAGGCCCGTAAACCAGCTGTGCGCATAGCTTGCGTTGTAGGCGGCGAAACACCCAGGGATATTGATGCCTTTGGGACACGGCATGCAGTAGCCGCAGCCCGTACAGGGCACGCGATTCGATTTCTCAAACTCTCCCAGCACACGCGCGATGGTATCGAACTGCTCTGTCGTCATCGAATTCGGCAGTGCGCGATCCGCCAATGCCGCGTTCTCGTCCACCTGCGCGGTATCGGTCATGCCCGAAAGCAGCATCGTGACTTGAGGATGGTTCCACACCCACGAAAGGCCCCAGGCGGCAGGAGTGCGCAAATGCGGGTCAGGGGCGCCATCGAGCACAGCGCGGGCCCGCGGCGGCAGCTTGCCCGCTAAACGCCCGCCCAGCAGCGGCTCCATCACAAACACCGCGAGCCCGCGCTCCGCAGCCGCCATGAGTCCCGCCGTTCCCGCTTGGTAGCGCTCTCCAGCGTAGTTGTACTGGATCTGGCAAAAATCCCAGTCATACGCGTCGAGCATCGTCAGGAAGTCCGCCGCACTGCCGTGATACGAAAAACCTATCTGGCGAATACGCCCCGCAGCCTTTTGGTGCGCAATCCAGTCCTCGATGCCCAACGCCACCACGCGCTCCCACTGGGCGGGCGAGGTGATGTTGTGCATAAGGTAGTAGTCGATATGGTCGGTCCGCAAACGGTGCAGCTGCTCGTCAAAAAAGCGGTCGAAATCCTCCGCACATTTGCACGAAGCGTGCGGCAACTTAGTCGCCAGCAACACCCGGTCACGCAGCCCCAAGCGCTCAAGTGAGGCGCCCACGCACACCTCGTTACCGGGATAAAGATACGCAGTATCCAGATAATTAATCCCCTGTTCCACCGCACGGGAAATGATGGCATCGGCCGTCTTCGCATCGGGGTGTCCCGGCGCACCGGGAAATCTCATGCAGCCCAGACCCAGAGCAGATATTCGGTTACCACTTTTGGGGTCAACGCGGTATTGCACGGCCCCTCCTTTCGCCATCAGCGCCCCGGCAAGACGAAACACAATGGTCACGCGGCCGAAACATCGTGGAATCGCAATCGAGAACGTATCGTAACGCAGCAGAAATCGAGCTGTCACGGCACCGCTTTAACATCAGCAAAAAGCCCGATGAAAGGAGCAACAAACAAATACGGCCATCCGGTGCACGCAGCATGGTCCGGCAGCATACAATCCATCAGGCGCCCCTTACGCGGGCGCCTTTTATATGGGGAGATGATTCGCATGCAGATCAACAAGATCGCCTTTATCGGCAAGGGCGGCGTCGGCCTGCTCTACGGCAGCATGATTGCCAAGGCCCTCGGCAATGACGCCGTCGAATACGTTATGGATGACGCCCGTTTTGAGCGTCACGCAAACGATGCGCTCACCGTCAACGGCAAGCCCTGTGCGCTCAAGTCCGTCCGCGCCAGCAAGGCAACGCCCGCCGATCTGGTCATCCTGACGGTCAAGACCACCGGTCTCGACCAAGCACTCAAGACTATGGAGCGCGTCGTGGGACCCAATACGCTCATCGCCTCGCTGTGCAACGGCATCACGAGCGAGCAAAAGATTGCCGAGCGCTTTGGCTGGGAGCATACCGTTCTTGGTATTTGCCAGGGCATGGACGCTGTGTTTCTCAACGGAGAGCTCACCTTTACCAACACGGGCGAAATCCGCTTTGGCGCGGCGGCCGGTACGGATCCCGCAGCCATCACCGCAATCGACGAGCTCTACACGCGCTGCGGCATCGCACACACCGTCGAGAGCGACATTGCGCACCGCATGTGGGCCAAACTCATGCTCAACGACGGCATCAACCAGACCTGCATGGCCTACGGCGGCACGTACGGAAGTGCCACGGAGCCGGGCTCCGAGCAGCGTCGCTGCCTTGTTTCCGCCATGCGCGAAACGCTTGCGGTCGCCAACGCCGAGGGCGTTGAGCTGACCGAGGCAGACCTGACGCAGATGGTGCACCTCATCGAAGGAATCGATCCCGCCGGCATGCCCTCGATGGCGCAAGACCGCGTCGCGCGGCGCAAAACCGAGGTCGAGGAGTTCGCCGGCACCATCTGCCGTCTGGCGGCCAAGCACGATATCCAGGCACCGCAGAACGAATGGCTCTATCAGCGCATTCGCGATATCGAGGCAAGCTGGTAGCGCCCGACTCACCACGTCAACAGACTCAACAGCAAAGCCGCCGCAAGGGCACTCCCCTTACGGCGGCTTTCATCTTCATCTATAACCAGTAGTCGATGTCCCGACGGTTAGAGCTGCGACTCCGAGGCCTGGCCCTCATCGTCGCGACAAAGGACTACACCCGCACTTCCCAGCAGCGCGGCCGCAATCAGCGCGCCGACCACGATTGGAGCAGCCCCGCATGACCCCTGCACGCCCGCAATGAGCGCGGCCGTAGGACCAAGGCAACCAAGCACCAATGCGACGACGGCAACGGCGATATCTCGAGCGTTCACAAGACCACTTCCTCCAAGAGAAAGACCTTATTTCTCATGAACTAGTGTGCCCCGCGCCCATATGCGCGGCGTACTGCCACGGTAAGCGCTCTGTTAACTCAAGCACGCACAAAAAACGAACGCCCTTACGTTGCCCAAAGGCTCGGTAAAGACGCCCGCCCGTCATGTCCTATTGGCTTATGGCAGATTACCAGCCAGTGTAGTAGTCGGTGGTTCCGGCGGCGCAGCCGGAGTCATAGACCTTGCAATCACCCTTGGAGCCCGTAAAGGTCGAGCCCTGGGCCATATCGCCCGCGGCAACAACGTAATAGCCGTCGGAATCGCGCCAGAAGCCCTCAGAATCCTGCGTCCATTCGCCCGTGCGGTGGTGATACAACACGTTGCTGCTGTAATAGGTCTCACGGCGCCCGTTGTAGTTATTGACACCCGCAGAGCGCGTCAGGCCCGATCCGTTCGCGTAGGACGCGGCAGACGCGTAGGGCGGAGTGTAACCGGCGTTGTAGTACGAAGCCTGGGCGGCCTCGGCAGCCTCCGCCTCGGCTGCGGCGGCCTCGAGCGCTTCGCGCTTGGCATTCTCAAGCGCAGTGCGCAGCTCATCGAGCTCGGTCGACTTCGCGTCGACCTCCCCCATCGTCAACAGACTACCCGCACCGTCGATACAACCCTGCAGCACAGCGCGCTCGTCATCGGTAGCATAGTCGCCATACATATTCATAATGATCTGAGCGCGCATCTCAAGGGAATCGCGCTTGGCCTCCATCGAGGCGTTCCACTCCTGCATGGAACCATAACCATCGCCGCGATAATCAACGGGCTGTACCAGCGTCGCCTCGGACGGCGTAGATCCAACCGTATCGGACAGTGTTGCCGCGTGGGCATCAGTTGCGCCGGCGCCTGCCAAAAGTGCCACGGTCAGAGCGGCGGAAAGGGCAGCGGCTTTCGGTTTTCGTGAATCGATCCTCATGTAGCTGGAAACCTCCGTAGTGCGTTTTTGCTGCATTTGAGCTGCGTGTGATTCGATCGCGCTGCATAGTACCTCGAGCAAATCGCGACCTGCGGTTTTACTCAAAAGGCGCACGTCAATTGCGTAAAACTCACATCCTCTCAACAGGAGTTTTCCACAACTCAAATGCATAAAGCATGCCAAAAACCCTGTAATAGCGCCCTTCCTATGCAAAAAAGACGCCTGCGCAACCATTGCTTGCGCAGGCGCCTTGAGCAGGCATTTATGCAGTTATACCTATCGAGTCGCAAGGGGTCCTTGCACAAGTCGCCTTACTCGTCCAGCACGGCGAAGGCCTTCTTCAGATCCCAAATGATGTCCTCGGCGTTCTCGGTACCGATGGAAAGACGGATCGTGGAGGGCGTGATGTTCTGCTCGGCGAGCTCCTCGGCAGAGAGCTGGGAGTGCGTGGTGGTAGCCGGGTGCACGACGAGCGACTTGACGTCGGCCACGTTGGCGAGCAGCGAGAACACCTGCAGATGATCGATGAACTTCCAGGCAGCCTTCTGGCCACCCTTAATCTCAAAGGTGAAGATCGAAGCGCCGCCGTTGGGGAAGTACTTCTGATAGAGCTCGTGATCGGGGTGCTCAGGCAGGCTCGGGTGGTTCACCTTGGCAACGTGGCTGTCGCCGGCAAGGAACTCAACGACCTTCTTGGTGTTCTCGACATGACGGTCAACGCGCAGCGACAGGGTCTCGGTGCCCTGGAGCAGGACCCAGGCGTTGAACGGGCTGATGCAGGCACCCTCGTCACGCAGCAGGATGGCGCGGACATAGGTTGCGAAGGCGGCGGGACCGGCAGCCTCGGCAAACGAGACGCCATGGTAGGAGGGGTTGGGCTCAGCGATCTGGGCGTACTTTCCGCTCGCCTTCCAATCGAAGTTACCGCCGTCGACGATCACACCGCCCAGCGAGGTGCCGTGGCCGCCGATGAACTTGGTTGCGGAGTGGACAACGATGTTGGCGCCATGCTCCAGCGGACGAAACAGATACGGGGTGCCGAAAGTGTTGTCGACGACAACCGGCAGACCGTGCTTCTTGGCGATCTCGGAGATGGCGTCGATGTTGGGGATGTCAGAGTTGGGGTTGCCGAGCGTCTCGAGATAGATGACCGTGGTATTGTCCTTGATGGCACCCTCAACCTCTTCCAGGTTGTGGGCATCGACAAACGTGGTCTCGACGCCAAACTGGGAGAGCGTATGCTCGAGCAGGTTGTAGGAACCGCCGTAGATGGTCTTCTGAGCCACCACGTGGTCACCAGCCTGGGCAAGAGCCTGCAGGGTATAGGTGATGGCAGCGGCACCGGAGGCGACGGCAAGACCGGCCACGCCACCCTCGAGCGCGGCGATACGGTCCTCAAAGACGCCCTGGGTGGAGTTGGTCAGACGGCCGTAGATGTTACCGGCGTCGGCAAGACCAAAGCGATCGGCGGCGTGCTGGGAGTTGCGGAACACATAGCTCGTGGTCTGGTAGATAGGCACGGCGCGGGAGTCGGATGCGGGGTCGGCGCTCTCCTGGCCAACATGAAGCTGCAGGGTATCGAAACCAAAGGTGTGCTCGGGGTTGTTGATGAACTGGCTCATGATGATCTCCTTGATCGAACGAAAGTAAATAAATAAGAGAGAAGTAAGTCGCTGTCTCCTGATCACGCCGACGGGCGCAAACAGGAGCCCGGCATTCGTCTTGGTAAGCAGTTCATATGCGGTCCTCCTTTTGACATCCCGGTTCCGTGGTCGGCTTAATTACCTACCGCCTTTGTGTGTTTTGAATAGTACGAGCATTGTTTCGCTCGGTCAATCACTTAAAAGCGCTAACCTGTTATCGGTTTTTTAGATAGCTATCGAAAGGACGGGCACCGATGACACTCCAGCAGCTTCGTTTTCTTATCGCCGTGGCAGAGTCCGGCTCAATCAACGCCGCAGCTCAGCGCCTCTATACCGCTCAGTCCAACATCTCAAACGCCGTCAAAAGCCTAGAACAAGAGCTCCATCTGGAGATCTTTACGCGCTCCAGCCGCGGCGTCACGCTCACCAACGACGGCACCGAGCTTTTGGGCTATGCGCGCCAGGTCGTAGAGCAGGCCGACATGCTCGAGGCACGCTACGAGGACGGTGGCACCCCGCAAGCCCGCCTCGCCATTTCCGCCCAGCACTACGCCTTTTCGGTCGAGGCCTTTGTCAACGTAGTCGAGCGCTGCCGCGACAGCAAGTTCGAGTTCATCATGCGCGAGACCACCACATCGCAGATCATCGATGACGTCCGCGCATTTCGCAGCGACATCGGCATCCTCTATCTGGACGACTTTAACGCCCGCGTTCTGCAGAAGGCTTTTGCCGATGCGCGCGCGAGCTTCCATCCCCTATTCGACGCGACGGTCCACGTCTTCGTTAGCGAGCGCCACCCGCTTGCCCGCCGCCCGCAGCTGTCCCTTGCCGACCTCACACCATATACGCGCTACAGCTTTGAACAGGGGACCTCAAACTCCTTCTATTACGCCGAGGAACCTTTTAGCTATATCCCTTGCGACCGCAACATACGAATCTCGGACCGCGGAACACTTACTAACTTACTTATCACGTCGAACGGCTACACCCTGTCGACCGGTGTCCTCTCCAATGAAATGCAATGGGGTATGGCATCGATCCCGTTAGCAGACGCCCCAACGATGCACGTAGGCTATATCATGCACGACGAGCGCAAGCCCTCTCCCCTCTTGCAGCAATACCTCGACGAGCTCAACCGCATCATCCATGCCAACTAACTGTCGGAAGACGGGGTAGAAATCGTAGATTGCTAGCCCCCGGCGGGCATGGCGCTACAATGGTCACTCACACGAAACGTACCCAACGAAAGGAAGCCCGTGAAGGTCATCATCTATACCGACGGCTCGGCCCGATCAAATCCGGGACGCGGCGGCTACGGCGCCGTGCTCAAATACACCAACCCCGCCGGCAAGACCTTCACCTCCGAGCTTTCGCGCGGCTACGCCAAGACCACCAACAACCGCATGGAGCTCATGGCGGTCATCGTGGCGCTCGAGGCACTTAACCGCCCCTGCGAGGTCGAGGTCCATTCCGATTCGCAGTACGTCGTCAACGCCTTTAACAAGCACTGGATCGACGGCTGGAAAAAGCGCGGATGGAAAACCGCCAACAAGCAGCCCGTCAAGAACCGCGACCTGTGGGAGCGCCTACTCACCGCCAAAAGCAAGCACAAGGTTGAGTTCATCTGGGTTAAGGGTCACGCCGGCCACGAGCTCAACGAACGCTGCGATGAGCTCGCCACCACGGCGGCCGACGGCAGCAACCTCGATATCGATACCGGCTTTAACGAGAGCGACCTGTAACGGCGTTTTCGCACGCTATTTCCTGCCCCCTCGCGCTACACTCATCCTGTAAACCGAACGGCACGAGGGGGATACATGCTGCGTATAGCGACCATCGGCACATCCATGATTACCGACGACTTTATCCAGGTCGTCAACGCCAACGACCAAGCCGCGTTTGTGGGCACGCTCTCGCGCGATGCCGAGCGCGGCGCCGCCTTTACCGCCGAACACGGCGGCGAGCGTAACTTCACCGCACTTGACGAGCTTGCGTCCGCCGACGACGTCGACGCCGTCTACATCGGCAGCCCCAATGCGCTCCACTACGAGCAGGCCCTTGCCTGCATCGCCGGTGGCAAGCACGTCATCGTCGAGAAACCCTTCTGCGCCACCGAAGCGCAGGCGCTGGAAGTCTTCCGCGCTGCCGAGGCAGCAGGTGTCGTGGCCCTCGAGGCCATGCGTCCCCTCCACGATCCCGCCTTCCACGCCATCGAGGACGCCCTGGGCGAGATCGCCCCCATCCGCCGCGCCTCATTGCGCTTTGGCAAGTATTCCTCGCGCTACAACGAGATTCTCGCGGGACGCGCCACCAATATCTTCGACTGCAATATGGCATCGGGTTCCCTCATGGACATTGGCGTCTATACCGTCGAGCCCATGGTCGAGATCTTTGGCATGCCCTCCGGCCTTACGAGCATGACCACTCTGCTCGATCCCACCACGCGACAGCTCACGCACGGCCCCATCGATGGCTGCGGTTCCATCCTCGCCAGCTACGGCGGTGGCCGTATCTCCGTCGAGCTCACGCACTCCAAAATTACGAATGACCTGCTGCCCTCGCAGATCGAAGGCGAGCGTGGCACTATCCAGATCGACCATCTGTCCACGCCCCGCAACGTCCGCATCGACTATCGCGGCGACGTCGTACGCGGCTCGGCGACCGAGGCACCGCGCGAACAGGGAGACAACGGCCGCGTGCTCGACCTGCCCAAATCGAGCAACACTATGGAATACGAACTCACAGACTTTATCACCGCCATCGGCGGCATCGATAACGTTAAGGAAGAGATTTGGGAGACCCCGGCGGGACGTCACGAACTTGGCCACTACCGCGATGTCACGCTCGTCTCATTGCGCATCATGGATGCCGTGCGCCAGCAGGCCGGCATTACCTTCCCGTCCGACGCAGGCAAGCAGGCCTAGCGATGGGCTTCTTCGATGCGTTCTTCTCCAGCGTCACCGGCGGCAGTCGAGAGCCTCAAAAACCATCAAACATTGAGCTCGAGTTGCGCCGCAGGCTTACTGTGCTCGCAAGCGACGAGGCCACTCAAGACACTCCCCTGCGTTATTTCCTGCGCTGGGCGGGGCAAGTCCAGGGCGTCGGTTTTCGCTTTACCAACACCAACCTCGCGCAGGCACGCGCACTCACCGGCTGGGTGCGTAACATGGAAGACGGCTCGGTCGAGATGGAGATACAGGGAGCTCCGGCAAACATCCTATCTCATCTCGAGGCGCTTCACGCCTCCTACGAGCGCATGGGAACGCGTTTTCGCCTCGTAGACGCCCAGGCCCGAGCCCCACTTGCCAATGAAGACGGTTTCATTCCTCGTTATTAGTATTGTGTGCTAAATACGGTATCATTTACCTACGACCGTTGATAGAAAAGAGGCGAGGCGCATGGCGGTGCAAAGAAGGAATACCAGGCAGCGAAAGCTGGTTCTTGACGCTGTGCGCCAAAGCTATAACCATCCCACCGCCGACGAAATCTACAACGTCGTGCGCGCGCAGGATGACAAAATCAGCCGCGGTACGGTCTACCGCAATCTCAATCTCTTGGCCGACGCCGGCGAGATCCTCTCCATCAAGACGCCGGGCGGCAGCCGCTTCGATCGCACCATCGAGCCGCACGCACATATCATCTGCACCTCGTGCAGCCGCGTCATCGACGTGCCACTCCCCTTCGACGCCCAGCTCGACGCCAAGGCGTCCGAGCAAATCGGCTGGCACGTCACGTCGCACTACACCATCTTCGAGGGTCTCTGCCCCGACTGCCGGTAGATGTTTGGGACATGCCTACTCAGCAAGTAGACGACGCAGCTCCTCTTCGACCGTGCGTACGTAACGGACGCGGTCGTTGATGCCACGCATAGAGGGATTGCAGCTCTCCATTAGATAGGGATGGCCCACTACGTTGAGCATGTCGCGGTCGTTTTCGTTATCGCCAAACGCCATCATCTCATCGGGCGAAATTCCCAGGGCACGACCGTAATCGGCAAGCGCGGAACCCTTACCCGAATCAAAGCCGATAAAGTCCGTCCACTCGGTTCCCGACGTCATCACGTCGACACGGTCGCTAAAGAGGCACTCGAAATACTCCAGGGCCGCCGGCTGATCCACCTCGGGCGTCTGGAAGGCAATCTTAATGACGTCCTCGTCGATGTCCTCGGGGCGGTCGACCACCGCCACATCGCAGTGGACCTCATAGCGCAAATGGTCGACGAACGCATCGTTGCCGCTTATGGTGTAGAGGTGCCCCTCGCAGGAAAGGGTAACGCCGGCATGGGGGTAGGCGACCACGGCATTCGCGATATCCATCGCCAGGTCACGCTCCATAGAGCGCTTGACAACGGCACGCCCCTCGCTCATCACCAGGGCTCCGTTTTCGCATACATAGGCGAGCTCATCGGCCACCGGGGCAAACAGGTAGCGCAAGCTCGCATATTGACGGCCGCTCGCCGGCATAAACACGATACCGCGACGATGCAGTTCATCGATGAGTTCAAAGGCCTCGGAACGCGGCTCGCGCTCCCCCGGATGCAGCAACGTGCCGTCCAAATCGCATGCAATCAGCTTGATTCCCTCAAGACCCATATGCTTCCCCAAAGCCTCCTATCAACAGCAAGACGGACCTTGATTGGTCGCCCCTCAAAGCCCGCCTTGCGTATATACGCGCTTAGCCGCGCGTCTTTTTTACGATGGTAAAGTCGGGAGCCATGCTCACGACGGCCTCCGCCGCACTCGATGCAAAGCGCCGGTCCGCATCGAGTTCACGGGTAACCACCGAGAGCCGAACACCCTCGACGCCCCGGAGCATGCGGCCCAAAACAGGCTGCACCGGCGTATACATGCGCACGGTATGCTCGTCCGAATCGCCTCGGAAAAGCGGCGCGTGCATATTGCCGATCTCCCAGCACGCATGCGCGAGCGCAATCGGATCCATGCGGTCGACTTCGACCAAATAAACCTCGGCGCTGCGCAGGCGCACGACAACCGCCACGGGCACCATGCCCGAACGGTCGATGGCGAGCACGTCGCCATCGGCAAGACGACCGCCGTCGGCAGCATCCAGCCGAACATCGATCGTGCGCCCCAGCTCCGTCACGCCCGCAAACGCGCATACATCAGCCCGGTCCCAATCGAACAGTAGCTCGTCAACTTCAAAGACGCCGCCCAACTTCCGGCGAAGCAGGAGTTCATAGGACGGATCGTTGAGATTTCCCAAGCATGTCGTCGAAACCAAGCGTTCAGGCATACTCTAACCCTCGACCTCAACGAGCTCGATATCAAAGTTGAGGTCCTTGCCGGCCAGCTCGTGGTTGGCGTCGAGCGTCACGGCCTCAGACGTTACGTCGATGACCACGGCGGGGACGGGCATGCCGCTCGGCGTGGACAGGAAAAGCTTCATGCCCTTCTCGATCTGCTCGATGTTGGGAACCTGTTCGGCCGGGAAGGTAATAACCATCTCGGGGTTGTGCTCGCCGTAGGCATCGGCAGCAGGAATGTGCACGGTCTTCTTCTCGCCCACCTGCATGTCGACAACAGCGGCGTCGAAGCCCTTGATCATCTGACCGGCGCCGCAGGTGAACTCCAGCGGCTCGCCGCGATCGTAGGAGCTATCGAACTGCGTGCCGTCGTCGAGCGTGCCGCGATAATGAGTCTTGACCTTCTTGCCCTGGTTGGACATGGTAACCTCCGTGATAAGGGCGGCGCACAACGTGGGCCGCCATGAACATATGGCGCTAACTATACCCTAGTCATACAATTCAAAGACAGTTTGCAAAGAAACGCTGCAACCGGAGGAACCATGGCATATCCCGTATTTGACCTACACTGCGACACCGCCGACCGCATCGGCTGGGCCACGCTCGATCTCGACCTGCGCTTTACCGCCGGCACCGACGGTTATTTCCCCGGCGACGAAACGCATCCGCAAGATTTCGACCTCATCGAGGGCAACGCCTGCGCCATCTCGCTCGCAAAGATCGGCAACACGCCGTGGGCGCAGTGCTTCGCCACGTTTGTCCCCGACGAGATTCCCACCGCCCACGCCGCGCGCTTCCAGGCGCAGATCATGGCGCACATGAGCGGCCAGGCAATGCTCAACCACGACCGCATGGTCAACGTGCGCAGCGCCGCAGACATTCGTCCCGCGCTCAAGGACGGCAAGGTCGCTTGCATCCACACCATCGAAAACGCCACGTTCTTTGCCGAGGACCCCGCGCTGATCGAAGTGCTCAAGAGCCTGGGCGTGCTCATGTCATCACTCAGCTGGAACGCGCAGGGACCGCTCGCGAGCGGACACGATACCCACGCCGGTCTCACCGCCGCCGGCATCGAGGCACTTACGCAGATGGAGCACGCCGGCATGGTGCTTGACGTCTCCCACCTCAACGATGAGTGCTTTGACGAGGTTGTCGCCCACGCCACGCGCCCCTTCGTCGCCAGTCACTCCAACTCCCGTGCGGTTTGCGGCGTCAAGCGCAACCTCACCGACGACCAGTTCCGCACCATTCGCGACATGGGTGGCATCGTCGGTCTCAACTACTGCAGCGAGTTCCTTTCCAACGACGCAACCGACAAGACCGCCGCAGACGTCACCTTCGACCAGCTGGCGGCACATATCGAGCACTGGCTCGACCTGGACGGCGAGGACGTCATCGCGCTCGGCGGCGACTGGGACGGCGCCACTGTGCCCGCTTTCCTCTCCGATGCCAGCAAGATGCCCGAGTTCCAGAACATGCTTTCCAAGCATTTTGGCAAGACCGTGATGCAAAAGCTCTGCAGCGACAACGCGCTTGCCTTCTTCGAGCGTTATTAATTTCACATCCCTTGAGCGGGCCGGCATGCCGAACGGTCGACATGCGGCCCCGTCCCCAATCTGAAGGACCGCTTTTGACGCAGCAGTTTACGATTTCCGTATCCCGACCGGATGGGACGCCCATCCCCGTCGTCGTTACCAAAAAGCGCGTCAAGAACTTCAACCTACGCGTCACATCGAGCGGCGAGGTCCACGCCAGCGCACCGCTCGGCGCCAGCCGCGAGCGTATCGAAGCGTTTGTGAAGCGCAACAGTGCCTGGATTATCAGACGACTTGTCCAACGCGAGCAACGTCAGGCGACGACGCGAGAGCCGCTCGGTCCCTCGTCTATCATTGCGCTTTGGGGCAAACCCATCACCGTTCAGGATGCACTCGACCACAACTTTGAGCCCCCCGCGCCGCGGCCCAAGCAGGCTACCTTCGCAAGTTTTATGGGTACCGACGAATCGGACGAAGGCCCACAGGCCAAGCGGTGCGCAATCCTCGACGGCCTAACGTCCAACGAGCTCCAAGTCCATATCGACCAGCTCTATACGTCCGAAGTCACATCGGCGCTGCGTGATATGGTGCACGCATACGAAATCGCAATGGGTGTCGCCGTATCCCGCGTTTCCGTGCGCGGCATGAAAACGCGCTGGGGATCATGCACGCCCAAGACCGGAGCCATTCGCATCGCACGCGAACTTGCCGCCTATCCCATCGAATGCCTCGACATGGTTGTCGCCCACGAGCTCGTCCACTTGCTCGAGCCAAGCCACAACCAGCGGTTCCACGTCCTGCTCGACACATACTGCCCCAACAATAGAGCACTGTCCCAGCGGCTCAAGCAGCCACCCATAGAGACATATTAGTACCGGTTAGCGCACGCGCTCGATCTCGACACCGCAGCTTGCCAGGGGAAGACCGACGGGCGCCCAAGGCTTATCGAGCTTGATGCGCACACCAAGCAGCGAGGGATAACGGCGCAGCAGCATCTGGGCCGTACCCTCAGCTGCCGCCTCGATGAGCTTAAACGTATGCTCGCGCAGATAGCCATCGACATCGTGGCACACCGAGCCGTAGTCAATCGAGGCGTCCAGGTTATCGTGCTCCCCCGCAGCGCGCAGGTCGGCATAGAGCACCAAGGACACGATGAACTTCTGGCCCAGCGCGTTCTCCTCGGGATACACACCATGGTTGGCAAAAACCTCAAGCCCGTCAATGACAATACGGTCGGCATGGCGCAGATCGTCATAGCTCACGTGGGGCACCGCCGTTGCGGTGGATATTTCGCCCCTGCCACGGCGGGCGAGCTCGGCGCCTTCAGTCTTGGTTGCATTCTCGGGCAGCTTTTTGTTACTCATCGCGATCGTCTCCTTCGTTTAGAACCCCGACCGCGCAAACTAACTACACGCGAATCGACAGGTTCTTTTTATCATCGCTCCAGTTGCAAGCATTGCGCGCGGGGCATGCGAAGCAGGCGCGCGAGGCCTTGTCGGCCGCATAGAGCAGACGCTCAAGCGGTTGGCTGTTCACGCGCAGCTTTCGATGGCCCAGAATGGCCGTCTTAATGGCTGCGGCATCGGCCGACTCAAACGCCACGTCATCGGGCATGCCGCCGAGAATTGCATCAGCGACGCGCTCGCTTGCAACATCATGGGATATACCCGATTCATACTGTTCATCTTTGCCGATATCGTGAAGAAGTGCCGTGGCGTAGACAACCTCGCGGTCAAATTCGAGCTGCTCCTCGAGATTCTTAATCCACATAATACGCGCGACATCCAGCAGATGGTCAATACCGTGGCGGCAGAAGATGCGCCCCGATTCCAACTGTGCAATGTTGCCCAGGTGCCGCCGGAACAGCCCGTTGGCACAAATGTAATCAATGCGAGGCATGGCGCCAAAAGGAGTCAGGCCCGAAGCCATAAAGCCGCGACGCGGCGTCCCCTCATCGGTCTTCGATGTAAAGTCGTTGACGACTCTCATGGTTAGCGGCCCAGCATCCTAAAGAACCGCTCCTCGAGCGCGGGATCGGTCTCAAAGACGCCGCGGCGAGCGAGCGTCACGGTCTTGGTGCCGGGCTTTTGCACGCCGCGCATGGTCATGCACATGTGCTCGGCTTCCATCAGCACAATCGCCCCTTGGGGAGCAAGATATTCCATGAGGGCATCGGCAACCTGTGCGCACAGCTGCTCCTGCAGCTGCAGACGACGGGCATAGACCTCAACCGTGCGAGCAAGCTTAGACAGACCTGCCACGCGACCGTTAGGGATATAACCAATGGCGGCCTTGCCATAAAACGGCAGCAGATGGTGCTCGCACAGCGAGTAAAACGTAATGTCGCGCTCGATAACCAAATCGTTCGAAGCGACGGCAAAAGTTTTGGACAGGTGCTCCTCGGCACTCTGGTCCATACCGCCGGCAATCTCGCCATACATACGGGCGACGCGTGCCGGAGTCTCCAGCAGGCCCTCACGAGTTGGGTCCTCGCCTATACCTTCAAGCAGCAGCTTAATGGCAGTCTCGACTTTTTCCTGATCGACCATCTGGGCCTCACTTTTTCGATTTCGCGTTCGCGCTATGGTACCACGCCGGCACGCAACCTCTGTCAGCTACATAGTATGGGTCGAATAGACCGGATCATCACGCCAAAGTTCAACCGCATCACAAAGCGCAACGCCCTCGCGCTCAGCACGGGCGCGCGTAGCGTTCATATCGATCACGCGCTGGTTGCTCGAGCCCCTAAAGCGCAGCGTGATATCGTACAGGTCCTGAACAAACGGGCCGTCCACCAACATGTCGAGGCAGGCAAGGATGCGGTCCGTCACCTCGGTATGATGACGACCGCCCGGCATAAGCTCCTCGAGTACGTCGCCAGTAAAGCACCAAATAGTCTTCCCCGACCCCACTGGATAGGCCGCGCGAACACGCTCGACAAAATCAACGAGCCCAGCCTGATTCTCGGGCTCCATGGGCTCCCCGCCCAGAATCGTCAGGCCATCAATAAAGGGATGGTCGAGGCTCTCGATAATCTTATCCTCGACGGCGCGATCGAACGGCTCGCCCGCAGCAAAGTCCCACGCGACAGAGTTAAAGCAGTTCTTGCACCCACGACGGCACCCACTCACAAACAGAGAAGTACGAACGCCTTCCCCATCAGCAATGTCGAAATACTTAATGTTCGCGTAGTTCATAGGTAACTCTCCCGGGAGGCCGGGACATATCATCCCGTCCTCAAACATTCTCGGCCTTCGGCCTGCGAAACTGCGGGCGGGACGATTTGTCCCGGCCTCATGCAAAGGGTAACTCAATGAACAAAGCGAACATCGAGTATAGGGTTCGAGGTCCAATAAAAACTTTGTTGCAGCTCAACCGCCATCGCAAGCAAAGCGTTGTTGCAAGTCAACTCATTTCCGCTAAGAACTTCGAGGAGTGAGCAGGCTGTGTGCTGCATCTCAGCTACGTCAGCTCGGCTGCCCCGTAGCGAGGCCCCGGACCTTTGCTCGATATGAGTTCCGCACGAACAGGAGGCGCCAGTGGCGCCTCCGTCGTGAGCCAGGACTGTCCGAAATAGCGAGTAAAGGTCCGGGGCCTCGCTACGGGGCAGCCTGGGATGGTTATTAGAGATGCAGCACGCGGTCGCGGATCTCCTCGGTTCGACCCTGGTTCCAGAACTGGGTACCGATGTAGCCGCACGTGCGACGGGCGACATTCATCTTCTCCTGGTCGCGGTTGCCGCAGCTGGGGCACTCCCACACCAGCTTGCCGTCATCCTCGACAATCTTGATCTCGCCATCGTAGCCGCACACCTGGCAGTAGTCGCTCTTGGTGTTGAGCTCGGCGTACATGATGTTGTCGTAGATATACTGCATCACGCGGATGACAGCCTTGAGGTTGTCCTGCATGTTGGGAACCTCGACGTAGGAGATGGCACCGCCCGGCGAAAGCTGCTGGAACATGCCCTCGAACTTGAGCTTGTCGAATGCGTCGATCTCCTCGGACACGTGGACGTGGTAGCTGTTGGTGATGTAGCCCTTGTCCGTCACGCCCGGGATGATGCCAAAACGACGCTGCAGGCACTTGGCGAACTTGTAGGTCGTCGACTCAAGCGGGGTACCGTACAGCGAGAAGTCAATATCGCTTTCGGCCTTCCACTCGGCGCACTTGTCGTTCATGCGCTGCATGACTGCCATGGCAAAGGGCGTGCCCTCCTTCTCGGTGTGGCTGTGGCCCGTCATGTACTTGACGCACTCATACAGGCCGGCATACCCCAGGCTGATGGTGGAATAGCCGCCCACGAGCAGCTTATCGATCGTCTCGCCCTTCTTCAGACGCGCCAGGGCGCCGTACTGCCAAAGAATCGGCGCGGCATCCGAAAGCGTGCCCATCAGGCGCTCATGACGGCACAGCAGGGCACGATGGCACAGCTCAAGGCGCTCATCGAAGATCTTCCAGAACTTGTCCATGTCCTGATGCGAGCTCAGCGCGACATCGGGCAGGTTGATGGTCACAACACCCTGGTTAAAGCGGCCATAGTACTTAGGTTTGGTCGGGTCATAGTTCAGCGCGTTGGCAACATTGTTAAAGCCGTTGCCCGAGCGGTCGGGCGTCAGGAAACTGCGACAACCCATGCAGGTGTAGCAATCGCCGTTGCCGGCGGTCTCGCCCTTCGACAGCTTGAGCTCGCGCATCTTCTTCTCGGAGATGTAATCGGGCACCATGCGCTTGGCGGTGCACTTGGCGGCGAGCTTGGTCAGATAGAAGTACGGCGAATCCTCGCGAATGTTATCGTCCTCGAGCACGTAGATAAGCTTGGGGAATGCCGGGGTAATCCACACACCGGCTTCGTTCTTAACGCCCTCATAGCGTTGACGAAGCGTCTCCTCCACGATCATGGCAAGGTCGTGCTTCTCCTGGGGCGTACGGGCCTCATTGAGATACATAAAGACCGTCACGAACGGCGCCTGGCCATTGGTGGTCATAAGGGTCACGACCTGATACTGAATCGTCTGGACGCCGCGACGGATCTCATCGCGCAGACGGTCCTCAACGACCTCACGGACCTTTTCGGCAGATGCCGAAACACCGAGCTCCTCGAGCTCGCGGGCAACCTCGCCGCGAATCTTTTGACGGCTCACCTCAACAAACGGGGCAAGATGGGTCAGCGAAATAGACTGGCCGCCGTACTGGGAGGAAGCAACCTGGGCGATAATCTGCGTCGCGATGTTGCAGGCAGTCGAGAAGCTGTGCGGCTTCTCGATCAGCGTGCCCGAGATAACGGTGCCGTTCTGGAGCATGTCCTCCAGGTTCACCAGGTCGCAGTTATGCATGTGCTGGGCAAAGTAGTCAGAATCGTGGAAGTGGATCAGGCCCTCATTGTGGGCATCCACGATCTCCTGGGGCAGCAGCACACGCTGAGTCAGATCCTTTGAAATCTCGCCGGCCATATAGTCGCGCTGGACGGAATTGACGGTCGGGTTCTTGTTAGAGTTCTCCTGCTTGACCTCTTCGTTATTGCACTCGATCAGCGACAGAATCTTGTCGTCGGTCGTGTTCTTCTGGCGCTTCAGGCTCTGAACATAGCGATAGATGATGTAGTGGCGGGCGACCTCGTAGCAGTCGAGACGCATGATCTCGTCCTCGACCAAATCCTGGATCTCCTCGACCGAAACGGTGTGGCCCGCGTTCTCGCATGCCTCGGCGACGTTTTGCGCCGCATAAACCACCTGGCGGTCGGTAAGACGAGAGCTCTCCTCGACCTCCAAGTTTGCGGCGCGGATGGCATTGACGATCTTATCGATGTCAAAGACAACCTCGGTGCCGCTGCGCTTGATGATCTTCATCCTCTTGCCTCTTTCGCGTCGTAGCCTCATTGCGCTTCAGAGCCAAACGATGCCCGGCAGGGCCTGCCCCTGCCTTGCGGCGCCGTCGCGCAATCTGTGTTCTCGATAAACCATAAGCCTCCATGCGGACATTCCCTAGAGCCAATCAAGCGGTTCAAGGACACGTTCAAAAGAGGCAGTTAAGGTCTTCGTTCTCTGTCCGCCATCTATCATACGACAAAGAAGCATCTATATCCTGTATTCTTTTTTTAGGTCAAACACAACATATAGTGTTTCAGCAGGTCAAAGCAATTGGTCATTTTGCAGACGCATTAAAAATGAGGGGTATTTGACAAGTCGGTAAAACGTTACCAACACGGCTACCTGCATGGCAGTTATAAAACCCCCTTAGTCAAGCCGCTGACAAATCCTACCAAAACCAAGCCGCTCACGCCAAAAGAATCCAAAAGATTATGCTTGACCAACATGTTGCGGTCACGATGGACCAGGACACATGCAATCTGCCGGCGCCCCCACGGGATGCGAAGACCATCGCGTACAGACCTTGGATCAATATTTGGCGGCTTATTTGGCGGCGTGCTTGGTGGCAAAACAAAACAGCCCAGAGGACATAGCCTCTGAGCTGCGAACATTTGGTGGGCGTTAGAAGATTTGAACTTCTGACCTCTTCCGTGTCAGGGAAGCGCTCTCCCCCTGAGCTAAACGCCCAAATGGAGCGGACAACGGGGCTCGAACCCGCGACCCCAACCTTGGCAAGGTTGTGCTCTACCAACTGAGCCATGTCCGCCTGCGAGGATTTAATATACGGGATGATCCACCCAAATGCAAGAACTTTTTTTGAAAAGTTTTGCGACGCCCTCGCGAACCTCGCGAAGACATCAGCCACCACGGAAGGTGTAGGCAAACGCAAGCTCGCCGCAAGAGGCCCCCTACAACTCAGCGAGCATGATCCAGGCAGAGCTGTCCTGCGCGAGCCTGCCATCTGCAAGCGGTGATGAGGTGAGCAGGACCCTACCCGCCGGCAGCTCCACGGGTGCTGCACCGAAGTTCGTCACACACGCCCAGCCGTTGTCGCGGCGATAGGCGATGACGCCGCCCTCAGCGCCCTCGGCACCATCCGCAAGGCCGGTGCACCCGTCAAGATCGAGCCACGCAAGATCGTTGGCGCACCCGCGCAGCTTGCGCCGCAGCCAGAGGGCGTCGCGATAGAACGCAAGCATCGATGCCGGGTCCGCTTCTTCCCTATCGGCAGCGTAATCGGAAAACCATGCAGGCTGTGGCAGATGGGGCGCCGCATCGGCGTCCGCCGGTGAAAACCCAAACGATCCGCCCTGCGCGGGATCGTCCGCTGCCACCCACGGCAGGGGCACACGACAGCCGTCGCGCCCCTTCTCGCGCTTCGGTCCGTGCGTATTGGTCGCAGTGGGATCTTCGAGTGCAGCCCACGGGATGTCAGCCACCTCAAAAAGGCCGAGCTCCTCACCCTGATACACGTATGCCGAGCCCGGAAGCGCCAACTCAAGCAAAAGGGCTGCCCGCGCGCGGCGCTCGCCGAGTTCACGGTCCTCGTCATAAGACGACCCGTCGCGTAAGAGCCAGTCGAGCGCAATCTGATGGTAGCGCGTCGCCTTGATTTGCGGCAGGGCATAGCGTGTCGCCACGCGCGGCACGTCGTGGTTGGAGAGTACCCAGGTCGAGGCGGAATCGGATTCGATGGCCGCCTTCAAGCCCTTCTCGATTGCAGCGTGCATGTCATCATAGGTCCAAGTGGCCTTGGCGAACTCAAAGTTGAATGTCTGGCCAAGCTCGCTGGGGCGTGCGTAGAGATACTGGCGCTCGGGCAGAACCCACGCCTCGGCAACGGCGCTGCGCGGCGGATCATAACGGTCGAACACGCGGCGCCACTCGCGATAGATCTCATGGACCTCGTTGCGGTCCCACAGCGGATGGGTGCCGTCCTCAACCATGTCATCGCCCTCGGCGAGATGCCACCGGTCGAGGTCATCGCGGTCGAGATCCTTGGCGAGACCGTGCGCCACATCAATGCGAAAGCCATCGACGCCTCGATCGCTCCAAAACGCCAGGACGTCGCAAAAGAACGCATGAACCTCGGGACACGACCAGTCAAAGTCCGGCTGCTCGGGCGTAAACATGTGCAGATACCACTGACCGTCCGCGACGCGCGTCCAGGCGGGGCCGCCAAAGTTGGCATTCCAATTGGTGGGAGGCAGCTCGCCGTGCCCGCCGCGACCATCGCGGAAGATATAACTGGCGCGCTCGGGTGATCCGGGGCCGGCGGCAAGAGCGGCTTTGAACCAGGGGTGCTGGTTGGACGAATGGTTGGGCACGATGTCGACGATGACCTTGATGCCGTGCGCATGAGCCGCAGCGATCATGTCATCGAAGTCGTCAAGCGAGCCGAGACGTGGGTCGACATCGCAGTAGTCCGCCACATCATAGCCGCCATCGACAAGAGGCGATGGGTAAAACGGGCTCAGCCAGATAGCCTCGATGCCCAGCTGCTCAAGATAGTCCATCTGCTGGGTAATGCCCGCGATATCGCCCAGACCCGAACCAGTCGAATCCTTAAACGAGCGCGGATAGATCTGATAGATCGCGGCATCGGACATCCATGGGCGCGACGAGGACTTTTCTGTAGCCATGGGATGAGTCTCCCTTGCAACGAGGTTTTGCGAGATGCCCACGATGATACGCCCAAAGCGGACATTCGCGGCAAACAACGCCACAGCCACGCCCCAAAACGCTCGCTCCCTCTCGGGTTCGAGTCTCCTGGGACGAATCGATCGATCAGTGAAAAGAACGGAAGGCCCACTCCTCCGGCCACGACAGCGAGCGGGCTCCGGGTGCCCCAAGTTGCCGCGAAAGAGGAGGGAAGCGTACTTTATGTACGCGACCGACGATTGAGGGGCAAGATGGGGTGCCCGGGGCTCGCGCAGCGTCAACAAAAAACGCGGTTCGTTAGAACCGCGTAAGATAGTTGGAGCGGACAACGGGGCGTCTGCGTATTCGCTTCGCGGATCCGCACCGGCTTCGGCCGCCTGCCGGCGTCCTCGCCAGCTCGCTACAAACGCTCCGCGTTTGCTTAACGCTCGCTCCCCCTCGGGTTCGAGCCCAAGCGACGGGTACGAAAAAGCCCGGCTACCGTAGTAGTCGGGCTGCTGCGTTTGGAGCGGACAACGGGGCTCGAACCCGCGACCCCAACCTTGGCAAGGTTGTGCTCTACCAACTGAGCCATGTCCGCATATGTAAAACAAATCGGGCGCCGGAGCGCCCGGATGTTGCCTGGAGGCGAAGCCCGGATTCGAACCGGGGGTAAAGGCTTTGCAGGCCTCTGCCTTACCACTTGGCCACTTCGCCGAAAAAGGACCGCCTAAACGGTCCGGAAATGCAATGGAGCGGACAACGGGGCTCGAACCCGCGACCCCAACCTTGGCAAGGTTGTGCTCTACCAACTGAGCCATGTCCGCTTGCGGGTTATTAATTTACGCGAGTTGTCCAAAAGACGCAAGTACTTTTTTCAAAAAACTTGTCTGCCGCATGTTCTTAGTAGCTAAACGCGCTAAAGCGATTGGCTAGGCACACGACTCCAGCGCTCCGCTAAACAGCTTCACCATCTGCACGCGCGTGCCGGCGCCGTCCGTACGACGAGCAACCTCCACGTTATCGACGAGCATACGCATAAGCTTGATACCACGGCCGCGCTCCTCTGATGCGACCGGTTCGCTCGTTTCATCGATAGAATAGCCGGCACCTCGATCAAGCACCTCAACCACAACGCGATCGCTATAGGCCTGAACCGTCAGGACGCAGCCGATACCGCCCGCATGGTCATAGGCATTACCCAGCGCCTCCCCCGACGCCAATGCGACATCGTAGCGCTCGTCACGGCGCAACGGAAGCGATTCAAGGAGTTCGGCGATGCGATGTCGGTAGTATGGAAGATTCTCGATACCCTGACGGACCTCGACGCTCTTACTCCAGCGAGGCAGCTCCCCCACCGGAATGGCGGGAATAGACTCCCGTGCCGGCCCCGCGACATGAAGGATATCGACAAGCCGAGCAATCTCCAAAAAGCGAACAACTCCACCTGATGCATTGACGAGCGAAAGCAGGCCTTCTCGCCTCATGAGCTCACGAGCGCGCGTAAGCAGGAATGCCAAGCCCGTCGAATCGATAAAGCTAACTGCCTGACAGTTGATGACGACACGACGCACGCCGCGGCCAATCAAAGCATCCAACCGCCGACGCAGCGCAGGCACCGTGGCGATGTCGATATCGCCTGGTGGCGTCAAAACCGCTATGTCATTCCACTCATTCATACGACCATGGTTCCCCAAAAAAGCCCACTCGATGCATTCGTTTCCCCAACCGTACGGATTCAGCCCGCCCAGCGTCGTCTATGAACGACCCCGTAAAAACTCAAGGGACACCAATGCAATGTCATCGTCCAGCGCCGATTCGGTAAATCGGTCAAGCTCGCCCAAGACCTTGCCGCAAATGCCCGACACGCCCTCACCCGAGACAGAGAGCAGAAGGTCGCGAAGGCGCTGCTCGCCAAAGAAAGCACCCGAGCGGTCACGTGCTTCGATTGTTCCGTCGGTGTACATAAATAGCATGTCACCAGGAGCGAACGTAAACACGCCTGTCTCGTACACCATGCTCTCAAAGGCACCGATTACCCCCGATTGGCATCCAAGCAGCTCGACCTCTCCCCCACGAGCCTCGTCGCCACCCAGCGGCATCGACTCTGGCCTGATGACCATGGTCGGAGGATGGCCCGCCGAACAATACGTTGCGCGTCCGGCTTTAAGGTCAATCTTGGCGATAAAGGCCGTCACGAACGTCTCGACCCTCGAAAAGCCCATGAGCATGCTGTTAAGGGAGCGTGCCATGCGGGCCGGTCCAGCGCCCTCCCAGGCATATGCCGTCAGGGCCGTCTTGACGAGCGCGGACATCGATGCAGCCTCAATGCCTTTGCCAGACACATCGCCCAGAATCATGACGGCGCAATCGTCGGGAAGACGGATGAGCGTATAGAAATCGCCGCCGACCAACGCCGAATTCGTGGCCGACAGGTACACCGAATCGGCGGCGATTCCCGGAACATCCCCCAGTGAATTTCTCATGCCAATCTGGAGCGTCTGAGCGATATGGCGCTCCTCACGCTTTTGAGATTCGCCTTCATAGATCAGTTCAAAGTCATGCGCCAAGTGCACCAAGTAGTCATATTCAAGGTCATCAATCGGCTCTTGGCTACCATCACGAAGCAGCAGCGCGCGCGTCGTCGGGCCCTTCGCAACAGAAGCAGGAACAATCGCGTCGTTACTGTGCTTGCCATCGCCCTTAGAGCGCGGACGCCCCGCCTCGATGCCGGCGTCGACGTAGAGACCCTGGCAAGGCAAGCCATGCGCCCTAAGCCAGCCTCCCATAGGCATCGATTCGTCAACGCGAGTTATACGGACGTGTTTAAGGTCCTCGGCACTCGTGCCGCCCAAAACAGATGCCTCAAAGCCATCAGGGCCAGCCCCCAGACGTGCTGCTGGCGCCGTCGTGGAAAAGAAAAGCTTCTCGGGATCGTCCGGCAAAGCAACGCGGCTGCCGCCTTCAAAATCTATGACGTAGGAATCCAGACTGGCGTCATACTCAATAGGGCAAAAATGGCAGTTGAGCATATTGCAGATCTCGGACGATACCGCCTGGGTAGCCGCGGCGGAATCGTCTAGAAAGGTAAACAACTCATCACGCAAGACATTGAGCGAGCGGCCAAGCTCGGCCGTGCGACGGGAGCGAAGGCTCGATGCCATGCCGACCAGCTGGATAGACAGGTAATCGCAAATGACCTCGAGCACATTAACGTCATAGGCGAGCGGTGCCTGGTGGCGTTTCCAACCAACTTCCAGCACGCCGAGGATCTGCGTACCGTAAAAAACGGGAAGACAGATCTCGCTGCGGTACGGAGGCATATCCTGCATGCGCAACAGGTGCTTTGAACGATTATCCAGGTCCATGAACATACCGGAGGCGGCCTTATCGCCCTCAAGGTCCTGTTGGATCGACAAGCGACAGGCACGCGACTCGCGAAGAACATACGTCGGAATGCCAGCGCCATACGGCAAAAACTCGGGCAGGTAGCTGTCGAGCAGCTCCTTGGAAACACCGCGAAGCTTAAAGCCGCCGCTCTCAGAAAAATAGATAGCGGCACCCGAAGCATCGAGCGTTCCTACAAGCTGGTTCAAAACGGTATCAAGCAGGCTGGGCAGCTCATCGGAGCCCACAGTGCTCATAATGACCGAGAGCGTGCCAGAGAGACGCTTGTTCGCCACTCTAAGCTCCGAAAGCGCACGCTTGAGCTGACGGTCGTGAGAATACTGTTCCTCGATACTGTGAAGCGCCACCAGGACACGTGGTGCGCGGCGCCCAAAGATGCGCGGAGGCGTTACGGAGCCCGCACGAACCAAGACGGGAATAAAAGAGCCGTCACTCAGCTTGAGCATCAGTTCGTTCTCGGAGCCATCAGTTTCAAATGGCAGACGATGTTCCGTCGCACGTTCAAAAGCGGACGAGTACAGGACGTCTTTTACATCTCCGCCGATGACGTCGGCGCGTTCCTCGCACATCAAACCAAGTAAGCGATTATTCACATGCAGAATGGTTCCGTCGAGCTCGCAGATGATGACAGCATCGCTCGTGATCTCGACTAGTTGGGCAACGTCTGCCCACTCGTTGCGTTCAAGCGTTTCCATCGTGGACCTCACCGTCTATCGGTAACAAAAAAGCCTCCGAAGAGGCTTCTCAAATGCGATGGTGTCGGAGGCGGGACTTGAACCCGCATGACCAAAAAGCGGTCACTAGCACCTCAAGCTAGCGCGTCTGCCAATTCCGCCACTCCGACATGCTATGTTGTTAATTCGCGGTTCGCTTTGTTAGACCCGCGCTTTCAACGAGGAAGATAATAACCTATGATTCGAGAACTGTGCAAGCACTTTTTTCAAAAAAGTTTACGAATTTGTAATTGCGCAGGTAGACCGACCTGTTCGGGCAGGAATGAGGTCGCTTTCCAACGCGTCCTCGGGCATGCGGCATTATTTTGATCCGCGCTTCGCGCTACAAAATAATGCCGCCCCCTGCGGAATGCGTTGGAAAGCGACCTCATTCCTGCCCTAGGGGCACATGCTTCATGCACAGTTCTCAAACATGTTTTGGGGGCTGATGCAAATTTGGTGGCTCGGCAAAGCCGAGCCCTTATATGGGGAGGCCGGAGCCAAAGCTCCGGCCTCACTAACTTTCCTATTAGATTAAGTGAGCGATCAAGGAATCTCACTCCCCTCTGCCGCGTTAACGCAGGGCCCGCCCTGGTGTTGCTTTTCAGAACGTCCCGCAGGACGGAGGAAGCCCCGCAGCGCGTAGCGCGCAGCGGGGCTTCCGACATGTCCGAGGACGTTCTGAAAAGCAACACCAGGGCGGGCCCGAACGAGAACACCGACTACAGGTCGATGTGCGATTCCTTGATCGGGAACGGCTCGGCGAAGTGGCAGGCGCAGCAGGGACCCGGTGCGACTTCCTTAAACTCGGGAAGCTTCTCGGAGCAGATGCCCTGCGCGATCGGGCAGCGCGTGTGGAAACGGCAACCGGTCGGCGGATCCAGCGGCGACGGCGGATCGCCAGCGAGAATGATGCGCTTGCGGGTCTTCTGGATATCCGGATCGGGCACCGGCACGGCAGACAGCAGCGACTGCGTGTACGGGTGGTGCGGCTCACTGTAGAGCGTCTTCCAGTCCGAAACCTCGACCATCTTGCCCAGATACATAACGGCAACGCGATCAGAAATGTGCTGCACGACAGAGAGGTCGTGAGCAATGAAGAGATAAGCCGTACCGAACTTGTCCTGGAGCTCCTTAAGAAGGTTCAGAACCTGGGCCTGAATGGATACGTCAAGCGCAGAGACGGGCTCATCGCAGATAATCAGCTTGGGCTTGAGCGCAAAGGCGCGGGCAATGCCGACACGCTGGCGCTGGCCGCCCGAGAACTCGTGCGGATAGCGGTTGATGTGCTCGGGGTTCAGTCCGACGACGTCGAGAAGCTCGCGGACACGCTCGATACGCTCTTCCTTGGTACCCACGCCGTGAATGGTCATGGGCTCGGAGACGATCTCGCCGATGGTCATACGAGGGTTCAGCGATGCATAAGGATCCTGGAAGATAAACTGCATCTCACGACGCATATCCTTGATCTCGTGCTTGCTCATCTCGGCAACATCTTTGCCCTGGAAGAACACCTTACCGGCAGTCGGCTTGGTCAGACGCATGATGGTGCGACCCGTGGTGGACTTACCGCAACCAGACTCGCCGACCAGGCCAAAGGTCTCGCCCGGATAAATCTCGAACGAAATGTCATTCACAGCAGAGACGACACGCTTGGAAAAACGCTTGGCGAACATGCCGGACTCTGCAGGGAACTCCTTAGAGAGGTGCTCAACCTTCAGCAGCGGAGTACGCTCATTATTGTCTGCCATTTACGCCTCGCCTCCCTTCTTGGAATCCTTGCGCGTACGGGACGTCTCAGGAGCGTTCTTGAGGAACTCGGGGTCACCGGAGTAGTGGCACGCAGAGTAATGGCCAGACTCGGTAACAACGCGCTCGGGGCGCTGCTTGCGGCACTTGTCCGTCGCATAGGGGCAACGAGGAGAGAAGACGCAGCCCTCAGGCAAGTTCATGAGCGAAGGCGGGTTGCCGTGAATCGGCGTAAGAGGCTTCTTCTCCTCGATGGCCTGCTCCGGAATGGAACGAATAAGACCCCAGGTGTAGGGATGGCGGCTCTCGTAGAAGATTTCCTCAGCAGTACCGAACTCGACGGGACGGCCGGCGTACATAACCATGATCTTATCGGCCATATCGGCGACGACGCCCAAGTCATGGGTAATCATGATAATGGCGTTGCCGTTCTTCTGCTGCATCTCCTGCATGAGCTCGATAATCTGAGCCTGGATGGTAACGTCCAGAGCAGTCGTGGGCTCATCGGCAATCAGGATATCGGGATCGCAGGCAAGCGCCATGGCAATCATGACGCGCTGACGCATGCCACCAGAGAACTGGTGCGGATACTCGTTGACGCGCTTCTCGGGCTCGGGAATGCCAACGAGGTCCAAAAGCTCGGTGGCTCGCTTGAGCGCCTCCTGCTTGGAGTAGCCACGGTGCAGACGAAGTCCCTCGCCCACCTGCTTGCCGATCTTATAGACCGGGTTCAGGGAGGTCATAGGATCCTGGAAGATCATCGCGATATCGTTGCCGCGAATATGCTGCATTTCTTCCTCGGTCATCTCGAGGATCGAACGACCGCGGTAGCGAACGTCGCCGCCCTCAATCTTTCCCGGAGGCATCGAGATGAGGCCCATGATGGTCATGGCGGTCACGGACTTACCAGAGCCGGACTCACCGACGACACCCAGGGTCTCACCGCGATCGAGCGTGTAGGACACGCCATCGACAGCGCGAACAACGCCATCCTCGGTGTGGAAATACATCTTAAGGTCATCGACCTCGAGCAGATGCTGGCCCTCGGGAACCGGCTGGTCCTTCAGGTCCACATAGTTCTTGTTCTTCTTCATCCTTATGCGTCCTTCATCTTGACGTCGAGGGCGTCGCGCAGACCGTCACCCAGCAGGGTGAAGGCGAGCACCGTCGAGAGAATTGCCAAACCGGGCATGATCATCATCCAGGGAGCAGTCAGAAGATACTGCTGACCGTCCTGAATCATGGAGCCCCACGAAGGCGTAGGCGGAATAACGCCCATGCCGAGGAAGGACAGAGCGGACTCGGTCAGAATGGCGCCACCGATGTTCATGGTCGCGTAGACCACGATGGAAGCAACGGAGTTCGGGAAAATATGGCGCATTACGATGCGGGCATCGGATGCACCCATGGCGCGAGCGGCGTCAACATAGTCGTTCTCTTTGACCGTTAGGATCGCAGATCGGAAGACACGGGCAATCGAGGGCCAGCCGAGAATACCGATGGCGATGAAGACATTCTGAAGACCACGACCGATAACGGCAATCATGGCAACAACGAACAGCACGTACGGGAACGCCAGGAAGATGTCCGCACAGCGCATGATGATCGTATCCCAGATGCCGCCATAGAAACCGGCCAGGGCGCCCATGACCAGACCGATCACCGTAGAGATGGCGGTGGCCATAATACCGACGGAAAGCGAAACGCGTGCACCGTAGATAACACGGACGAGAATGTCACGACCAAGAGAGTCGGTGCCAAACGGGTGCTCGGCACACGGAGCCAGCAGCGAAGTCTCGGCCATGGTGGTCGAGTCAGAAGCCGTAGGAGAGCCGAGCCAGGGCTTAGCCCACAGATCGGCGGTCAGGGCGACCACAACAACGATGATGATCCAGCAGACACCGATAACGGCGAGCTTGTTCTTACGAAGACGCTTAAAAGCATCGCCCCACAGCGTGCGGGACTTGGCGGGAGCAGATGCGGCCTTGGTGGCGGTAGCCTGCTCCTGAGACTGAGAATCAGTTTCCTGCATGAGACGTACCTCCCTTAGGCCTTATCCGACGGACCGCCAAGGCGGATGCGCGGGTCGAGGAATGCATAGCTAATGTCGACGAGCAGGTTGATCACCATAACGACGACAACAATGAGCGTAACGCCGCCCATAACGATGGGCCAGTCGCGCATGCTAATGGCGCGGTAGACCTCGAAGCCGATGCCGGGCCAGTTAAAGACCGTCTCGGTCAGGATGGCGCCCGAAAGCATGCCGCCGAAGTCGACACCAATATAGGTAACGACGGGGATGAGTGCATTCTTAAGCGCATGCTTGATAATGATCGCGCGATTGGAGAGACCCTTGGCCTTTGCCGTACGGATGTAATCCTGGTTCATGACGTCAAGCAGCTGCGAGCGCATAATGCGGGCGGCATAAGCGGTCGAAACCGAAGCCAGCGTAATGGTCGGAAGCACATAGTGCATCCAATCCTGATACTGAGAGCTGGAACCGCCGGCACCCGAGATCGGCATGGAGAATGCACCGCCCGTGGCGTCCTTGAGAATGACGCCAAAGAACAGCTGCAGCAACATACCGAGCCAGAAGGCCGGGACGGCAACGAGAATCGACGTGGTGAGCGTTACCAAAATATCCCAGAAGGAATAACGCTTGACCGCCGAAATGATACCCGCACCGATACCCATGATTGCCTCGAGCACGATAGCGCACGCGGCAAGTTTGACCGTATACGGATACTTCTGGGCAAAGATTTCCGTAACCGGCAGCTTGCGCTGGTACGAATTGCCCAGATCGCCATGAAGCAGGCCGTTCATGTAATACAAGTAACGGTCCACGAGCGACGTTTGAACGGGGTCGCCGTTCTCGTCAAGGATCGCGTTGCCGTCCTCGTCCGTCTGGACCAGGTGATAGCGAACGCGAAGCTGAAGCTCTACCTCGGGGGACAGAGCCTTGTCTCCACCGATCAGCTTGATCGGATCTCCCGGCACGATATTCTGGAGGGCGAACAGAATCAGCGTAACGCCCAAAAACACCGGGATGAACTGAAGCACACGTTTAACGATGTACTTACCCATACCACTCCCCTATCTAGGGATTAACCTAATTGGGATGCCGATCGCCAGACCGGCATCCCAAAATTACCATCAGCCAGTTTACCCCAGGTTAGGGAGAACTGTATGTTTCCCATGAGGTCTACGTAAATACTTGACCCTCACGGAAGCTGCAAAACCCTTAGGCGAGCTCGGCGGTACCCAGATCGGCGTGCTTCTGCGGATCAACATAGAGATGCTTGACGCGGTCAGAGCCAGCGATGGTGTGCGTGTAGAACATCACCGGGATAACCGGGCAGTCAGCGGCGACCATGGCGTCGGCCTCCCGCATCTTGGCGATGCGCTCCTCGTCATCAACCGTGGTGCGGGCCTCGTCGACCTTGGCATCGAACTCGGGGTTGCTGTAACCGGAGCGGTTGTCGCCACCGAGGGAGTCGGAGTGGAACAGCGGGTACAGGAAGTTGTCCATGATCGGGTAATCGGCGATCCAGCCCAGACGGCCGAACTGATAGTTGAAGTTCTGATACTGCTCGAGCAGGGCAGACCACTCAGGGGTATCGGAGACAGCGGTAACGCCAACCTTGGCGAGGTCGCCGATGATGGACTCCATGATCTCCTTGTGACCACCGTCCTGGTTGTAGGAAAGGGTCACATTAATGCCACGATCGCCGTTAGCGCCAGCGGGAGCGACCTTGTCGAGGTACTCGTTAGCCTTGTCGACGTCATAGGCGCAGAACTCCCATGCGCCCTCCTTGTAGCCGGCGATTCCCGGAGGAACGATGCCGTCAGCGGGGGTACGGGTACCCTTGAAGATGGTCTTGCAGATGGCCTCACGGTTGATGGCCAGGGAGATGCCCCTGCGCAGGTCGGCGTTATTGAACGGCTCGGCCGTGGTGTTGCAGGTCAGATAGTACGTGGAAGGCTCGGCACCGAGCAGCATATGCTCGCCGTCACCCATGGTGTAGCCGTCCTTGGACTCGCCACGGTCCTTCTTTGCGGCGTCGATCTGAGCAACGGGAACGTCGCAGACATCGAGGTTACCGGCCTGGAACTCCTTGTAAGCGGTCTCCATGTCCTTGATGACCTGGAAGTGGATGGCGTCGATCTTGGCCTTGTCGCCATAGTAATCGTCAAACTTCTTGAGGTTGATCTCCTGGCCATCCTCCCACTTACCGTCCATCATGAACGGGCCGTTACCGACCGGGGCAAGGTAGAAGCTCTTGACATCGGACTCGGCGCACTCGGGAACCGGGGACAGAGCCGGGTGAGAGGCGACGAAGGGGAAGTCGGCGTAAGCGGAAGACAGCTTGACGACGAGGGTCTCATCGTCGGGGCAAGTAACACCGCTGAGCTCGGTAGCGTTGCCGGCAAGCAGATCGTCATAGCCCTCAACCATGGAAAGGTGATAGGAGACCTCGGAAGGACCATACTCGGTGGCGATGGCCGACTTGGTGTTGACTAGACGCTCCCAACCGAGCTTGAAGGACTTGGAAGTAACGTCGTCACCGTTGTGGAACTTAGCCTTCTTGATCTTGAAGGTGAACTCGGTGGCGTCGTCGTTAGCCTCAAAGGACTCGCAAGCCAGCGGAACGATCTCGCCCTTCTCGGGGTCGTACTCCGTCAGAGCGTCGAAGAGCTGGTACTCGACCTGAGTGCCCTGATCCTCCTGGACGTTGTAGGGGTCGATGCAGACCGGGTTGTTGATGTAGAAGTTCAGCGTCGAACCGGAGTCAGATCCGGAAGCGTCGCCGCCCTTCTTGCCGCATGCGGCAAGAAAAGCCATGGAGCTCGCAGCGAGGGTGCCGCCAACAAAGGCGCGACGACCCATAACGGGCTGGTGGAACATAGAATCAGCCATGCCATCCTCCTTATGAGATAGGACAAAGTGAATTCGGCCGGGCAACGTCGAGACAGCCCGATCGAACCATTCAAACGCGGTCCGCCGTTATGGCTGGTTATGCAGTGCGGACCAACGTTTCGCAATACAGTAGCGCATTTTATGCACAATATGGCGCTAATTCCGGTTAACGGTCGAGAATTTCTTTAGTTAGGCGAAGTATGTGGGGATATTTTGACTCTATTACAAGTCTGTAAACAAAAAGGGCCCCGCACATGCGGGACCCTTTACAAACGTATATACGCCGATGCTTAGTAGCCGACGATGCCCTGCGGGAAGAAGAACATGCACAGAACGACACACACAGCAAAAACGACGGCCATAATTACCGTCAGGCGATCGAGGTTCTGCTCCATGACGCCCGTGGCAGAGCTGGAGTTATACAGCGAGCTAGCGATCATATCCGAAACGCCGGTACCCTTACCGGAGTGCATCAGGACGAGAATCGTCAGCGCCACGGCAGAAACAGCCCAAACGACAAACAGAAGAATCTGAAACGGACCCATAGATAAGCTCCTTAATAGAACAATTCAAACTCCAGTACTGTACCACAACCTCCAACACTCCCCCACCTGCCATTTAGGGACGGGGTAGAAATGGCAGAAATATCAAAAAAGGGGGTTGCCCGAATTTGGGCAACCCCCTCGCATGAAAACGCTTGGAGTTTTCACTTAGGCCTCGGTGGCGAGCACGCGGCCCGTCATCTCGGCGGAAGGCTCAATACCAGCCATGGTGAGCATGGTCGGAGCGATATCGGAGAGACGGCCGTCCTCGATACCGGTGAGCCGTGCCTTCTCATTAACGATGATGAACGGCACGCGGTTGGTGGTATGGGCCGTAAACGGATGCTTGGAACCGTCGGAAGCAACGTCAAACATGTGATCGGCGTTGCCATGGTCGGCGGTAATCAGCGCAAAGCCGCCCTTGGCGAGAATCGCCGGGACAACCTTGGACAGGGCATCGTCAACAGCCTCGACGGCCTTAACGGCGGCGTCGAAGACACCGGTGTGACCAACCATGTCGCAGTTCGCGAAGTTCACGATGTAGAAATCAGCGCGATCCTCGTTAATAGCGGCGACGAGCTTCTCGGTAACCTCGGGAGCGCTCATCTCGGGCTGCAGATCGTAGGTAGCAACCTTGGGGGAAGCGACGAGCACGCGCTCCTCGCCCTCCTTGGGCTCCTCGATGCCGCCGTTGAGGAAGAACGTCACATGGGCGTACTTCTCGGTCTCGGCGGTGTGCAGCTGCTTCAGGCCATTGGCGGCGATAACGTCGGCCAGAACGTTCTCGGGGAACGTCTTGGGGAAGGCGACCTCGACGTCAAACGTCGGATCGTACTCGGTCATCGTCACAAAGTGCGAAAGCTTAATCTGCTCGCGCTCAAAGCCGTCGAACTCCTTGTCCGTGAACACGCGAGTCATCTGACGAGCGCGGTCGGGACGGAAGTTGAAGAAGATGGCCGCGTCGCCCTCGTGGATGCCCTCGTTGTGGGCAGCGAAGGGCTCGACGAACTCGTCGCCGCGCGGATCCTTCTCGTAGTAGGCCTTGATACCGGCAACGGGGTCGGTATCGGCATCGGACGCGTTGACCATGACGTCGTAGGCACGCTGGATGCGCTCCCAGCGGTTGTCGCGGTCCATGGCCCAATAGCGGCCCGAAACGGTGGCAACGCGAGCGTCGCAACCGGTCTCCTCGGAGATCTTAGCCAGGAAAGCGCAGAACTCGCTCATGTAGCCGGCACCGGACTGCGGGTCGACGTCGCGGCCATCCATGAAGGCGTGGACGCGAACGGTCTTGACGCCATGCTGGGCAGCCATCTTGACCAGAGCCTCGACGTGGTTCATGTGAGAATGAACACCGCCAGGGCTCATAAGGCCCATGAGGTGCAGGGTCTTGCCTTCGGCCTTGACGTCGTCCATAGCCTTGACGAAGACCTCGTTCTTGGCGATGGAGCCGTCCTTGATGGCGTTGTTGATGCGCGAAAGCTCCTGGAACACGATGCGGCCGGCACCGATGTTGAGGTGACCCACCTCGGAGTTGCCCATCTGGCCGTCGGGAAGGCCCACGTCCTCGCCCGAAGCACCGAGCGTGGTGTGAGGATACTTCTCGTACAGGCTATCAAGGAAGGGCGTCTTGGCAGCGGCGACGGCGTTCTCGCCATCAGCCGGAGCAAGGCCGCAGCCATCCATGATGATCAGGAGTGCAGGAAGATGACGCTGTGCCATATGTCCTACTCGCCTGCCTTGACGACCATAGAGGCGAAGTCGGCAGCCTTGAGCGAAGCGCCGCCCACGAGGGCGCCGTCAACGTCGGGCTTGGCGACGAGCTCGGCAATGTTGCCGGGCTTAGCGGAACCACCGTACAGGACGCGGATACCGTCGGCGAGCTCCTCGCCAAACATCTCCTTGAGGGTCTCACGGATAGCGCCGCAGACCTCCTGGGCGTCCTCAGCGGTAGCGGTCTTTCCGGTGCCGATGGCCCAGATGGGCTCGTAGGCGACGACGACCTGCTTGGGGCAGGTGATCTCAAGACCAGCAAGGCCAGCCTTGACCTGGTTCACGACGTGCTCGACATAGGTGCCAGCCTCGCGGACCTCGAGGGACTCGCCGCAGCAGAAGACGGGAACAAGACCGGCGGCAACGAGGGCCTTGGCCTTCTTGTTCTGGTCCTCGTCGGTCTCGTGGAAATAGTCGCGACGCTCGGAGTGGCCGATGATGCAGTAGGTGCAGCCAGCGGACTTGAGCATGTCGCAAGAGGACTCACCGGTGAAGGCACCCTTGGCCTCCCAGTACACGTTCTGTGCACCGAGGGCGATGGGGGCAGCCTGAATGCGGTCATGAACCGTGGTGATGTCAATGGTCGGAGGGCAGACGAGCACCTCGACGCCAGCCGGAACCTCGGGCAGAGCCTGAGCCAGCTCGTCGGCGAGCTTGGCGGCCTCGGCGACGTCGTTGTTCATCTTCCAGTTACCAGCGATGAGAAGGGTGCGATTAGGCATCGAGAAGCGCCTCCACTCCGGGCAGGGCCTTACCCTCGACGAGCTCCATGGAAGCGCCACCACCGGTGGAGATCCAGCTCATCTTGTCGGCCAGGTTGAACTTGTTGACAGCTGCGACAGAGTCGCCACCGCCGATGATCGAGGTGCAGTCGGCCTCGGCGACGGCCTCGGCGATAGCCTGGGTGCCGTGAGCGAAGTTATCGAACTCGAAGACGCCCATGGGGCCGTTCCAGAACACGGTCTTGGCGCCCTTGACAGCCTCGGCGTAGAGCTCCTCGGTCTTGGGGCCGATGTCCATGCCCTCACGATCGTCGGGGATAGCGTCGGAAGCGACAACCTCGGGGACAGCGTCCTCGCCAAAGTGATCGGCAACGCGGTTGTCGATGGGGAGCAGGATCTTGACGCCCTTCTCCTCGGCCTTCTTGAGCATCTCGCCGGCGCGCTCGACCCAGTCCTCTTCCTTGAGGGACTGACCGACGGTCAGGCCCTGAGCCAGGAAGAAGGTGTAGGCCATGCCGCCACCGATGATCAGGGTGTCAGCGGAGTCGATGAGGTGATCGAGAACGCCGATCTTGGAGGAAACCTTGGAACCGCCGACGATAGCGACGAAGGGGCGCTCGGGCTCGGCGAAGATGCCGGTCAGCGTGTCGACCTCCTTCTCGAGCAGGAAGCCGGCGACGGCAGGCAGGTAAGCGGCGGGGCCCACGACGGAACCCTGGGCGCGGTGAGCGGTGCCGAAAGCATCGAGAACGAAGACGTCACCATAGGAAGCGAGCTTCTTGGCGATCTCGGGATCGTTCTTCTTCTCACGCTTGTCGAAACGGACGTTCTCGAGAACGAGGACCTTGCCCGGCTCGACGGAGGCAACAGCCTCGGCGGCCTTCTCGCCGTAGGTGTCGGCGACAAAGGCAACATCGAGACCAGAGAGCTCAGCGAGCTTCTTGGCGACAGGCTCAAGGGAGAGCTCGGGCTGGAAGCCGGTGCCATCGGGACGGCCGAGGTGGCTCATGAGGACGACGCGAGCGTTGTGCTCAACGAGGTAGTTGATGGTGGGCAGGGCAGCCTTGATACGGGTGGTGTCGCCAACGACGCCATCCTTGATAGGCACGTTGAAGTCAACGCGGACGAGAACGCGCTTGCCGTCGACATCGATGTCGCGGACGGTCTTCTTGGTAAAGGCCATGTTTGCTTCTACCTTTCGTACGTGTCTGCCTCCCATTACGGCAGACGATTTCCTATAAAAAGGGCGCGACCCTAGGGTGTAAGCCCTATGAGGCCGCGCCCTTCTTTAGACGCTCAACGAGCTATTCGCTAAAAGCTAAATTAAGCAACGAACTTCTCGAAGTACTTGATGGTGCGGACCATCTGAGAGGTGTAGGAGTTCTCGTTGTCGTACCAAGAGGTGACCTGAACGAGGGTCTGGCCGTTGCCGAGGTCAGAGCACATGGTCTGAGTGGCGTCGAAGATGGAGCCGTGGGTCTCGCCGATGATGTCGGTGGAGACGATGTCGTCCTCGTTGTAACCGAAGGTCTCGGAGATGGTGGAAGCGTAGGCCTTCATAGCGGCGTTGACCTCGTCGACGGTGACCTTCTTGTCAACGACAGCGTAGAGGTTGGTGATGGAGCCGGTCGGCGTCGGGACGCGCTGGGCGGCACCGATGAGCTTACCGTTGAGCTCGGGGAGAACCAGGCCGATAGCCTTGGCAGCACCGGTGGTGTTGGGGACGATGTTGACGGCGCAGGCGCGGCTACGACGCTTGTTGCCCTTGCGCTGCGGGCCGTCGAGCGGCATCTGGTCGCCGGTCCAGGCGTGAATGGTGGTCATGATGCCGGACACGATGGGAGCGAAGTCGTTCAGACCCTTGGCCATCGGGGCGAGGCAGTTGGTGGTGCAGGAAGCAGCAGAGATGATGTTGTCCTCAGCGGTCAGCGTCTCGTGGTTGACGTTGTACACGATGGTGGGCAGATCGCTGCCGGCCGGAGCGGAGATGACGACCTTCTTGGCGCCAGCGTTGATGTGGGCCTGAGCCTTAGCCTTGCTGGTGTAGAAGCCGGTGCACTCGAGAACGACGTCGACGTCGAGGTCGCCCCAAGGCAGGTTGTTGGCGTCGGCCTCCTTGTAGATCTTGATCTCCTTGCCGTCAACGGTGATGGAATCCTCGCCAGCAACGACCTCGTGATCGCGAGCGTAGTTGCCCTGCGTGGAGTCGTACTTCAGCAGGTAAGCGAGCATATCGGGAGAGGTGAGGTCGTTGATAGCGACGATCTCGGAGCCCTCATGACCGAACATCTGACGGAAAGCCAGACGACCGATGCGACCGAAGCCGTTAATAGCAACCTTTACTGCCATTGTGTCTCCTTTCGTAAGGCCCCCGCAAGCTACAGCGCCCGCCGTTGAGGCCCACAAACTAACCACTCGCCTAATATACCTTTTTTTTGACTTGAATTTCACGAGAATAGTCGAAATTGAAAATCAAATTTACGTTAAAACGTTTTAAAGAATAAAATAGCAGCTAAATCCGTATATAAGTCGATACTTTAAACTACCGGTTTGCTTCAATGAGCTTTTCAAGCCTCAAAACTCGATGGTAGAGGGCCGACTTCGACAAGGGAGGGTCAACCATCTCCCCTAAATCACGCAGCGACAGATCGGGATAGCGCTCGCGCAGGTCGCAAAAGACCGCCAAGGCATCCGGAAGCGCATCGCGAAGGCCGCGCTGCTCGAGCTCATCGATAAGCGCAAGCTGATGTTGGGCAGCACCGGCGCTTCTGGTCTGGTTGGCGAGCTCGGCGTTCACGCGACGGTTCACATCGTTCTTAACCAACTTGACCGCGCGCGCCTCCTCAATCTCGGCAACGCTGCGCTTGGCACCAATCAGCTTTAATAAATGCTCGATTTCCTCGGCGCTCTTAATGTACACGGCATATGACCCCCGCCGCGCATTAACACGAGCATGGACCCCAATCTGCCCCAACAGATCGCAAAGCCCCTTGGCATATTGCTCGCCCTGCACCGCGATCTCCAAATGAAAATCGCCGCGTGGATCGGCCACGAAGCCGCCCGCGATGAGCGCGCCGCGGATGTAGGCAAGCCTGCAGCAGGGACGGGCAACGATGTGTCGGGGAACACCAGCGACGAGCCCTCCTCTGCGGTCTAGAATGCCCAGCAGCACCAGAGCCTTGTCCAAGTCGGGTTGATCGGGCAGGGTAATGAGATAGTTACGGACCTTATGCAAGACCGATTTACGAACGGTGAATTCCGTTTTGAGCTTAAGGATGCGATGCGTCAGCGTGATCATCGTGCGCGCGACGGCTCCCGTCTCGGTCGCGACCGTCAAACGATACCGCCCGGAGCCGGCCAACGAAAGCGTACCGCTCACACGCGTCAGGGCGGCAAGCGTCGACAAATCGCAGTATTCACATTCGGGTTCGCAGCGCGCAAGCTCGTCGCGCACCTCAGCGGTAAACGACATGCAGGCCTATGCCTTCGTGTTGGCGCGCGACAGGTCGCGGTGGGAGATGCTCACGTGATACTGGGCGCCTTCCAGGTAACGGGCCGTGGCCTCGGCAATGGCGACGCTGCGGTGTTGACCGCCCGTGCAACCGATGGCAATAGAAAGCTGCGGCTTGCCCTCCGCGATATAGCCCGGCATCACCGTATCGAGCAGCTGTGTCCAAGCCTTCCAAAACTCCTGCGTCTTGGGGTGGTCCAGAACAAAATCGGAGACCTTTTTATCGAGACCGGTCATCGTGCGCATCTCGGGATCGTAAAACGGATTGGGCAGGAAGCGGACGTCGATCATAATGTCCGCCTCGACGGGCATGCCGTGCTTAAAGCCAAACGAGAACACATGGACGTCCATGAGCTGTTGGTCGGACAGCTCGGAAAATGCCATACGTAGCTTGTTGCGCAGCGCAGAGGTGCGCAGACGACTCGTGTCGATAATCATATCGGCTCGATCGCGCACGCCCTGCAGCTGAAGGCGCTCGCGCTGAATGGCATCGGCCGTAGTCTCCCCCGGCTTGGCAATGGGATGACGGCGGCGATTTTCGCTGTAGCGACGAATCAGCACCTCGTCAGAAGCCTCCAGGAACACGATGTCGCAGCTCATCTCGCGCTCTTCGAGCGCGGCGACCGCATCGAGCAACTCGTCAAACAGTCCCTGGCTACGCAAATCGCAGGTGACGGCGAGATGCCTGCCCACGCCCGTATTGATGCCGACGAGCTCGGCAAGCTGGGCGATGAGACGCGGAGGCAGGTTATCAATGCAAAAATAGCCCATGTCCTCGAACACGTGCATGGCCTGTGTGCGGCCCGATCCGGACATTCCGGTGATGATGACGATATCGGGGATGCGCTCCGAGCGCTCCGCCGCATCCATGGCATCTCCCTTTTGCATGTGCTGCCTCCCAAAAACAAGCGCGGGACCCAGCAACCCGGATCCCGCGCGGTCAATTGCCTATATTGAGTATACCGCCCCGAGCGGATACGAGGCCTGTCTTACGCCTCAAGCGCAGCCTTGAACCAACTCGTAATACTCGTGGGGTGCGTGATGGCGGTGCCGACGACAACGGCCCAGGCGCCAGCATCGATCGCAGCGCGAGCCTCCTCGGGCGTGTGCACGCGGCCCTCGCAGATGATGGGAAGACCGGGGAATTCCTCGGTCGCCTGACGCAGGAGTGGCAGGTCGGGGCCATCGGCCATGGTGCAGTCGATGGCGGCGACGCCGTGAGAAAGCGTGGTGGATACCAGGTCAAAGCCCATATCAACCGCACGGCGAATGTCCTCGATGGTGGCACAATCCGCCATCAGGAGCACACCCTCCTCGTGCAGCGGGCGGAAGGTATCCTCGACGGTCTTGCCATCGGGACGCGGACGATCGGTGGCGTCGATCGCCACGATATCGGCACCGGCAGCAACGCAGGCGCGAGCGTGACGCAGCGTCGGCGTGATGTAAACGCCCTCGTGTCCATCCTTCCACAGGCCGATGACGGGAACCTCACAGCGACCCTTAATAGCGGCAATGTCGGCAAGGCCCTGACAGCGAATGGCGGCGGCGCCGCCAAGCTCGCAAGCGCGAGACATTTGAGCCATGGTCTCGGGCGTACGAAGCGGCTCGCCCATATACGCCTGAACGCTCACGACGAGCTTGCCCTTCAGGGATTGAATCAAAGGATCGACGGTCATAAGGCTGCAACCTTTCTCAGAACAGCCTCCCGAGGCGTGCTGTCTCGGGAGGCTCCTACAGCAGATACGTTTACTTCAACGAGGCAAGAAGATGCTCAGCGGCACCGATGAGCGGAGCATCGCCCTCCAGAGAACCGATGAGGATCGGCGTGTCCTGAAGCGGATCGAGCGCCTGGCTGGCATAGCCCTCGTGCACCGAATCCTTCCACGTCTGCGAACGCCAATCGGGACCTTGGTGAATCACGCCGCCCGAAAGCACGATGACCTCAGGGTCCAGGATGTTAGCGAGCGAGCCCAAGCTGGCGCCCAGCGCAAAGCCGGCGTCATAGATGACCTCGGTCGCCTTTGCGTCGCCAGCACGACACAGGTCGTTCACGTCGCGACCGACCGAAGGACGGCTGGGGTCAACTCGACCGAAGCGTTCGTCGTACATACGGCCAATCGAGGTGCCCGAAGCAACAGACTCAAGATGGCCGGAACGCCCGCAGGCGCAGGGAATGCCGGCGGCAGCCGAGCACTCGATGTGGCCCATATGACCGGCAGCACCATGGAAGCCCTGCATCACGCGGCCGTTCTCGACATATGCGCCACCGATGCCCGTACCGATTCCCAGGCACAAGACGGAGAACTTGCCCTTGCCGACGCCCCAGTGGGCCTCGCCCAGAGCATGAGCCTGCACGTCGCCCACAACGGCAACGGGAAGACCAAGGTCCTCGCGCAGACGCGGCCCCAACTGAACGCCGGACCAGCCGGGCATGATCTCATTGGCATAAGCAATGGCGCCCGTCTTGGGATCGACGACGCCTGCGGCACCGATACCGACACCGAGAACCTCGACATCGGGATTCGCCTCAAGAGCGGCCTTGATAGACGCCTCGATACGCTGGAAGACGGCCTCGCCGCCCTCCTGGGCCTCGGTAGGAACCTCGGCCTCAAAAACGGGATGGGGCACACTACCGTCAGCCGGGTACTCCATGATGGCAGTCGCAATTTTAGTTCCGCCGATATCGACAGAGCAGACGTACTTGTTCTCCATGTCGCTCTCCTTCGGAGATAAAAACAACTACAGGAAATGCGCCGTCAGGCTAGCCGTCACAGCGCAGTAAAGGTTTTCCAGGTGTCCGAGATCGCCGAGAAACCGTGTGGCCATTGACCTAATGGGTCATGGCCACACGGTTGAACGGCGAGGTCGGGTGCCTGGGAAGCTTTACAGGAGACCGTTGTCCTGAAGGACCTTCCTAATCGCCTCGACGTTCTCGCCGGTCATGGCCTTCACCGGGCGCGGCATGGTCGGGCTGTCGAAGATGCCCATGAGATTCATAGCGGTCTTGAAGGCGCCGACGCCACCGGCATAGCCCTGGACGCCCGAGGTGACGTCCCAGATGTGCGAAATCTCATTGAGGCGATCCTGCTCGGCCTTGACGGTAGCCCAGTCGCCGGCCTGAGCGGCCTTCCACTGGCGCACGTAGCCCTCGGGCTCAACGTTGGCAAGGCCCGGGACAGAACCGTCGGCGCCACCGAGGTAAGCGCCGTCGACAACAACCTCGTGACCGGTGAGGATGCTCATCGGATGGCCGTTCTTCTCGTTCTCCTGAACGAGATAGCGGAACGAGATGTCATCACCCGAGGAATCCTTGACGCCAGCAAGGACGCCCTCGGCGCCGAGCTTGGCAAGGAGCTTCCAGGGGAGCTTGGTGTGAACGCAGACGGGAATGTCATAGGCAAAGATGGGCAGGTCGAGCTCCTCGTGCAGGATGCGGAAGTGCTCCTCGACCTCGGTCATGCCCTGCAGGGCATAGAACGGGCAGGTGGCGACAAGCGCATCGGCGCCCAGCTCCTGAGCGACCTTACCGTGCTCAATCATGCGCTCGGTCTCGGTATCGATGATGCCGACCAGGACGGGCACGCGGTGGTCGACGATACGAACGGCCTCGGCGATGATCTGGCGACGACGCTCATCGGTGGAGAAGACGACCTCGCCCGAGGATCCCAGGAAGAACAGGCCATCGACGCCGGCATCGATCATGCGGTTGATGCTGCGCTCAAAGGAGACAACATCGAGCTGGTGATCTTCGGTATCGGGAACAACGACGGGAGGGATAACGCCGGTGAATTTCTGAGTTGCCACAAGAATCTCCTTAGTTGTCTGGCGGGCGGCCCTATGCCACCCACTCTTGTTGGCAGTGTCCAGGCCGTCTAGGCCAAAGAACACGGGTAGAACGTTTGGTTAAAAAAGTCGATGACTTCGTTTTCGAACGCATTGATGCGCTCGTGAGCGTATTTTGCATAGATGATATGCCTCCGGTCACACTCAAGACCGTTGAATACGGCAAACTGATCCTTGGGATCGCTCACGGTATCCATAAGCGATGTGCCCATGAGCACCGATCCGCGCACCCGAGACGACAGCACCTCGAGGCCGCCAGGAAGCGGATTGGCAACCGCCGTGCGGGCGAGGCCCCGCTCGTCCAGAGCAGAAACCGCCAGCGCGACTCCGCCGCCAAGACCCTCGCCCCATGCAAAGATGCGTTCGGGGTCCATGCCATCAAGATTGCGCGCGACCTCCGCCAACGCGCAGCCCCAACGGACGCGCCTGACAAAAGCGGGCGAGGTAATCCCCTGCCGCAGATCGCTGGGTCCAATCGCCTCATCGTCCAGCGCGAGCACGGCATATCCCATGGCCGCAAACCTCGTCATGTGATGCCATCCCCGCACGGGTCGGTCGATGTCGTGAAACATCAGACATAGCGGCACAAGCTCGGATGCTCGGGCGCGACCGGCAGGCTCGATCAAACGTGCGTTGACCACATCGCCACCAAGCTCAAAGGAAACCTCGGAGTAGCGGGCATACGGATTGGCGAAATCGATCGCCGTAATGGCCAGGCCTTGAATCTCAAGATCCATAGCACATGTCTCCAAATCAGAAACATCTGCCTGAACATCACCGTGCCAGTCCCGATATTCAGAGAGCCTTGACGAAACCGTTCCGGGAATCCCCACAAGGTCGGGGACAATCAGCTCGCCGACATTGCTCTCGCACTTAGACATGAGCCTTCCCTCCCTTGCAGAAAAACGGAATGATCAGATCGTCAAAATCCTGAATCTCCTCGTGGCCAAAGCCTTCAAAGAACTCATGACGCTTTTCGCAGGTCAGGTTGTTATAGACTGCAAACTGCGTCGCTGGCGGACAGACGATATCGGCTGTGCCAGTGCCAAACAGCACGGGGCATTTGACCATAGGGGCAAAGTTCTTGGAATCGAAGTACGCCAGCTTGGCATAGGCTTCGTCAATACGAGTCGAGTCCTCGTCAAACCAGCGAGACCAATAGCGCAGGCCCTCGTAGGCAATGTCGTCGGCATCCAAATCCCAGACCAGGCGGAAATCTGACAGGAAGGGATAGAGGATGGCGGCACGATTGATAAGCTCGCTGTTAAGTGCACAGGTCGCAATGCCCAAACCGCCACCCTGCGACGCGCCGTTCACAAACACACGCGCAAGATCAATGCCCTCGAGCTCGCGAACGATGCGGCACAGGATGCGAATATCTTGGTGCAAGCGGACATAGTAGAGGTTGGCCGGGTCGCCGTCGATACCGGCAACGATATGACCGGCAACCGTTGTGCCCTCAAATCCACCAATGTCCTCGGAGGGACCTCCTTGGCCGGGGCAGTCGAGGGCGATGAGTGCCATGCCCATGCCCGCAAACGACGCCTGCTCAAACCAGCTGCGGCTTGCACCCGGATACCCATGGAACTGAAGTACCAATGGCACGGGCTCGTCCGAGACGGGTTTAAGGTACTTGGCATGCAGGCGCGCGCCACACATGCCGGTATACCAGAGGTCGAAAAGCTGGCAGGTCGCGGCATCGGCGACCGATGCCGTCTCGATCGCATAGTCAAGCCCGACGGCGTCGGCCTCGGCCATGCGATCCTTCCAAAAGAGATCGAAATCTGATGGACGGGGCATGGCGCCTCGATATTCATCAAATTGATGTTGTAGCTCCTGAGCACTTGGCATGGCTCGTGAACCCAACCTTTCGAAATCGCAACGGAGGTGCGCCCGGCAAGGGAACCGGGCGCACGGGAGGGAATGCGAGGCTACTCGCCGAGCTTGGGATGCAGCAGCGACGGCGCAGCGCCGAGCAGCATCTTGGTGTAGGGGTCCTGGGGGTGCTGGAAGACCTGCTTGGCCTCGCCCTGCTCGACGATCTTGCCGCCATTCATAACGATGATGTCGTCAGAGATATAGCGGACCGTCTGGATGTCATGGCTGATGAACACCATGGCCAGGCCGAGCTCCTTCTTAAGGTCAGTCAGCAGGTTCAGAATCTGCGCGCGGACTGAAACGTCCAGAGCCGAGGTGGGCTCGTCGGCGATGATGGCATCGGGGTTCAGCGACAGGGCACGGGCAATTGCGACGCGCTGGCGCTGGCCGCCCGAAAGCTGGCCGGGAAGAACCTCGGCAGCGGAGCTGGGCAGACCGGTGAGCTCCAAGAGTTCCTTGACGCGCTCCTCCTGCTCGGCCTCGGTACCCAGGTTGTGGACGCGCATGGGGTCGAGCAGCTGCTCGCGAACGACCATGCGGGGGTTGAGCGCCGTGGCGGGGTTCTGGAACACGACCGAGATGACGCGACCCATGTGGCGACGGTCCTCGGCGGTACGTTTGGTAACGTCCTTGCCCTTAAAGTAGACCTTGCCGCTCGTGGGGGCCTGCAGGCCGCACATGACGTTAGCGGTGGTGGACTTACCGCAACCGGACTCGCCGACGATGCCGATCGTCTGACCGGGCATGAGCTTAATCGTTACACCCTGGACGGCGTGAACCAGGTTGGGGTGCAGAATCGAGCCGGTACGGGTCCTAAAGGTGACGTGGACGTCATCAAGGAAGATGATCGGCTCGACGCCGTTGACTGCGGTCTCGCTCATCTACATCACCTCCGCGTGAGGGGTCAAACCATTTGCCTTGAGCACCTCGTCGGGGAGCTCGGAATAGAAGTGCTCGGTGCCGGGCACGCGCTTGAAGACCGGACGGGTGTCCAGGCCAATACGCGGATGGCTCGAGCGGGGCGCGAAGCGATCGCCCTTGGGGAAATCGCGCGGACTCGGAACGGCGCCGGGCACCTGGTGCAGGCGGCCCGAACCGCTCTCGATGGACAGAACGGAGCCCAGAAGACCGCGGGTGTACTCGTGGATCGGGTTAGTGAGCAGCTCCTTGGTGGGCGCCTGCTCGATAACCTGGCCAGCGTACATAACCGTGATGTTGTGGGCGACCTCGGCGACCAGCGCCAGGTCGTGCGAAACGAAGATCATGGCAAAGCCGAGCTTGGCCTGAAGATCGTTGAGCAGCTTGATGACCTGCTTCTGGACGGTAACGTCCAGAGCGGTCGTGGGCTCATCGCAGATGACCAGCTTGGGGTCGCGGGTAAGGGCCATAGCGATCAGGACACGCTGACGCTGGCCGCCGGAAAGCTCGTGTGGATAGCTCTCGAGCGTGCGCTTGGGATCGAGGCCGACGAGCTCCAAGAGCTCCTCGGCGCTGCGGGTTCCGCCGCGTTTGGTGAGCTGCTTCATCTGGGCAGAGATGAGCATGGAGGGGTTGAGCGAGGACAGGGCGTCCTGATAGACCATAGCGATATCGGTACCGCGCAGGCCGAACCACTCCTTCTTGCTCATCTTGAGCAGGTCACGGCCCTCCCAGAGGACCTCGCCGGAAAGGTGCTCGTCCTCATCGGTCAGGCCCATGATGGCCAGCGTGGTGATGGACTTACCGCAACCGGACTCGCCCACCAGGCCCATGGTCTGACCAGGACGGACGTCAAAGTTGACATGGTCGACGACGTTAATATCACCGTGATGCTCAAACTGGATGCAGAAGTCACGGACCGAGAGAATCGGCTCGACAGACTCGTCGGGCACATGACGATCGTCACGCTTGAGTTCGACATCGCGCAGGGCGCCAAGGCGAGCGGAGAGGGACTGGGCCTGCTCCTTGTAGGCGCGAACGGGGTCGGAGACCAGCAGGTCGGCCTCGCGACGCTTGGAGGAATCGGTAGGATCCAGGGCGGCGGAGGGAGCAGCGGCCATGGCGTCGGTAATGCCCTCGGAGAGGATGTTGAGCGCCAGGCAGGTGATCATGATGGCCAGGCCCGGGAACAGCGCCTGCCACCAACGGCCGGCGAGCACGCCGCCGCGGGCGTCGGCGAGGATGTTGCCCCAGGTAGCGGTGGGCTCCTGGATACCAGCGCCGATGAAGGTCAGCGAGGCCTCGAAGATGATGGCGTCGGCGACCAGGGTAACGGTGAAGACCATGATCGGGGCGATGCAGTTACGCAGAACATGCTTGATCAAAATCCACGGAGCCTTGGCGCCGGAAACGATGACCGCGCGGACATAGTCCTCGCCGTACTCGGACACGATGTTGGCGCGCACGATACGGGCAATCTGCGGAGTGTACATAAAGCCGATGGCGAAGATGATCGACGGCACGGAGTTACCCAGGATGGAGACGAAGACGGCCGCGAGGGCGATGCCCGGGATGGACATGATGATGTCCAGGATACGCATGATCGTCTCGGAGACGGCCTTGCGCGAAACCGCTGCAAGGGCGCCCACGACCGAGCCGCAGACCAGAGCCATGGCAGTGGCGCCAAAGCCGATGATCAGCGAGTAACGACCACCGTAGAGCATACGCGACAGAATGTCGCGGCCCTTATCGTCGGTACCGAAGATAAATCCGTTGCCGGGAGCCTGGCGAGCCGTAAAGATCTCGACCGGGCTATAGGGGGCAAGAAGGGGCGCCAGAATCGCAGTCAGGGCGACCAGCACCAGCACGACGGCGGCAATCTTAGAAGACAACGTCATCTTCTTCCAGCCACCGAGCTTGAGCCCCTTGGAGGCAGCCTTCTCGAGCTGCTCGGTTTGCTTCTCTCGAATCTTTACCATAATCTACACCGTCCTGATGCGCGGGTTGATGAGCAGGTAGAGCATGTCAACCACGATGTTGATGATGATGAAGGCAAGAGCAACGACGATAACGACGCCCTGAACCAGGTTCGCCTCGTTGCCCTGAACGCCCTGCAGAATCGCGGTGCCCATGCCGGGGAGGTTGAAGATAACCTCGATGACGACGGCGCCGCCCATGAGGTAACCGATCTTAAGACCGAGGGTGGTGACCGGGGTGATCAGCGCATTGCGAAGAACGTTGATGCCGACGACGACCTTCTCGGGAACGCCGGCGCCGCGAGCCATACGGACATAATCCTTGTCGAGCTCCTCGACCATGGCGGTACGCACGATACGAGTCATCTGGCCCGTCAGCGGAAATGCCAAGGCGATAGCGGGCATGATCATGCGTCCCAGATAGCCAACCGGATTCGTGGTGAAGTGAGGCAGAGCACCCGATGCCGGGAGCACCTTAAGGTAGGAAGAGAACAGCAGGATCAACAGAACGGCAAGCCAGAACGACGGGGTTGCCAAGCCGGCGATGGAAAAGACACGGATTACTTGGTCCGGCCATTTGTCGCGATACAGTGCCGCGATGACGCCGAGCAAAAACGAAACGACCGCACCGATGGCAAGACCGATGAAGGTCAGCTGCATCGTGACGGGCAGGGCCGTGGAGATGCGCTTGGCAACGGAGTTGCGAGCAGCACCATAGGTGCCCATGTCGCCATGGATCAGATCGCCCATATAGCGCACGTAGCGCACGGGCCAGGGGTCGTCCAGACCATACTTCTCATGGTACTCGGCAACCGCCTCGGGCGAGGCACCGTCACCCAACGCCGTGTAGGCGGGGTCGGTCTTGGAGAACGACATAAGGAAGAACACCAGGACGGTGACGCCCAATGCCATGATCGGCAGCGCCACAAGACGCCTTCCAATCAAACGTAGCAAGTTGTTCACGTTCTCTCCCCTTTCTTTTGTCGGTAGGACCAACTGGTATATGAGTACGGATACTCATTACAAGACCCGAGCGACATCGTTGCCGCCCGGGTCTTTGTTTCAACTATGAGGATACGGTCCCAACGACCGACATCCTGCATACAGACTCAAGCGAGTCTTACGCCTTGACGGTCGCGACGCCCCTGAAGGACATGCTCGTCGTGCCGATGCCCTTGAAGCCATCGAGGGCCTCGCCGTTGGGCGCAGTGGACGGATCGTCCCAGGAAGCGGAGACGGTCTTGACGTGGACAACGGGGTACAGAACGGCGTTGTCGGCAATGATGTCGAAGCACTCGTTCCACTTCTTCTGCTGCTCGTCGCCCTCGGCGGCAAGAGCCTCGTCCATGAGACCGTGGAGCTTCTGCCACTCAGCGGACTCCTTCCACGGGCAACGGGTCTGCATCCAGACGTTGTCACCGTACCACCAGTTGAGCAGCAGGTCGGGGTCGGCACCGAAGCAGGAAGGATCGCCAGGGGCAAGGAGGATATCGTAGGCCTCGCCGCCGTCGATGGCAGCGTAGGTGGCCGGCGAGGTATCGGTCTGGATGGTCACATCGAAGCCGAGAGCGTCGAGGTCATTCTTGACCTGGGCGGCCATGCCCTTAATCTGCTCGTTGTCGGTGGTGCGCAGGGTGATGGCACCCGGGGTGATGCCAGACTCCTCGATGAGCTTCTTAGCCTTCTTGGCGTCGGTCTTGTACACCGTGGAAGCCTCATGATAGTTGGTGAAGCTCTTGGGCAGGTAGCAGCTGGCAGCGGTGGCAAGGCCGGCGAAGGTGTTGCTGACCATCTTCTCGGTGTCGAGCGCATACATGACAGCCTGACGGACCTTGACGTTGTTCCAAGGCTCCTTGGCGACGTTGAACATGATGAAGCGGGTGCCGAAACCCTGAACGTTATCGATCTTGCAGCCGGCGCTCTCGAGCTGGTCGACGGCGTCAGCGGTAACGAGCTCCATAACGAGCGTGGAGCCCTCCTGCTGAGCGGTAACGCGAGCGGTGGGGTCGGTCAGGATGCTGTACTGGATCTTCTTATCCTCGGCAGCGTACTCACCGTTGTACTCGGGGTTGGGAACCAGGGTGATCTCGGTATCGGAGATAGAGTCGTACATCCAGGGGCCGGAGCCGATCGGCTGCTTGGCGCGATCCTCCTCGGTCTGGGTGGCCGGGGTAACGCGGACGATGGCCAGACGATCCTTGAGCAGGGAGAAGTTGGGGACCTTGGTCTTGACCGTCACGGTGCTGGCGTCCTTGGCCTCGATGGACTCGAAGGGCTGGAAGAACGGAGCATAGGTAGCGGAAGCGGCGCAAGCGGTGTAGGAGGCGACGACATCGTCAGCGGTGACCTCGGTGCCATCGGAGAACTTGGCGCCCTTGCGGATGGTGACCTCGAAAGTGGTGTCGTCCACAGCCTTGGGATCGTCGGTGGCGAGCTCGTTGAAGGTGCTGTAGTCGTGGTAATCGATGCCGTAGAGGCCCTCGACGACGTGCCAGTTAGCACCCAGGCCCACAGCGGAGCCGGTGCTGGCGGGATCGAAGCTGGACGGAGCGTAAGCGGAACCAGCGGTGATCACGCCGCCGCCACGGTTGGCAGAATCGGTGGAGCCGGAAGCGGAACCCTCGTCGCTAGAGCTGCCACCGCAGCCAGTGAGACCAAGCCCTGCGACAGCAGCGACGCTGCCGGTGAGGCCGAGGAACGAACGCCTGGACATACCCTTGTTGATGATGGCCATGTCTTCTCCTATCAATAGAGAATCTTACTCGGGAGCACCTAGACTTGCCCCCGCGCAACTTGCGGACGATATATACCTTACCTACCGACGAACCCAACTGAGGTGCCGCGCTCGGCGACCGATACATACATACGCTTGAACGGTATTTACTACCGTTCACCGAATTCATTGACAAACGATTCGCCAGACAGTATGTATCGACGAGGTGAGATATCAGTCTTCGTCAACCCGCAGGATAGCAGGGTTGTTCACCATGGCTAGTCAAACGTTTTAGCGTTAATAGAACCCGAAATCGGCTGGTAATCGCCGCGAAATAAATGATTGAAAATCGGCCAATCATGTATATCAGTTGTTTAGAAGCGCATTTAGTTTTCGGAACGGTTGGCCGATGTCTGGGCGCGCTCGGCATTCCATGCAACAAGTGCCTCGTGGACCGCTTTGGCGACATCGGCCGGAACGCCTCGAACTTCTGCAATCTCCTGCTCGCTTGCCGCACGCAAACGCTTCATCGAGCCAAAATGGCGCATAATGGCACGTTTTCTGGTGGGTCCCACGCCTGGAACGTCATCGAGTACCGAAACCGTCATGGCTTTATCGCGCAGCTCGCGGTGGAACGTGATGGCAAAACGGTGCGATTCATCGCGCACCTGTTTAATTAGATAGAGCGACGCGGACCCGGTTGGAAGCACGACGGGAGTCTCGTCCCAAGGCACGAAAACCTCCTCATCGGCCTTTGCCAAGCCACAAACTGGTATATCGAGCCCAAGAGTTTCAAGTTGCTTGATCGCAGCGGTCAATTGCGGCTTACCGCCATCGACAACGAGCAAATCGGGGCGCGAGCCAAAGCGCTCGTCGGCCATGCGCTCGGGAGCATAGCGTCGTCCCAAAACCTCGGACATCGACACGAAGTCGTTTGCCTCGTCCAATTCGGCCTGAATTTTAAAACGACGGTACTGGCTCTTGTCGGCGCGCCCGTTGGTAAACACCACCATCGAGGCGACCGTAAAGGTGCCATGCAGTGTAGAGATATCGAAGCACTCGATACGCAACGGCGGCGATGGCAGCGCCAACGCACTTTCGAGCTCCAGGAGCGCTTGATTGGTGCGGTCGTCAGCGTACCCCGTTCGCATCATGTAGCGCATGAGGGCATGGCGCGCATTTTTGGATGCCATATCGAGCAGACGGTGCTTTTCGCCACGCTGCGGCCTATGGAGATGGCAGGAACGCTCGCGCTTGCCCGCAAGCCACTCCCCCAGCGCCTCCGCATCCTCAAGCTCGACGGAAAGGTTGATCTCAGCTGGAATATCAGCCGTCTCGTCGTAATAGCGCTTAAGAAAGCCCGACTGGAGCTCTTCCTCGTCAACATCAAGGCCCTTGTCGAGAATGAACTCGCAGGTGCGAACTGTTCGGCCCTCGCGAACGACGAAGACGCAAGCGGCGGAGATGGTCTCCTCGCGATAGAACCCGATGACATCGATATCGACACTGGAGGGAAAAACGACTTGCTGACGATCGTCCAGACCCCTGATGACCTCCAAACGACGTTTGACGCGTGCCGCGCGCTCAAAGTCGAGCGCCTCGGCGGCATCCGTCATCTCGGAGGTCAGCTCATCGACGACATCCTTGCGATGGCCCGACAAAAAGCGCTCGACACGCTTGACGTTCTTGGCATAGTCTGCCGGGGAAATCGCGCCGACACACGCACCCGGGCCGCGCCCGACATGGTAGTCAAAGCAGGGACGCCCGTTTTGCGCGCAAATCATATTGACGATGTCTTCCTCGCCCTTGTGGGACTCGACGATACGACGACAACGACGCCACTCCGCACAGGATGCGGAGCAGATGGGGATAACCTTGCGCAGCGTATCTATCGTCTCACGTGCCGCACGGCTATCGGTATAGGGTCCAAAATAGCGCGTTCCCGGCTTATGACGCTCACGCGTATATTTGATAGCGGGATACAGGTCGCCCTTTGTAATGGCGATAAAGGGGTAGCTCTTGTCATCCTTGAGGTCGACGTTAAAGTACGGATGGTACTGACCAATCAAATTGCGCTCGAGCACCAACGCCTCATGCTCGGTCTCCACCACGATATAGTCAAAGCTCGCCACCAGCTGCATCATGAGCGGGATCTTTTGACGCTCATCCTGCAGTGTCACGTATTGACGCATACGGGCGCGTAGGTTTTTTGCCTTGCCCACGTAGATGACATCGCCCTTGGCGTCTTTCCAAAGGTAGCAGCCGGGCTGCGTGGGAACGCGCGAAACCTGCTCGGCAAGCGTTGGAATGTTGTCGTGACCGGCCACGCGCACCTACTTACGACGAAGCAGCGCCGAGACCTCGGGCATCTTAAGGACGGCGGCAAGGCCAAAGGTAACAGCAAGCGAGACGACACCCGCAACGCAAACATAGCCAAGAGTAATCAGAATCGAGCCGCCAAGTGCCCCGACAAAGTGCTCAAGCGCCCACATGACGCCGGCGCCTGCGGCAGCACCCAGGCCACCGAGCAAAAGGCCAAAGAAACCGCCATGCAGGATAGATTTGACCTGAAGGCCACGCAGGCGACGACGCAGCCACCACAGCGAACAGCCGACCAAGATCACGTAGTCGACAACATACGAAAGCGCGATTGCCGGCATACCGAAGCCCAGCACAACGCCAAACAGCAGAACCGAGCCGGCCTGGCCGATGGCGGAATACAGGCAATAGCGGCTATAGGGCTTCATATCGAGCAGGGCAGAGAAGCTCTTCTGCATCAACACGACCACGCCGTAGAGCGGCAGCGAGAACGCCAGGTAGACAAGGAACTCGGACACCAGCGCCACGCCGGACTCGTCAAACTTACCGGCACAGTAAATCATGTTGAGCGGACGCGCGAAGACAATCAGGTACAGCGCGAACGGAATCAGGAAGAACAGCATCTGGGCGACGCCGCGCGAAATGCCCGTGCGAACGCTGTCGTAATCCTTCTCCTGTGCGTCGTGAGAGAGCTCGGTATAGAGCGCCGTCGAAAGCGAGGCGGCAATCAGCGCGTAGGGTAGCGTGTACCACAGGCGCGCATAGGCGATGACGGAAGGGCCAGTCTCGGGCTGGACCACCAGCGCGGCAGCGTTGGTGATAGAAGTCGAGACAAACATGCACACCGTGGCGAGCAGCGTCGGGATACCGAGCGCAATCGTCTGGCGCAGCGCGGGGTCCTTAAAGTCGATATGGATATGGGGATGCACGCCGTGCTTGCCAAGCGCGGGGATCTGACATGCCATCTGAACAAAGACACCGAGGGTCGTACCGGCCGCAATCAAGATGATGCCGGCACGTTCACCAAACTGTGCGGACACGGGCGCAAAACCCATAAAGCTCGCAATGACGATCACATTGTTGAGGACCGGGGCAAACGTCGACCAGAAGTAGTCGCGGTGTGCGTTGAGAACGCCCGAGAACACCGAGCCCAAACCATAAAACAGAATCTGGATGGCAAAGAAACGGAACATGAACGCAGCGGTATCCATGCTGCCGCCGTCACCCGAAAGGAACGATTGCGTCCAGATAAAGCCCGGGGCGAACACGGTCCCCAGCAACGAAATGCCACCCAGCACCAAAAGCAGAATGCCGAGCAGGTTGCCCACGTACTCGTTCGAGGCCTCGCGACCCTGCTCACGCCTCACGCCCATGTACACGGGCAAAAACGCCGTCACGAGCATGCCGCCCATCACGAGTTCGTAGAGCATATTGGGCAGGTTGTTGGCGACCTGATAGGAGGACGAGAGTAGCGACATGCCGATAGCGGCCGCCATTGCCCACGTGCGGATAAAACCGGTGACGCGAGACACGATAGTCAGGATGGTCATAAGCCCGGCGGAACGACCAACCGTGGAGTAGTCCGACGAACCCATGTCGTCAGTGTCATCTCGCGACGAAGAAGCTTCGGATGAGGGTGCCTGAGACGCAGATTCTTTTGCAAAATGAGCTCCGCGCTTCAATTCTTCCTGCGGCATCGCTCAGTCCTCTCTCGTAATCGCGGCAACCGTCGCCCCGCAAAATGCAATTAAATCATCGGGTGCAAGCTCGAGCTGATAACCACGCTTGCCTCCCGAAATAAAAATGGTATCCCAAAGGACACATGTCTCATCAATGAGCGTCCGGTAGCGTTTTTTCATACCGACCGGGCTGCAGCCGCCGCGAACGTAGCCAGTCGCCGCAAGCAAATCCTTCACATGCATCATGGCCAAAGACTTCTCCCCCGCGGCACGCGCGGCGGACTTTAGATCGAGCTCGTCGGCAACAGGGATGCAGCACACGACATAGTCGTTGGACGGCGTCACGCAGACCAAGGTCTTAAACCCTTGACCGGGCTCCTCGCCAAGCTGCTCCGAAATCGCGACCCCCAGGCCCACCGACTCATCACCATCGTCTTCGTACGTATGTAGAACATAGGAAATGCCGGCGCTTTCCAGCTCGCGCATCGCATTGGTTTTTGGCGTCTTTACAGCCTTTGCCATGACATATCCTTTCCCTCGCATTCGGACGCAAGGATTAAGTATATGTCCAATTCGGCTGCATACGTCACTTCGGCACAGCAAGCGCCATCGAATCACAAGGAGTCGATGGCGCCCATAAACTGAATCGCCTATTTATTGAGCATCAAGTTGAGCCTGACGCTCCCGGTCACGTCTGAGCAACGGCGCCAAAAACTTGCCCGTATAACTCCGCGGACAGTCCGCAACCTGCTCCGGTGTGCCCGAAACCACGACGGTTCCGCCGCCGTTACCGCCCTCGGGACCCATATCGATCAGGCGGTCGGCAACCTTGATGACATCAAGGTTGTGTTCAATCACCAGCACTGTGTTGCCCGCATCGACCAAGCGCTGCAGCACATCGAGCAGCTGGCGGACGTCCTCAAAATGAAGGCCGGTCGTCGGCTCGTCCAAAATATAGAACGTCTTGCCCGTCTGGCGTCGATGAAGCTCCTTGGCGAGCTTCACGCGCTGCGCCTCGCCGCCCGAAAGCGTCGTGGCGGGCTGGCCCAGGCTCACGTAGCCCAAGCCTACATCGTACAGCGTCTGGAGCTTTCGCTTGATCTGCGGGATATTCCCAAAGAAAGCCAGTGCCTCGGCCACGCTCATGTCAAGTACGTCCGAGATGGTCTTGCCACGGTAGGTGACCTCGAGTGTCTCGCGGTTGTAGCGTTTACCGCCGCAAACTTCGCAGGGAACGTAGATATCGGGAAGGAAGTGCATCTCGATCTTGATCTGTCCGTCGCCCTTGCACGCCTCACAGCGCCCGCCACTCACGTTAAAGGAGAAACGACCCGGCGAGTAGCCGCGCGCCTTCGACTCCGGCGTACTCGCAAACAGAGCGCGAAGATCATCCCACAGGCCGATATAGGTAGCAGGGTTGGAACGCGGCGTGCGGCCAATCGGCGACTGGTCGATATCGATAACCTTATCGATACACTCGATGCCCTCGATTTTCTTATACGGACCCACAGGGCGCGTCGAACGGTGAATGGCATTCGTAAGGGCAGGCGCAATGGTGTCGGTAACCAGGGAGCTCTTGCCCGATCCCGACACGCCGGTAACAACCGTAAGCGTACCAAACTCGATCTTGGCGGTAACGTTTTTGAGGTTGTTGGCTCGAGCGCCCGTAATTTTAAGGCAGCCACGACCGGGCTTGCGCCGTTCATCAGGCACCCGGATCATTCGTTTGCCGGTCAGATAAGCGCCCGTCATCGACTCAGGACAAGCCATGATATCGGCAGGCGTTCCCGCCGCGACTACGTGTCCGCCGTTGACGCCGGCGCCGGGCCCCATGTCGATCACGTAGTCGGCGGCACGGATTGTATCCTCGTCGTGTTCGACAACGATAACGGTATTGCCGATATCGCGCAGGCGCTCGAGCGTCTTGATCAGGCGCTCGTTGTCACGCTGATGAAGACCGATCGAGGGCTCATCCAGAATATAGAGCACGCCCATGAGACCCGCGCCGATCTGCGTTGCCAGGCGAATACGCTGCGCCTCGCCACCGGAAAGCGTCGCCGAGGCACGATCGAGCGTCAGATAGTCGAGTCCAACATCGACCAGAAAACGCAAGCGCTCCAGGATTTCCTTGACGATGCGCCCGCCGATAAACTGTTGGCGCTCGGTGAGCTCCAGGCCCTCAAAAAACTCGAGCGACTCACGGCACGACAGGCAGCAAACTTCATAAATGGACTTGCCGCCCACGGTGACGGCGAGCATCTCGGGGCGCAGGCGAGCGCCATGGCAGCTCGAGCACGGCTCCTCGCGAATGTACTTCTCCAAGCGCGCCTTGGTGTTCTCGTTCGTCGTCTCGGTATAGCGTTCGTACAGGATGTTGCGAACGCCCGAAAACTTGGTATCCCACTGGCTGCGACGTCCGTCGAGCTTTTGGTAGTCGACCGAGATCTTCGTATCGCCCAGGCCATCCAAGAATGCACGACGCACGCGAGGGGGCAAGTCCTTCCACGGCGTATCGGTGCTCACCTTAAAGTGTTTGCAGACCGCAGCAAAAATCTGCGGATAGTAGTTCGAATTGCCAAACAGGCTACCAAAGACTCCGTCGGCAATGGACTTCGAGGGGTCCTCGATCAGCGCCTCGGCATCAACGGTTTTCTTAAAGCCCAGGCCGTCGCACTCAGGACATGCGCCATAGGGAGCGTTGAACGAAAAATCACGCGGCTGAAGATCGTCAATGGAGTGACCATGCTCCGGGCACGCCAAGGCCAACGAATACTCCAGCAGCTCGCCCTCGGTCCCCTCGGGAGCATCACGATCGGGCAGCATGTACACGTTTACATTGCCGTGGGCCAGCGCGGTCGCCTGCTCAACAGACTCGGCGATACGGCCCAGAGAGTTCTCACGGATCACGATGCGATCGACCACGACCTCGATATCGTGCTTGAACTTCTTGTCCAGATCGATCGGATCGTCGAGCGAGCGCACTTCGCTGTCGACACGCACGCGGCTAAAGCCCTCGGCGCGAAGGTCCTCAAACAGTTTGGCGTACTCGCCTTTTCGCCCGCGCACCACCGGTGCCAGCACAAACGCGCGGCGACCCTCCCCCGCCGCCAAGACTTTGTCGGCAACCTGGTCGGTCGTCTGGCGCTCAATGACGCGGCCGCATTCGGGACAGTGCGGGGTGCCCACACGGGCGAACAGCAGGCGCAGATAGTCATAAATCTCGGTTACGGTGCCAACCGTCGAGCGAGGGTTTTTAGACGTCGTCTTTTGGTCGATCGACACCGCCGGCGAAAGGCCGTCGATTGAATCCAAGTCGGGTTTGTCCATCTGGCCCAAGAACTGGCGTGCATAGCTCGAAAGGCTCTCGACGTATCGACGCTGGCCCTCGGCATAGATAGTGTCAAATGCCAGCGAGCTCTTGCCCGAGCCAGAAAGACCGGTAATGACCACGAGTTGGTCACGCGGAATGGAAACATCGATATCGCGGAGGTTGTGCTCACGAGCGCCGCGAATAACGATAGAAGAATCAGACATGGAAGCTCCTTGCCTCCTATTGCATCGAATCATACTGCCGATGAGTTTAGCGCACTCGACGCGCACAGATGTTCGTAATACAAGATTCGCAGACCTTTAGCTTTGCGTATCGGGTGCTTTGTTTCTCGAAATACCGTGGAGAGGTTACAGTAATCTAATACTGAACTAAATTTGCCGTAACAGAGGAACGTCCATGACCGAAGATATCCCCCTTGAAATCACTTCGAGCGACATGGCCAATCTGCCCATATTCATCGCCGTCCTTATCGTGGCCATCGTCGTGGTGCGCGTATATTTTTCAATCAAACACAATAAAAAGCCGCCCATTGCCCGCGTCTTTTGGTGCGCGACGCTCCTCATCCCGCTCGGCGTGGTAGCTGCATGGATTACGAATCAATTGCTCGTAAATGAGGACAGTTCCCTATGGCTCCTTTCTTATTCGGCGCTCGGTGCTGCCGCCGTCATACTTCTTGTCGAGCCCTTGGTTTCGGGACTTATCGACCAAACCGATCTTGCGACGGGAACGGTTGCCTGTATTTGCCGTGACATCCTTGTCATCGCCGCTGTTTCAGCGCTCTCGTTCGTTTCACTCGAAATTGCCTGTAACGAAACGTTCTATCGCATTCCCGCCAACTCATTCGGGTTTTCCGTCGGGCTGCTCGCGACGGTTCTGCTCTCCCTTTATTTGCTGGGACAGCGTCATGGAGGCGTCATGGCCCTCGTGCCCGTCGCCTGTTGCATCCTTGGCATTGCCGAGCACTTCGTCATAACGTTTAAAGGCGAGGCCATCCTGCCAAGCGATATCTTGGCCCTTGGCACCGCAATGGAAGTGAGCGAGGGATACGAGTTTACCTTTACCGCCGGAATCGTAACCTCTCTCGCCCTGCTGGAGATTTCCCTGGGGCTTCTTTCTCTTATCCGACCGCGAAAGCTCCGTACGCCCACCCATGTCTTCCCCGCAATCGCCGCTAACCTCTGCGCTTTTCTGCTAGTGACCGTTGTGGGGCTCTCGGGCTTTTCCAGCATCGACTTGGAGCAGGCGCTGGATTTTGGATTTGACCGTTGGCAGCCCATCACCACGTATGCGTCTCAGGGTTTTATCACTTCGTTCACCGAAATGGTCAACGAGTTGCCCATTGAGAAGCCCGAAGACTATACGCCCGATGAGGCGCAGAGCATCGAGCAGGAGCTCGCCGCCGCCTACGACAGCACGTATGGCTCGAGCGAGCAGCGCGCGGCGGCCGTTGCCCAATTCAATGAAATCAAGCCGACGATTGTTGCCGTCATGAACGAGAGTTTTAGCGACCTTTCGTGCTTTGAGCAGCTCCAGGCGGCCGGGTACACCGGTCCCGCATTCTACAACTCGCTTCCCGACACACTTGTTCGCGGCACCATGCTCGCTTCGGTCACCGGTGGCGGAACGGCAAACTCCGAATTCGAATTTTTGACCGGAGCGACAACGGCCTTTGTCGGACTAGGAAAAATCCCCTATCAGCTGTATCAGATGAATGGCGTCAACAGCCTGGCAAAGGACCTTAAGGAGCTTGGGTATACCGCTACCGCTATGCACCCGCAAAACCCCGTCAACTACCATCGAGATAAAATCTATCAGCAGCTGGGCTTCGGAGACTTTCTTTCAATCGGCGATTTCGAGGGTGCGCCCTGTTACCATGCCGGCGTATGCGACTACGCCACCTACGACAAGATACTCGACCTGCTTAGAACCGACGAAGCCCCGCAGTTCATCTTTGACGTCACGATGCAAAATCACGGCGGCTACGACTATGGCACCGTTCCCGCCGAGGAGCTGACAAACTATTGGGTCGAGGGGGCCAGCGAGGGCGCCAATAGTGCACTCAACACCTATCTTACCTGCATCAACGCATCCGACCGGGACCTCGAGTACTTTATCAACGAGCTCCGCAATATCGGCAGACCGGTTGTCCTTGTCTTTTTTGGCGACCATCAGCCGAGCGCCGCAACGACCCTCAACGACGAGCTGTACCCTCAGGAAGATACGGCAAGCCACGCTTTCCGTATCTATCAGTCGACCTATTTCGTCTGGGCTAACTATGAAATCGCCGGCAATACCGAGCTCAACGTCTACGACACCGTCGGGGCAAACGAGATTGCAGCCATTACCCTTAATAAGATCGGCGCCCCGCTCACCGACTATCAAAAAGCTCTGCTTGCAACAAGGTCAGATGTGCCCACCATCAATGTCGCCGGCTACCTTGGTGCCGACGGGCTGCGCTACGACTTGGAATCTGAAGACAGCCCATACGCCTCGACGATCGACAAGCTGCAGCGCATGCAATACCTCGAGTTCGCCAGCAAAGTTCAGTAAGCCCGCCCATTCGCTTGGACCCATCGTATTGCAAGCACGCTCGGCCCAAATGCATCGCAAATGACTCCCGCTCGCAAACGAGGGTACAATGACGCTCGTGTCACATCACGGGGCCCCGGCCCCAACATATACAAAGGAGTCATACATGGGTTGCGAGCACGCACAGGCCGCCGGCGGACAAACGTCGCCGTCGCAATTTGAGGAGAACACGCTGTCCGAGGTCAAACGCGTCATCGCCGTGCTTTCCGGCAAGGGCGGTGTCGGCAAGTCGTTTGTCACCGGTGCCATCGCCACCGAGCTTGCCCGTCACGGCCACAAGGTCGGCGTCCTCGATGCCGACATCACCGGTCCCTCTATCCCCAAGATGTTCGGTATGAGCGGACGCCACGTCCATGCCCTTGGCAACCTTATGCTGCCCGAAATCTCCGAGCACGGCGTCAAGGTCATGAGCTCCAACCTTCTGCTCCAAAACGAGACCGACCCCGTCCTTTGGCGCGGTCCGGTCATCGCAGGCGCCATTAGGCAGTTCTGGAGCGAGACCTCGTGGGGCCCCATCGACTACCTGCTGGTCGACATGCCTCCGGGAACAGGCGACGTCGCGCTCACCGTCTTCCAGTCGCTGCCCGTCGACGGCATCGTCATCGTCACGAGCCCGCAGGATCTGGTCTCGATGATCGTCGCCAAGGCGGTCAACATGGCCGAGAAGATGAACGTCCCCATTCTGGGCATTGTCGAGAACATGAGCTATATTGAGTGTCCCGACTGCGGCAAGAAGATCGAGGTCTTTGGCAAGAGCAAGCTCCCCGAGGTCGCAGAGCGCTATAACCTCGACATCTTGGGCCAGCTTCCCATTAATCCGGCACTCGCCGAGGCCTGCGATAAGGGCGAGGTCGAGACCGCACTGCCCGATGGCATGTTGCCCAAGGCAGTCTCTGCCGTCGAGGCCATTACCCCGCACGAGACCGACGAGGCCTAAGTGAACGCGAGCGCCTTCTATGACGTCCTGGTAATCGGCGGCGGGGCTTCAGGCCTCGCCGCCGCCATTACGGCCGCACGAGCTGGCAAAAGCGTCTGCATCGTTGAGCGCGATGTCGCCTGCGGCCTTAAGCTCCTTGCGACCGGCAACGGCCGCTGCAACCTCTCCAACGAATCAATTGATCCACAGCGGTATAACCACCCCGCATTCGTTGAATCCGTTATGGGCCCCCGGCCCGAACAAGAGCTTATGGGTTTCTTCTCCTCGCTGGGCATCATGACAACCTCCGAGGAAGGCCGGCTGTACCCGCGCTCCCTTCGCGCCGAATCGGTGCGCGACACGCTTCTCAACGTTTGCGACCGCCTAGGTATCACCTTAATCTGCGGAGCCAACGTTGCCTCGGCGCACAAAGCTTCCGAAGGCTGGGCACTCCAAATAGACCGTCCAGCGCGGGCGCTCAAGGCAAAAAAGCACGACGACCGAAAATCGGAGCTCCGCTCGCTTCGGAAAGCGCTCGCCGATGTCCCTCGCAAGAACGAGGCCCTGCAGGCACATACCGTAATTATCGCCACGGGCGGCAGCCCCACCGGTATCGCCGATACGTTTAGCCTCCCCCTCACTTCGCTGCGCCCCATCCTCTGCCCCGTATCGGCAACGGTCGTTGGCGATCGGGCGGCACTCAAGACGTTGGATGGTCTGCGCGTCCGCGCCCGCTTGACGCTCACCCGTAACCATAGTGAGCTCTGGCACGAAGACGGTGAAGTACTGTTTCGAGCCTTCGGCATCTCGGGCGTCGCTGTCTTCAACCTCTCCCGTCGTATCCAGCGCGGCGATACGATCCTGCTCGACGTTTTCCCCGACCTCTCTAAAGACGAGCTGCTCGATATGCTCAACCGGCGCGTTAAGCTGCTCGGCGGCTTTTCGCCCCGCGATCCCCGTTGGCTCGACGGCATGCTCGCCCCGCAACTCTCCCGCGTCGTCTGTACAGCGTTCGAGCAGTGCCATCCAGGCTCCAACGATGTCATCCACCTGGTCTCGATCCTCAAGCACTTTAAGTTGCTCGTCGAGGGAACAGCCGAGGAGCGCTCGGCGCAGGTCACGCGTGGTGGCGTATCTGTCGAGAGCATCTCAACACCCAGTCTACGCGCGCGCAGCGTTGTCGACGCCCCGCTTTACGTCTGCGGCGAAGCGCTCGACATCGACGCCGATTGCGGAGGCTTTAACCTTGCGTGGGCCTGGCTCTCGGGCATTCGCGCTGCAAGCAGCTTGTAGCCGCGCAGTCTATAATCAAAAACGCATTCGGGCCGTCTGGGATACCGGACGGCCTCTTTCTTGCCTCTAAGGAGACCTCGATGATCGAAATCACCCAAGTCAACGCGTCGCTCGATGAAGCCGGCGATGAAAATGCCTGCCTCATTGTTGGCAAGCGAGTCGCCAAGCGCGTCTTACGTTGCAAGGACTCCGAGATCAAGTCCATCGAGCTCCACCGCAAGTCAATCGACGCTCGCAAAAAACGAGACGTCCATTTTATCCTGAGCTTTCGTGTTGAGCTGACTAGTCCCCACCTCGAGCGAGAAGCGGTCGACAGCGTCACCGAGCGTGACCGCTCGCGCGTACGCGCGATAGAAGACGATGGGCCTTCATTCCCCTCCCCCGTCTCCGACGCGCCTCAAGAACGCCCCGTCGTTGTCGGCGCCGGATGCGCCGGCCTTTTCGCTGCGCTCACGCTCGCCGAAGCAGGTCTTAAGCCCTTGCTTATCGAGCGCGGCGACCCGGCATTTCGCCGCTCGCAGGCGATCGACCTCTTTCTAAAGGAGCGCATCCTCGACCCCGAGAGCAATATTCAGTTTGGTCTGGGCGGCGCAGGGACCTTCTCGGACGGCAAGCTCAATACGGGAACAAAAAATCCCGTCCATCGCCTTATCCTCGAAACCTTCGTCGAGGCGGGTGCGCCCCGCGATATTCTGTGGGATGCCAAGCCGCACATTGGCTCCGACATCCTTCCCAAGGTTGTCACCGCTATATCCCAGCGCATCGAGCAGCTCGGAGGTGTCGTCCGTTATCGAACGAAGCTCGTCGACATTCGCACCGACGCGTCTGGCGCCATCACCGGTATTGATGTCCAATCGTCCCAAGACGCCACTTACGAGCCAATCGAGACAAGGCACCTCATCCTCGCCTGCGGGCATTCTGCTCGCGATATTTTTGAGCTCCTTAAGGACCACAACGTGGCCCTCGCACAAAAGACCTTTGCCATGGGCGTTCGCATCGAGCATCCGCAACGCGACATCGACAGAGCCCAATATGGAGCCTCGGCGGGACATCCAGCGCTCGGGGCGGCCCCCTACAAACTTGTTGCCCATCTTCCCAACGGCCGCAGCGTGTTCTCGTTTTGCATGTGCCCCGGCGGACAGGTTGTTGCCGCCTCTTCAGAACCGTGCCATCTGTGCGTCAACGGGGCCAGTCTCAATGCCCGCGACGGACGCAACGCAAATGCCGCCCTGCTCGTTAACGTCACGCCTGAGGACCTTCCCAACGATGACCCGCTCGCCGGCATCGAGCTCCAGCGTGCCTGCGAGGCGGCCGCCTATCGCCTGGGCGGTTCCAACTGGAACGCACCGGCACAACTCGTCGGAGATTTCCTCGCAGGACGCGCCAGCAAGGCGCCCGGAAAGGTAAAGCCCACCTATCCGCTCGGTGTGACCTGGACGGCAATTGACGAAGCCCTACCGCAGCATATCGTCGAGTCGCTCCGCCTGGGACTTCCCCTACTCGGAAAAAAGCTACGAGGCTACGACCGCCCCGATGCCGTTCTTACCGGCGTGGAGACTCGTTCGAGCTCACCGGTCACTATCACCCGAGACCGAACGTGCCACGCCGTGTCGACCCCGGGCCTCTACCCTTGTGGTGAGGGAGCTGGATATGCCGGCGGCATCATGAGCGCGGCCACCGACGGCATCCGTTGTGCTGAAGCCCTGATCGCAGACCTCTAACGCACAAATTCCAGCGCGCAAAAGACATAGGCCCCGAGCTCCACAGGGAACTCGGGGCCTGTTCGCTATTTCTTAAACCGTGCACCCTGGCGTTTTCTGCCCGATGCGAACGTGGAACCCTTGCGGGCCTGCGAGCGTAAGCGCTCGATCGTCTCGTCCTCAGACGCACCCTCGAGCATCGCCCGAATCTGAACGACAGCATCGCGCAGGCGCGCCGCCTCCTCAAAGTCCATAGCGGCAGAAGCGTTACGCATATCCTCTTCCATGGTTTCGACGATCCGCACAAGCTCGTCATGCGGCAGTTCTTCCAACTGCTCCGCAAGTGTCTGCTCGGGCGCCACCGTTTCCGGCACACCGCCCTCGCCCGACTCATCGGGCGTATAGAATGCGCCATGGCCAAGAGAGTCGCCCTTCGAGCGTCCCTTGGAGCCCACAGTTTTTTCGGCCTCGGCAATAAAACTTGAGATGTCGTTGATGGCCTTGCGCACTGTCTTGGGCACAATGCCATGTTCTTCGTTATATGCCATCTGAATCTCGCGACGGCGCTGTGTCTCCTCGATGGCCTCTTTCATCGAATCGGTCACAACGTCTGCATACATGATGACTTCGCCATCGGCGTTACGGGCCGCACGGCCAATCGTCTGAATCAGCGAACGGCGGTTGCGCAAGAAGCCTTCCTTATCGGCATCGAGAATTGCCACCAGTGAGACCTCGGGAAGATCCAAGCCCTCGCGAAGCAGGTTGATGCCAACGAGAACATCGATCTTGCCCTCGCGCAGCGTTCGCAGGATCTCGACACGGTCCATTGTCGCCGTATCAGAGTGCATGTAATTGACCTTAATGCCCGCATCAAGTAGATGGTCGGTCAGGTCCTCGGCCATGCGCTTGGTCAACGTAGTCACCAGCACGCGCTCCTTGCGGGCAACGCGCTCGCGAATCTCGTCCTCAAGATCGTCAATCTGACCGCGAACTGGACGCACGTCAATCTTGGGGTCGAGCAGGCCTGTCGGACGAATAATCTGCTCCACGTCGTTTTGGCTCACCCGCAGCTCGTAGTCGCCCGGCGTGGCCGAAACATAGATAAACTGGGGGATCCTTGCCTCAAACTCATCGAAACGAAGCGGGCGGTTATCGAGCGCCGAGGGCAGGCGAAAACCGTGTTCCACCAGCGTCACCTTACGCGAGCGGTCACCTTCGTGCATGCCGCGAATCTGCGGCACCGTCACATGGCTCTCATCGATGATGCAGAGCATATCCTTGGGAAAGTAATCGATTAGGGTAAACGGCGGCTCACCCGGCTTGCGACCGTCCAGATGACGCGAGTAGTTCTCGATGCCGTTGCAAAAGCCCATCGTCTCGAGCATCTCAAGATCATAATCGGTACGCTGCTGCAGACGCTGCGCCTCGAGCAACTTGTCGGTCGCCTTGAGCTCCGCCACGCGCTTCTCGCACTCTTCGCTGATCGATTTCAGAGCCGCCTTGACCTTCGGCTTCTCGGTCACGTAGTGCGATGCCGGCCATACGGGAATGGCCTCGTACTCACGAAGCATCTCACCGGTGACCTCATCGATCTCGGCAATCAGCTCGACCTCGTCGCCAAAGAACTCAAACCGCAACGGATGCTCGGCATAAGGCGGATACACGTCAACAACATCGCCGCGCACGCGGAACGTGCCACGTGCCAGGTCATAGTCATTGCGATCATATTGAATGTCGATAAGTGCATGGATAAAGTCATCGCGCTCGAGCGGCACCTTCTTGTCGACGTTTGGAGCCAGACCCGCATAGTCCTCAGGAGAGCCAATGCCATAGATACACGAGACCGATGCGACAACGATCACATCACGTCGAGAGAGCAGTGACGCGGTCGCCTGATGGCGCAGCATCTCGACCTCTTCGTTAATCGAGGAGTCTTTCTCGATATATGTATCGCTTTGCGGCACATACGCCTCGGGCTGATAGTAGTCGTAGTACGAGACGAAGTAGACCACAGCGTTATTGGGAAAGAACTCTTTGAGCTCGCTCGCAAGCTGAGCGGCGAGCGTTTTATTCGGAGCCATGACAAGGGTCGGCTTACCCAAGGCCTCAATGGTTTTGGCCATCGTAAAAGTCTTACCCGAACCAGTCACACCCAGCAAAACCTGATAGCGGTCTCCGTCCCTCACGCCCCGCACAAGTGACTCAATGGCCTTAGGCTGGGAACCAGCGGGCTCGTATGGAGACACGACCTTAAACGGCACATCAGCGCCCTCAACGCCAAAGCGCTTAAGTTCACCACCAACGCGTTCTACTTCAAATTCCGCCATGGATACTCCTAACTCATACATCTGCAGTATACGCGGGCGGTGGGCTTAGTCCTATACGAACCGATCGGGATAGAGAGTCTTATATCGAACCCAGGCATTATTGACGCGAATCAGATAAGCCTGAGTTTCAGGGAAGGTAATCGCATTATGGAGTGACGTGTTCTGCTGCGCCCATCCGTCGACATTGCCCATACCGGCGTTATAGGCGGCGATGGCACTATCCGTCGACCCGTTGAAATAGGCGAGAAGATACGAGAGGTATGCGCAGCCAAACTCGATATTCGTAGCCGGATCGTTAAGATTGTCGGCCGAATACTCCCCTCCGTCGACAAGGCCCTTGGCGATCATATCCTGGGCAGTCTCGGGCATCAGCTGCATCAATCCCTGAGCACCCTGATTCGACTCGGCCTCGGGGTCCCAATTCGATTCCGACTTAATGACAGCGCACACCAGATACGGATCCAGATTATGCGAAATACTGGATTGCTTTACATAAGCCTCGTAGTCAATCGGATACAGCGGCTTAAAGAAAGCGGCAGGGGCACACGAGTAGACGAGCGAAATAAGGCCGAAGACGAACACAACGGCAAGTGGTGCCACGCGATACCACGTAAAGAAACGTGCCTTAGGCATCGGCCTCCTCCTTATCCGCAGTATCTATAAACCCGTGGCATGCAAGCCATGAGTCAAGCTGCTCAAAGAGCGAATCATCGGCTGCCGAATTATCAATCACCGTTGTAGCGAGATTGCACAGCGCAGACTCATCGGGCTGGCAAGCAGAACGGGCATCGAAATCAGATGGCTCCATGCCACGTTGAATAGCGCGCTCGCGACGAACTGACAAAGGGGCGCTAATGACCAGAATTTCATCAGCCAAGCCAAATGCATCCTCAAAACCAGTCGGAGCAGAAACCTCAACCACCGCAAAGGGGTAACGGGGTGATGAAACCGTACAACAAACCGGATCGAGAATCCTAAGCGAAAGCTGTTCAATCAGAACGGGATGCACAATGCCATTGAGCCGTGCGACCGAATCAGGAGAAGCGAAAGCTCGAGAGGCGAGGATGCTGCGGCGAATGCCGCCTTCCTCATCCAAAATGTCCCAACCGAATTCATCCGCGAGAGCATTGACGATATTAGAGCCCGGCACATACAGCGATTTTGCAAGCTCATCCAGATCGATAAGCATAGCGCCACGAGATTCGAAATAGCGGCAGGCAGTCGACTTACCCGAAGCAATATTGCCCAAGACAAATACGGTAAACATCAAGCCCTCCCTAACGCCAATGCGAGTAATTATCGCTCAAATAAACTAGATGGACTCAAAAAACAGCCAAACAGTAAGAGCGCATACGGGGAAGCTAGGTCCCAAAGCACAACGTGTATATAACGCAAAAAAGGGGGAGGCCGCGAGGCCTCCCCCTTCTTCAAGTCATCCGACGGCTCGGTGCCGTCCACCGGTCAGCGGCGCCCTGGCCTCCCACGGGCTGGCCCCGCAGTACTCTCGGCGCGATGGGGCTTAGCTTCCGGGTTCGGAACGGGACCGGGCGTGCCCCCCATGCTCTGGCCGCTGACCGGTGGGCGGCGCCCACCGTTACGGTGTCCGGGTGTCTACTCACGTGCCCTGGGGGCCGCATGGCGCATAGGGGAGATGACTCGGGGGCATCCTCGTGCCCGGACCGCGCATGAGCGCGAAGTCCCGCGGGCCGCGAGGTGCGGTTCCGGAAGAGCTCGGGCGATTAGTGCGGCTCGGCTGAGGACGTCGCCGTCCTTGCACCTGCCGTCTATCGACCAGGTAGTCTACCTGGGCCCTTACCGGAAGGAGAACTAATCCCTGGAACGGCTTCCCGCTTAGATGCCTTCAGCGGTTATCCGCGCCGCACGCGGCTACCCGGCCGTGCCGTTGGTCGACAACCGGTTCACCGGAGGTGCGTCCACCCCGGTCCTCTCGTACTGGGGGCAGCCTCCATCGATTCTCCTGCGCCCACGGAGGATAGGGACCGAACTGTCTCACGACGTTCTGAACCCAGCTCGCGTACCGCTTTAAACGGCGAACAGCCGTACCCTTGGGACCTGCTCCAGCCCCAGGATGCGATGAGCCGACATCGAGGTGCCAAACCTTGCCGTCGATGTGGACTCTTGGGCAAGATCAGCCTGTTATCCCCGGAGTACCTTTTATCCGTTGAGCGACGGCCCACCCACTCGGGGCCGCCGGATCACTAGAGCCTGCTTTCGCACCTGCTCGGCTTGTTGGCCTCGCAGTCAAGCCCGCTTGTACTCTTGCATTCAAAAGGACGGTTGCCGACCGTCCCGAGCGGACCTTCGCGCGCCTCCGTTACCCTTTAGGAGGCGACCGCCCCAGTCAAACTGCCCGCCTGGCACGGTCCCCGAGCCGGTCGACGGCCTCGGGTTAGGACGCCGGTCGCGCGAGGGCAGTATTCCAAGGGCGGCTCCCCGGGGGCTGGCGCCTCCGGATCTGTGCCTCCTGCCTATCCTCTACACGCGGGACCAGCGGCCAATGCCAAGCTGCAGTGAAGGTTCACGGGGTCTCTCCGTCCTTCCGCGGGTAAGTCGCATCTTCACGACCAGTGCAATTTCACCGGGTCCATGGTCGAGACAGCGCCCAAGTCGTTGCGCCTTTCGTGCAGGTCGGAACTTACCCGACAAGGAATTTCGCTACCTTAGGACCGTTATAGTTACGGCCGCCGTTTACCGGGGCTTGGCTTCGGGGCTTCGCCTTGCGGCTAACTCCTCCGCGTGACCTTCCGGCACCGGGCAGGCGTCAGACCCTATACGTCGCCTTGCGGCTTCTGCAGAGTCCTGTGTTTTTGGTAAACAGTCGCTTGGGCCTCTCCACTGCGGCCCGCCTCCGCTCCCGGAGCAAGTCCGTTCACGTACGCGCGGGCACCCCTTCTCCCGAAGTTACGGGGCCATTGTGCCGAGTTCCTTGACCATGGTTGACCCGATCGCCTCGGTATGTTCTACCCACCCACCTGTGTCGGTTTGCGGTACGGGCGCGCACGCGCCTGCCTAGGGGTTTTTCTAGGGACCTCGGGCTCACTCGCTTCGCTTGATCGCTTCGTCCGGAGCCTCGCCCTCGTGCGGACCGGATTTCCCTGGTCCGCGGGCCGCGCTCCATCACGGGGACGTCCAGAACCCCGCCGAGCCACCCCCATCCGTCGCCCCGTCGGTCGTAGCGCCGCGTGCGCGGTGCAGGAATGTCTGCCTGCTGCGCGTCGGCTACGCCTCCCGGCCTCGCCTTAGCCCCCGACTGACCCTGGGAGGATTAGCCTTGCCCAGGAAACCTCGGGTTCACGGCGGACGAGTTACTCTCTCGTCTCTCGCTACTCATGCCAGCATTCTCACTCCCATGCGCTCCACCGCCGGTCGCCCGGCGGCTTCCCCGCCCATGGGAAGCTCCCCTACCGATTCTGAAAATCAAAATCCCGCCGCTTCGGTGTCCAGCTTAGCCCCGTGTATTGTCGGCGCATGTCCACTCGACCAGTGAGCTGTTACGCACTCTTTGAATGCATGGCTGCTTCTAAGCCAACATCCTGGTTGTCTGGGCGGACGCACATCCTTTGCCACTCGGCTGGAACTTGGGGACCTTAGCGGGCGGTCCGGGCTGTTTCCCTCTCGAGCACACAGCTTAGCCCACATGCTCTGACTGCCGCGCTCTGGGCCGCCGGCATTCGGAGTTCGGTTGGATTCGGTAGGCGGCGAAGCCCCCTCGTCCATCCGGTGCTCTACCTCCGGCGGTGAACGCGCGACGCTAGCCCTAAAGCTATTTCGGGGAGAACGAGATATCTCCGGGTTTGATTGGCCTTTCACCCCTATCCGCAGGTCATCGCCGCCGTTTTCAACCGACGTGCGTTCGGCCCTCCACGGGGTCTTACCCCCGCTTCAGCCTGCCCACGGATAGCTCACCCGGCTTCGCGTCCGCGGCGCGGGACTCAAGTCGCCCTGTTAAGGCTCGCTTTCGCTCCGGCTCCCTTTCGGTTAACCTCGCCCCGCGCCAGCGACTCGCTGGCTCATTCTACAAAAGGCACGCCGTCACACCATATAGGTGCTCCGACTGCTCGTGGGCGCACGGTTTCAGGTACTGTTTCACTCCCCTCCCGGGGTGCTTTTCACCTTTCCCTCACGGTACTGGTGCGCTATCGGTCACAGGGTAGTACTCAGGCTTGGATGGTGGTCCACCCAGGTTCGGACCGGGTTTCACGTGCCCGGCCCTACTCAGGGACCGCGTCGCGCCGTCCGGTCTGGGTTCGCGTACGGGGCTGTCACCCGCTGCGGCCGGCCCTCCCATGCCGTTCCGCTCCCCAGCCGGACCTGCGCCCGGGGGCGGCAGCCCCCGGATGCGCGGCCCTGCAACCCCGTCGGCGGAACCCCTGCCGGGTACGCCCGCTCGACGGTTTGGCCATCGGTCCCCTTTCGCTCGCCGCTACTCGGGGAGTCTCGAGATTGATTTCCTCTCCTCCGGGTACTTAGATGTTTCAGTTCCCCGGGTTGTCCTCCCGGCCCCTATGTGTTCAGGGTCGGGATATCCGTACTGCTACGGATGGGTTCGCCCATTCGGAGACCCCCGGGTCGAAGGATGTGTGCTCCTCGCCGGGGATTATCGCAGCTTGCCGCGTCCTTCATCGGCTCCCTGTGCCAAGGCATCCGCCGTGCGCCCGTGGTATCTTGCGGGACCGCTCTCGGGCCCGCGGGATATCCACGTGTCGCTAAAATTAATTAATCGATATCATGAATAGCGCTCGTATGTCGCAATTCGGGTATCTCATACCGCGGCACAGTAGTTGACTGTGCTCGCGATCAGATGCTCCTCACTCATATATAAGTGAATTCTTCTTGTTTGGATCGGATGAATGATTGCTATCATTCTGTCTGATAAATCGCAGAAAAGAATCGAGTCTGGAAGATTCGGATCTTCCATCTCTCTCCTATCGCTATGCGGCTCTCAAGGTACGCGGGTGCGACCCCGGGGACCGGGTGCTGCGGGGAATCATCCTGGCGGACATCTACCGGACGGGCTCCTGCCCTCTATTCGAGTTAAAGTGTTTTCTCTCTAAGAATGTATCTCCCTAGAAAGGAGGTGATCCAGCCGCACCTTCCGGTACGGCTACCTTGTTACGACTTCACCCCCCTCACCCTCCACACCTTCGGCGCCTCCCCCCTCTCGGTTGGGCCGGCGACTTCGGGTGCAGACGACTCGGGTGGTGTGACGGGCGGTGTGTACAAGGCCCGGGAACGCATTCACCGCGGCATGCTGATCCGCGATTACTAGCAACTCCGACTTCATGGGGGCGGGTTGCAGCCCCCAATCCGAACTGGGGCCGGCTTTCCGGGATCCGCTCCCCCTCGCGGGGTGGCATCCCTCTGTACCGGCCATTGTAGCACGTGTGCAGCCCAGGGCATAAGGGGCATGATGACTTGACGTCGTCCCCGCCCTCCTCCGCCTTGACGGCGGCGGTCCCGCGTGGGTTCCCGGCATCACCCGATGGCAACACGCGGCGGGGGTTGCGCTCGTTGCGGGACTTAACCCAACATCTCACGACACGAGCTGACGACAGCCATGCACCACCTGTATGGGCTCCTCTCGGCCACGGGGTCTCCCCCGCTTCACCCATATGTCAAGCCCTGGTAAGGTTCTTCGCGTTGCTTCGAATTAAGCCACATGCTCCGCTGCTTGTGCGGGCCCCCGTCAATTCCTTTGAGTTTTAGCCTTGCGGCCGTACTCCCCAGGCGGGACGCTTAATGCGTTGGCTGCGGCACGGGGGGATCGTCCCCCCACACCTAGCGTCCATCGTTTACGGCTGGGACTACCAGGGTATCTAATCCTGTTCGCTCCCCCAGCTTTCGCGCCTCAGCGTCGGTCTCGGCCCAGAGGGCCGCCTTCGCCACCGGTGTTCCACCCGATATCTGCGCATTCCACCGCTACACCGGGTGTTCCACCCTCCCCTACCGGACCCAAGCCGCGGAGGTTCCGGGGGCTTCGGGGGGTTGAGCCCCCCGCTTCGACCCCCGGCCTGCCGGGCCGCCTACGCGCGCTTTACGCCCAATGAATCCGGATAACGCTCGCCCCCTACGTATTACCGCGGCTGCTGGCACGTAGTTAGCCGGGGCTTCTTCTGCAGGTACAGTCTTGACTCTTCCCTGCTGAAAGCGGTTTACGACCCGAAGGCCTCCGTCCCGCACGCGGCGTCGCTGCGTCAGGGTTCCCCCCATTGCGCAAGATTCCCCACTGCTGCCTCCCGTAGGAGTCTGGGCCGTGTCTCAGTCCCAATCTGGCCGGTCGGTCTCTCAACCCGGCTACCCGTTGTCGGCACGGTGGGCCGTCACCCCGCCGTCTACCTGATGGGCCGCGGAGCCATCCCCTCCCGTCGGGGCTTTAGCCGGGGTGCCATGCGGCACCCCGGGGTATCCGGTATTACCCGTCCTTTCGGGCGGCTATCCCGGGGGAGGGGGCAGGTTCTCCACGTGTTACTCAGCCGTTCGCCACTCGCTTCCACCCGGAGGTGGGTGCCGTTCGACTTGCATGTGTTAGGCGCGCCGCCAGCGTTCATCCTGAGCCAGGATCGAACTCTCCGTCCAAAATATTCTGGGCTTCGAGCCCGTCCGGTCCTCTCAGTCCATCGCTGATCGGTTCCGTTCGATTCATATGGTTTTAGTATAGGAAAAGGAATTTCTCGGGGCCGCCTCTCGGCGGCCTTGCGAAAAACAAATCCAAGTTAGACCATTTCAAATGGTTCGATGTCTGCCCGGATGCGACACTGGAGTCAGTGTCCATCCTCGCAGTATCCGGTTCTCAAGGTGCACGCCCCGCGGCTGATCCGGTCCGACCGGGCCGCGCGGCAAGGAGATATATTGCCAGACCGCGAAGCCCTGTGGGACGTCAATTCCACTCTTCACAAGTCCTACACAACATATTGCTTTCTATAGGTAATAGAAAGACTGGTGCGGATCTTCCGCACGTATCAGATGATGACCCTTTGGTTCAGGAATATATCGAGATCGGTCACCTGTATGTGTTTATTTACCCGCGCTTTTAGCAATGTAAACCGCGCTTCAGATAAAAAGAGGGAGCGCCGCGCACAACGCGACACTCCCCTAGCGATTCAAGAGAATCTATTAGGCCTCGAGAGCCTTCTTGGCGATGGTAGCCAGCTCGTTGAAGGACTCGATGTCCTCGTAAGCCATCTGAGCCAGGACCTTGCGGTCGAGCTCGATGCCGGCAACCTTCAGGCCGTGCATGAACTGAGAGTAAGAGATGTCGTTCAGGCGAGCAGCAGCGTTGATACGAGTGATCCAGAGAGAACGGATCTCGCGCTTCTTGTTGCGGCGATCACGATACTGATACTGCAGGGAGTGCTGGACCTGCTCTTTAGCATGCTTGTAAGTACGCGAAGCGGCACCGTAGTAACCCTTCGCACGGTGCATAACGGTACGGCGCTTCTTCTTGGCGGCAACAGCGCGCTTAATACGTGCCATGTTCTATCAACTCCTAGACGGTAAAACGAAAAACGGGAACGCGAACTTAGGCGAGACGCGACTTGATGACCTTGCGGTCGGCAGCGGCGATCTCGGTCTCCTGACGGAAGCCACGCTTACGCTTGGTGGACTTCTTGCTCAGGATGTGGCTCTTGAAAGCCTTGGCGCGCATAAGCTTGCCGGTACCAGTCTTGCGGAAACGCTTCTTGGTGCCGCTGTGGGACTTCATCTTAGGCATGAAATACTCCTTAATCGGTTACAGAACACTAGTTACTTGGTATCGCTTGCCGCTTTATCCTCATCGAAGGCGCCCTTAATCGGGGCGAGCAGCATAAGCATGTTACGGCCTTCCATTTTAGGCTTGGACTCGACCGTAGCGTAAGGCTTGAGATCCTCGGCGAGACGCTCGAGAACGTTAAGGCCCTGCTCCGGGTGAGCCATCTCACGGCCGCGGAACATGATGGTGATCTTAACGCGTGCGCCCTTCTTGAGGAAACGCAGAACGTGGCCCTTCTTGGTCTCGTAGTCGCCAACGTCGATCTTGGGTCGGAACTTCATTTCCTTGACCTCGACCTTGGACTGGTTCTTACGAGCAGCCTTGGCCTTCATGGCCTGCTGGTACTTGAACTTACCGTAGTCCATGACCTTGCAGACCGGCGGCTCCGCGTTGGGAGCGATCTCGACCAGGTCGAGACCCTGATCGTCGGCGACGCGCTGGGCATCGCGGATGGCGAACAGGCCGAGCTGAGAGCCATCGACGCCAATCAAACGGCACGAAGATGCAGTGATCTCGTCGTTGATGCGGGTGTCATCAGACTTAGCTATTTTCCCTACCTCCATTCATAAAAAAATAACCCGGCGCTTCTTTGCAACCAGGTCGTACACATAGACATCCTCAATATGAGGAAGGGAATCTAAGTTGTATGACCAGTCAGCTGCTCATTGGCGCCAAAAGGTGGGAGCCCTCGGGTTCCTCTTTAGGGCATTGCGGGAACAACGCCTTGCGAATAATAACACGTACTGCGCGTTATCACATTACGTACACGAAAAAGGGGGCCTTGACCCCCTTGAACGCTCACTCGCATGTATGGTGCCCGAGGCGAGACTCGAACTCGCACGTTGTTGCCAACGGTGGATTTTGAGTCCACTGCGTCTGCCAATTCCGCCACTCGGGCACGTAATGCGTGAGTTAGTTTATCACAGCTTTCTGTTGATTAGTCCGAAAATGGAACTTCAAGCATTTCGATGAGTTCGACCGAGCGGAGCATCTCGCGCCGACGGCATCCGCGACCGTTGACCGAAGCCTCACCCATCTGGTTATCGTAAGGGTCCTCGCGCATGCCGTCGAAAGCAGGCACAAATTCAGCCTGGAATCGATTATTGGCCACCATGCGCCACGGGTCGAGATTGCCAAAGTAGTGACGACGACGCCACTCCTCCCCCATCCTGCGTGCCGAGGAACCAAACGATACGTCGGCGTTAAGCCAACCGGTCTGTGGAGTATAGAACTCAGCCCAATCGTGCGGCCCCACCGAATCGGGCGCAACATACAGGCCGCTCTGCCAACGGGCAGGAACGCCCGCGATGCGGCACATGGTGATAAACGTGAGCGCCATAATGCCGCAATCGCCGCGGAGCGAGTGCGCACAGTCATCGGCAATAGATCCCAAAAGCAGGTACGGCGGCTGATAGCGATAGTCGATATGCTGCGTCAGGTAATCATAGATAGCACGGGCGCGATCGAGCGGATCCTCGAGCCCGTCAATGACACGGGCCGTCAGCTGCTGCAGATACGGCGTGAATGCAATGTGCGGACGGTCCTCGGAGGTGTCCACGGGCAGTGGCACGTCCATGCAAGGATGCACCGGAAGCGCACCCCCATAGACATCACGATAAGCGGCATCAATTTGATAGCGATAGGTCACCGAGAATGAGCGCTCACTCGAAGAAGACCACGAGGCGGTACGCGCCGAAGCATTCGCGGGGGCAACAGCACCCTCCGGCGTCATATCGAGAACCTCGATATGAGACTGTTGACGACAGGCGGCGGCAACGGGTAGCCACGAGCGAACAGTCTCTCCCTCCAGAGCACCAGGAACAGACACGCATGCCTTGAGCGTAATGGCGCGAGACAGCCCGCCTTGCGATTCCATCTCCTTAAGCATCTGATTGCGCAGCGCCATACCATCCGTAGAATCGGGGCGCAGACCCGGAACCTCCTTGGGATACACGCGCAAAGAATCAAGGAAGTTGTCGAGAACGAACAGCTCGCCATCGATAAAGCGCCAGTCAATACGCTTACGATTAATCAGGTCATCAAACTGCTCTTCGATAAACTCTGGCCACTCCTCGCGAATCATCGCAATAGCCTGATCGCGCGACACCGAAAAATGAAGCGGCGTCTCGAGCATGCGATACCGCTCGGCACGAACACAAGCAGCCAGCGAAGGCTCGGGGTTCTGCTCCAAAAGGCGATCGCAGGCAGCAACAGCCTGCGTCAAATACCCGGCATCCTTAAGACGAAGAATCTCAGGCGGTAGCCCAATATCGAGATGGCGAAAATCATCACTGCAAACATCAACAGAGCAGCCAACAGGACCCTCGTCAATAACCTTCCCATCCGAAGGCAGTACATTAATAACAGCCATACCAAAACTCCAAGTCACTAGAACGCTTGAAGCCCATTGTAGCGAGATAAAAAGAAAGCCCCAACAAGGGAGCCATCAACACCGCTGAACGGTAACCATATAACTAAAATCAGACCAGTAACCCTGTAGCAAGTTAACAAAGGAGGCCCCGTTTCCCCGGAGCTGATTCCGTCGCGCGACTTCTGGCGAAGCCAGGTGAGCGCGAGGGAAACAGCGTAGGGGAAACGGGGCCTCCGGCGGGAAGTTAAACCGCTACTTACGCCTTGTTGACGGAGCCAAACTCCTCCATGAGCTCCTTGGTGCGAGCAACAATGTTGTCGCGACCAGGCTTGAGGAGCTTGCGGGGGTCGAAGCCCTTGCCCTGCTGATCCTTGCCAGCCTCGATGTACTCGCGGACGCCCTTGGCGAAGACGAGCTGCAGGTCGGTGTTGACGTTGATCTTGGAGATGCCCAGGGAGATGGCCTTCTTGATCTGATCCTCGGGGATGCCGGTGCCACCGTGCAGGACGAGGGGCAGGTCGCCGGTCTGGGCCTTGATCTCGCCCAGACGCTCGAAGGAAAGACCGGCCCAGTCGGCGGGATACACGCCGTGGATGTTGCCGATGCCGCAGGCGAGGAAGTCAACGCCCAGATCAGCAATCTGCTTGCACTCAGCGGGGTCAGCGAGCTCGCCGTTGGAGGTCACGCCGTCTTCGGTACCGCCGATGCCGCCGACCTCGGCCTCGATGGACATGCCCTTGGAGTGGGCAAGCTCAACGAGCTCCTTGGTGCGGTCGAGGTTAAGCTGGAAGGTCTCCTCGTGAGAGCCGTCATACATGATGGACGTGAAGCCGGCCTCGATGCACTTGAAGCAGTCCTCGTAAGAACCGTGATCGAGGTGAAGGGCGACGGGAACGGTAACGCCCGTGGCCTCGACGGCAGCCTTGACCATGTCGGCGCAGACCTTGAAACCGCCCATCCACTTAGCGGCACCAGCGGTGCACTGAAGGATCAGCGGAGACTTGGCCTCCTCGGCGGCCTGGAGAATAGCCAGGGTCCACTCGAGGTTGTTGGTGTTGAAGGCACCAAGACCGTACTTGCCGGCCTCGGCCTTCTTGAGCATGTCTGCTGCGTTGACGAGCATAAAAGAAACCTCCTGTAAGGTTGCTCCGATAACGCCTGAGATTTTACCACGGCGCACCCGAGCATAAACGTTCGTTTGTTCACGAATATCGTCCAAACAGACTTTTTTTTGACCGTTTGCCCTACGAAATCGACCCGTTGGGGAAAAATAGCTTGACGTTTGGACGCTTCTCGTGCTTCAAAAGCCGACTATTAAGCTACATCTGCATGAAAGGGTTCTGAATGAGTTCGCGTGCCATGGTGGTCGAATCGCCATGACCGGTTAGGCAAACGGTATCGGGCGGGAGAAGCCGGGCGAGCTTGGAGAGCGAGCGCAGAATCGCCGCCTCGTCTCCTCCAGAAAGATCGGTGCGGCCGTGCCCACCCGGAAACAGGGTGTCGCCCACAAAGGCAATGTTCCCCTGCTCGGTGGCAGCAAACAAGACGATCCCGCCCGGCGTATGCCCTGGCGTCTCGATCACCTGCAGGTAGATATCGCCCACCTCGATAGCATCTCCCTCGGCGAGCAGGTGCGTCGGCTCCCCGGGGTCAGGCGTCTCAATGCCCCACATAGCTCGCTGTTCCTCGATGTTCGCATGCGGCACCGCCACATCCTTAGCACACAGCTCATACTGGCAGCCCTCGCCAACGGTGGTTCGCACGCCTGCAACACCACCAACATGATCGGCATGGCCATGAGTGCATACGGCGCCAAACACGCGTACGCCGGGATGCTCGGCTCGAATATGCTCCACCAGGCGTTCGCCTTCCCATGCGGGATCGATAATCACGCACTCATTATCCGAAATAACAGCATAGCTATTGGTCTGAATGGGACCGTTTACGAGCGTCTCGATCTCGACCGATCCCTTGGGAGTTAAATCCAAGGACACAGCACTCATGTCCCTCTCCCCTCTATAGAACTCGAGGCATCAAACGATGCCTCGAGTGTAGCGAATATCGATAATGTGACACGTTCGTCGCGACTAAACGCGGCGCTTAAGCTGGGCTCCACCCTCGCCGGGCATCAGGCGGCGCGCGTCGTAGACCGAGTCAACGCTGCTGATAGAAGCCAGCAGCGGATCCAGACCACTCGCGTCCGAGATTTCGACCATAAAGCGCAGGGTTGCAATACCCTCGCGGTTGGTCGACGTGGCGGCGGAAAGGATATTGCCGCCCGCATCGCCAATGGCAATGGTGACATCCTTGAGCAGGCCCATGCGGTCCAGGCACTCGACCACGATCTCGACCTGGAAGAGGGTGTCGGCAGCGCCGTCCCACTCAACGTCAATCATGCGCTCGGGGTGTTCCATAAGACCCTTGACGTTGGGGCAGTTGGCACGGTGCACCGAGACGCCGCGGCCGCGCGTGATGAAGCCCACGATATCGTCGCCCGTCACCGGATTGCAGCAATGCGCCAAACGGACCAGCAGACCGCTGTTGCTCTCGCCCTTGACGATAATGCCGTTACTGGCGCTCTTGCCGCGCTTTTGCGGCTTGCGGTTGGAGCCGCGAGCGGGCTGCTTCACGACCTCGGCGATAGCCTCGGCCTTGGTGAGCTGTTCCTCGGGCTTGGGATCCAAGATCTGCTCGACTTTGTTGCCCACAGCGCGCGGGGCAACCTTGCCGGCGCCGACGGCGGCAAACAGGTCCTCGAGCTGCTTGAAGTTAAACTGCTCCGCCACGGCGTTGAGTGCACGCGTCGAACGCGGCGTAGAAATGCCATAGCCACGCTTACGCAGGTCCTTGGCCAGCATATCGCGACCGGCGGCAGCGTCGTCGTCCTTGGTCGCAGCGGCAAAATAGCGGCGGATCTTTGACTTGGCGGAAGGTGTCTTAACGATCTTGAGCCAATCGCGCGACGGCTTGGAACTCTTGTTGGTCAGAATCTCGACACGGTCGCCCGTCTTGATCTCGTGCGTGAGCGGCGCGACCGCACCGTTGATCTTGGCGCCGACGCAGTGGTTGCCCACCTCGGTGTGAACGGCATAGGCAAAGTCGAGCGGCGTAGAGCCGGCACGAAGCGCCATGACCTCACCCTTGGGCGTAAAGACGAAAATCTCCTGATCGAAGAGGTCGACCTTCAGCGAATGCAGGTATTCCTTGGCGTCGGTAATCTCGTCAGAAGCCGCCCAATCGAGCGAATGTTTGAGCCAGTTAATCTGGTCGTCCAAACGTTGAGCGTCATTGGTCTTGGAAGCAGACGATCCGCCCGATTTCTTATAGAGCCAGTGGGCGGCAATGCCGTACTCGGCCTGCTCATGCATCTCGTAGGTTCGAATCTGAATCTCGAGCGGACGAGCTGTGGGGCCGATAACCGTCGTATGGAGCGACTGGTAGTTGTTGACCTTGGGCATGGCAATATAGTCTTTAAAACGACCGGGCATGGGGTGCCATAGTGTGTGCACCGCGCCGAGCGTGGAGTAGCAATCGCGCACCGAATGCGTGATGACGCGCAGTGCCACCAGGTCGTAGATCTCGGAGAATTCCTTGCCCTTGCGCTTCATCTTTTGGTAGATGGACCAATAGTGCTTGGAGCGGCCATTAATCTGGAAGCCCTCCAGGCCAATGCGGTTGAGCTCATCGGTGAGCGTCTTGATGGTCTCGGCCAGATAGCGCTCGCGAACCTCGCGCGATTCAGCCACCATGCGCGCGATGCGCTGGTAGGCGTCGGGCTCCAGGTAGAAGAAGGACAGGTCCTCGAGCTCCCACTTAATAGAGCTCATGCCCAGGCGGTCGGCCAGGGGCGCATACACGTCCATGGTCTCGCGAGCCTTAAACAGGCGACGATCCTCGCGCAGGGCTGCCAGCGTTCGCATGTTGTGCAGACGATCGGCAAGTTTAACGATGATGACGCGAATGTCCTTGGACATGGCAAGGAACATCTTGCGCAGCGTGAGGGCCTGCTTCTCGTCCATGCTGTCGACTTCGATATTGGTGAGCTTGGTCACGCCGTCGACGAGCTCTGCCACGGTTTCACCAAACAGGCCGGAAACGTCGGCAAGCGAGGTTTCGGTGTCCTCGACGGTATCGTGCAGCAGCGCGGCGCACACCACATCGCAGTCCATCTTGAGATCAGCCAAAATGATGGCCACCTCGACGGGATGGTTGATGTACATCTCACCCGAGCGCCGCTTTTGGTTGCAATGCTTCTCGGCAGCAAAGCAGTAGGCCTGCTCCACCTTAGAAAAGTCGTCCTCATTCATATATTTGAGGCACAAGCGCTCCAGCTTGTCGTAGCTGTCCGCCATAATCTCGGGCGGCAGCTCATCGGCATGCTTATAGTGCTCCATCTCCGAGAACGGCTGGAGGGTGGAATCATGGGCGGTACGGGCTGCGGTATCCATCGAGGTCCCCTTCCCCTAGGCCCGCGGTACGATCGGGCGGTTAACTTTGGCTAGCATATCAGAAGCACACGAATCGAGCGCCCAACTCCGGAAAGCCGAGAACTCCATGCGCGAGCGCAAGCCCTCCAAATAGCGAATTGACCTGCTCAATTGCACGCGGCCGGGGTTTTCGGCCATCGCGATGCGACGAGTGTCGTCAAACCCCGAAACTCGACAGAAACCAAGCTCTTCGAAGATTCCCAGGCCACTTTCCACCGAGCGCTCGTCGACCGGCGTGCGAGCATCGATGGCAAGGCACATCTGCGCAATATCGATATCGCTCGCACTAAACGAGTCGTCTCCGGTCTTGCCGCGGTTGGAGCGCCACATGGTTTGCAGCGCGCGATAGAGCGTGACGAGCTCGTCGCGCTCGGGCGCATAGCAGTCGAGTAGGCGCTCGTTAATGCGGGCGTCGCGCGACGAATAGAGCAGGTGGATCACGGCGGGCCGGCCATCGCGACCGGCGCGTCCGCTCATCTGGTTAAACTCAATGCCGCCAAAGGGCATGTGGTAGAGCACGACATGGCGGATATCGGGCAGGTTCACGCCCTCACCAAAGGCAGAGGTCGAAACGATGCAGCTGAGGCTTCCGTCTCGGAATGCTTCCTCCACGCGACGGCGATCGGAACGCGCAAGCCCCGCGTTATAGAACGCGATATGGGTTGCGCAATCGGGCACACGCTTGCGCAACGTCTTGGCGAGCGCCACGGACTGGTCGCGCGAATTGACGTAAATGACGGTCTTCTCCCCCGTCGCCACGATCGACACCAAACGGTTCTCGCGGCTCGCAAGGTCGCGGTCGTCCTCGAGCTGCAGGTTCTCGCGCACCGTCTCGTCGACCACCGTGCGAGTGATCGGCAACATGCGGGCAAGCTCGGCCACGACCGGAGCCGTCGCGGTGGCCGTCGCAGCCATAACGACCGGGTCGCCCAGGGCTTTGAGGATATCGGGCATGTCAAGATAGGCGCTACGGTCGCCGCCCTTGGCAAGGCCGGCGTGGTGCGCCTCATCGATAACGACAAAGCCGATGCGGCCCGAACGCGCGAAACGGTCACGGTGGATAGACAGGAACTCGGGCGTCGTGAGCACGATACCGGTGCGGCCCGAAGCTAGACCGGCGAACACGTCATCGCGTGCGGCCTCCACGGTCTCGCCGGTCAGCACGCCAACGCCAATGCCAAGCGCTGCCATCGTCGACGAGAGGTGATAGGCCTGGTCGGCAACGAGCGCACGCAGCGGATAGACAAAGATGCTCGCACGCCCGCGAAGGACCGCCTCGCGCGCGGCATGCACATGGAAGATGAGCGACTTGCCGCGCCCCGTTCCCATAACGGCCAGAACACTTTGGTGATCGGCCAGGGCATCGAGCGCCTCGACCTGCACGCGGTGCGGCTGGTTCGAGCCGATAAAGCTATGGATAAGCGAGCGCGTCAGCTCGGTATAAGAAAGCTGGGCGAGTGTCTCGCGCTTACGCGACTCCAGGCGCAGGCCAGAATCCGCCGGTTGCACGCCGCGGCGAAGTTCACATGCCGGATCGTCGATATTGGACGCCGTGGTATCGCGCACCAAGACATCTTTGATCATGAGCTTGGGCTTCACGCGTCCCTGCCAATGCTCGGCCACGGCCTCGAACACCAAGTCGACGGCGCTGTCGCAATTGATGAGCTTATCGATCTGCGGCACGCGGAACATGATGGCCGGCACACTCGCGGCGCCATCGGTCGCCACAAAGCGCATGTGCTCGCCGGTTTTGCCCACCACGGCGCGATCGCACATCGTCACGCCCTCGGCGGCCAGAAGCGGCACCTTATTGCCCTGGCCAAACGGCTCAAGACGAGAAATCTGCTCGATAGTCTCGATATTCAGCTCGGAGAGGTCAACGGTGGCGGCAACCTCATCAGTGTCCTCAAAGTCATCGGCGGGAAGCTCCGATAGCACGGCCGAAAGGCGACGGCGGAACTCATCGAGCTTGGATGCCTCGATGGTCACACCCACCGCACCGGCATGCCCGCCGCGACGAATCAGCAGGTCGGAGCAACGCTCGACGGCGTCGAACAGGTTGACTTTGCCCACCGAGCGGCCCGATCCGCGTGCAATGCCGTCCTCGATCGAGAAGAGCAGCGCCGGCACGTGATAGCGATTGGTCAGGCGGCTCGCCACGATGCCCTTGACGCCCTCGTGCCAGCCCTCGCCGCCCACGACGATTGCGCGCCCGCCGTCATAGGTCTCCTCGACCTTCGCCATGGCATCGCGCGTGAGCTCCGCCTCGATCTCGCGGCGCTGGCGGTTGATCTCCTCGAGCTCGGCCGCCAGCGCGCTTGCCTCGATAGGATCGCGGGCAAGCAGCAGGTCGAGCGCCAGCTTGGGATCAGCCATGCGGCCGGCAGCATTCAGGCGAGGGATGAGCGAAAACGACAGGCCATCGGCCGTAATGCTAGAGAGGTCGGCCTTGGCGAGCGCCGCCAGCGCGATGTAGCCGGGACGAGCCGTCACGCGCATCTGCTGGATGCCCTCGGCGACCAGCGCGCGGTTCTCGGACGTGAGCGGCATCATGTCGGACACGGTACCCAGCGCCGCGACCTCAATCAACGAACGCCAATACGACGGCTTGCCCAGACGCTCACCCAAAACCTGCACCAGCTTGAGCGCCACACCGGCACCGGCAAGCTCGCGCGAGGGGCCCTCGTCCTCGAGCTTAGGGTCGGTCAGGGGCACGCCCTGCGGCACCTGATCGGAGGGCTCGTGATGGTCCGTGACCACCAGGTCGATTCCCAGGCTCTCCAGATAGGAAACCTCTTCCTTGGCGGCAATGCCGTTATCGACGGTCACGATCAGCTGGGGGCGAGCGAGCTCGTTAACGCGGTCGAGTGCCGCGCGCGAAAGACCGTAGCCCTCATCAAAGCGATGCGGAATAAACGGCGTGACATCGGCGCCAAACGTGCGCAGCGCCTCGGTCAACAGACAGGTCGACGTAATACCGTCAACGTCAAAATCGCCAAAGACTGCAATGTGCTCGTGGTTGCGAATAGCACGCTCGACGCGGTCGGCAACGACCGACATGCCCGGGATAATGAGTGGGTCGGCCCAGTCGCGATCGAGCGAAGGCGTCAAAAACAATTGGCCCTCTTTGATGGAGCCAATGCCGTGCGCGACCATAATGCGCGCCACCAGCCCGGGAATGCCCAGACCAGCCGAAAGCTCCTTTTCGAGCTCGGGGTTTTGCTGAGCGACCGCCCAGCGATGCGTCGTCTTAAGCGATGACATAGGCACCCACCCCCGATAGGGGCAGGTCGCCGCGATACCTCTCACGGTTCATAGCGATGAGTCCTCTGTGTATGCCCGCTTCGGCAGGCAGATCTGTTGAACGGATTTATTATACCGTGCAGTGCGGACGCCAATCGCCGCAGCACGCCGCGGTTTCGATAAACGATGCCGGTAATAGCCTCGAAATAATCAAGCGTTTCTGACGCACGGACGCATGCGAGCGTCTAGCATATCCATTCAAAACGGATTCACGAGCAAAGGGAGTCGCAAGCGCATATGAAGCAGTGGGTTGGACTGGGCAAATTTCTCGCGGGGCACATGCAAATCATCGTTCCGATTTGCGTGGCGCTCGGCGTGCTCTTTCCCCAGCAGATCGGCGTGCTCAAGCCCATCGTTCCCGCCCTGTTTGCCTTTATGACGTTTCAGGGTGCGCTCAGCAACACCTTCCACCAGGTAACCGAGGTGTTCCGCCGTCCGCTACATTTGATTTTGGCGTTATTTGTCTCGGCTGTGCTCATCCCCATCGCGGCGTATGCCATAGGGTCACTCTTCTTTGGCTCCAACCCCAACCTTGTCTGCGGCATCGTGCTCGAGTACAGCGTGCCCGTGGCAGTCACTGCCTTTATGTGGATTAGCATGTTCGGCGGCAACGGCCCGCTCGCGCTCACCATCATCCTGACGTCCTCGGTTATCTCCCCTGTGACGATTCCGCTCACGCTTAAGCTCTTGCTGGGTGCCACCGTCTCGATCGATGTGCCGAGCATGATGCAAGACATGGCCTTTATGATCGCCATCCCCGCCGTGCTCGGCATCGTGATCAACGAACTCACGCGCGGATGGGGACACGAGAAACTCTCCCCCGCGCTCTCGCCCGCCTGCAAGTTCATGATGATGGGCGTCATCGCGTCCAACTCCACCGCCATGAGCGAGTACGTGCTGCACATGAACGCGGTGCGCCTAGAAGTCGCCCTCTTTATTTTGACCTTCGCCATCAGCGGCTTTGTCGTCGGTTTTCTGGTCGCTCGTGCGCTCCATCTGCCATATAGCGAGACGACTACCATGTGCTTTACCTGCGGCATGCGTAACATCTCTTCGGGCGCCGTCATCGCCACGCAGTACTTCCCGGGCGAAGTCGTGTTTCCCGTCATGTGCGGAACGCTGTTTCAGCAGGTGTTGGCCTCAATTATCGGGCATCTCTTTGAGCGCCTGACCGGCGAGGAGCGCGCCGCCCAGCGCAAGCGGGTCGAGGCTGGCCGCAGCGTAATGGCGAAATAGCCAGCCACAGGCGCGAGGCCGAGCCTTTGGCTATGCAAGCGCCTCCAGGCGTGCGCGCAGACGCTCAGCATCGATATCGAGCGTCGTCTCGGCATTGACCTGGGCCAAACGATAGCCCACAAAGTAGGGCGAAACCACCCAACGCGGCAGCGCCTTGGCAATGGTCCGACCGTCCAGGTGATAGAAGAACAGGTTGTACGACTCTGCGCGACCGCCATGGTGTTCGCGCAAAATGTAGCGCAGAACCACCTGAATCGCATCGGCAAACAGGTCTGCCTCGGCTTGGTCGTGGGCGTCGTCGCTGGCGGCGATTCCCTGTGGAGCCGAGACGTTGACCTCAAAGAATCCCATGATGGGCTCGGTTGAGATGTTGACCGCGATTCTCCCCTGTTGCCAGACATTGATGCCTTCGAAATTGGCAGAAGTCAGCGAAGTGTAGCCGTCTTCCTGCTCAAAACCCACAATCTGCATGTGCGGATGAACGAGACTACCGCCCGAGAGCGGACCCTTGTTCTTGTACATGAGCACGCTTCGATACTGCTGTGAATCGATCATCTGCTGCCAGCAACCCAGGGCAAACCGCATCACATGGTGGAGTTCATCCGGCTCATAGGTCACCAGGTCGGCATCGTGATCGGCCGACTCGATCAGCACGGTTTGACGGGTGGCGCGCAGGGTCTTGAACTTATTCTCGAGCCAAATGCAATCGCCATCACGGCGAATGATGTCGGTGAGCCCTTCTGTATCGCAAAAGGGGCACGCGGTGCCGGGACGACGGTTGTCGTCGGGCTTACCGTTCGCCTGCTGAACGTCAAATACCAGCGCCACGGGTTATACCTCCAGTGGCACGATCCTGGTGCCATGGAGCTCGGAGACGCCCAGTGCCGCCGCCACGGTATCGCGGTTGGCCGTGGAAATGCCGCCGCCGGGAAGGATGGTCAGGCGGTCTCCCGCACACTCGATAAGACGCGACAGATGCTCAAGGTTGTCCTCGATCGGCGTGCCGGCGGCACCGCCGTGCGTCAGGATGCGCGTAACGCCGCAATCGGCGAGTGTGCCGACGGCGTCGAGCTGAGCCTCGGGCGAGAGCTGATCAAACGCCATGTGGAAGGTGATGTCGATGGGCTCACGCTTGCATTCCTCGGTCGCGCAGCCCGCGGCCATCACGAGGGCGCCCAACGTAAGCTCATCGAGCGCCCATCCGCCAGCGCAGGGCTTGCAGCAGCCAAAGACCAAGCCGTCAACGCCGGCGCTTACGGCAAGGCCCAGGTCCATCTCCATCATGCGCAGCTCGTCTTGGTTGTAATGAAAGTCACCGCCACGCGGACGAATCATGCACATCACGCGCGCATCGTGCTCGTGAGCGTAGTTGACCGTGGCGCTGATAACGCCGGCAGAAGGCGTGGTTCCACCGACGGCGAGGTTGTCACACAGCTCAATGCGCCCCGCACCGGCATCGATAGCTGCCGGCACCCGCTCAAAGTTCTCGGCACAAAACTCATACAGCATAGATAGACCCCCAAAGACAGCAGATGTTTTCCGACGGGCATTGTCACACATCCCCATGAAGTTGCGGTGGAATAGGGACTGTTTTGGCCTCTGAGACTCCCATTTAGTCCCTATTCCACCGCAACATAAAGGGGGCAGAACCAAAGCAACGCCGCAAGCAGAGGACGGACAGCGAGCGGGCGCCAGAGCGAACAAATTGGCATGAAAAGAGGGCGGCATAGACCTTCTGGTCATGCCGCCCTCTTTGAATGACAAGTTGTCGCTCTGGCGCCCGCGCAGCGTCGACTGGTCCGCCGTTCGGTAGAACGGCGGAACCGCCTAACCGCCCAGGTAAGCCTTGCGGACGTTGTCGTCGTGCAGGAGCTCTTGGCCCGTGCCGGTCATGGTGATCTTGCCGGTCTCGAGCACGTAGCCGCGTGTGGCGATCGAGAGCGCCATCTGCGCGTTTTGCTCGACCAGAAGCACCGTGGTGCCGGCCTTGTGCAGGTCCTCGACAATCTGGAAGATCTGCTCGATCAAAATCGGCGCCAAACCCATGGAAGGCTCATCGAGCATGAGCAGCTTGGGGTTACTCATAAGGGCACGGCCCATAACGAGCATCTGCTGCTCGCCTCCCGAAAGGGTACCGGCGACTTGGCGACGGCGCTCCTTAAGGCGAGGGAACTGCTCGTAGACGCGCTCAAGGCCCGGAGCAACCGTGGACTTGGGCTGCGTGTAGGCGCCCATCTCCAGGTTCTCCTCGACCGTCATCTGCAAAAAGGCGCGACGGCCCTCAGGCACCTGGGCCAGGCCCTTGCCCACCAGCTTGTCGGCAGGCGTGTGGGTAATATCCTCGCCCATAAACTTGATGGAGCCGGTCTTGGAACGCAGCAGGCCCGAGACGGTTTTAAGCGTTGTAGACTTGCCGGCACCGTTCGCGCCGATCAAGGCCACGATCTCGCCCTCGTTGACGTTAAAGGAGATGTCCTTGATGGCGTGGATGGCGCCGTACCAGACGTTGATGTTGTAGACGGAAAGCATCGGCTCTGCCATTTAGTTCTCCCCCTTATCCTGCTTGCCCAGATACGCCTCGATAACGGCTTCGTTGTTCTGGATTTCCTCGGCCGTGCCCTTGGCGATGACCTTACCGAAGTTAAGCACGCAGATGCCCTCGCAGATGTTCATGACGAGCGACATGTCGTGCTCGATCAGCATGATGGCAATGCCAAAGGTGTCGCGGATCTTTACGATGTTCGCCATGAGCTCCGCGGTCTCGGACGGATTCATGCCGGCGGCAGGCTCGTCGAGCAGCAACAGCTTGGGGTTGGTGGCAAGCGCGCGGACAATCTCCAGGCGACGCTGGGCGCCGTAAGGCAGCGATCCGGCCTGCTCGTTTGCCAGATGCTCCATATCAAAGATGGACAGCAGCTCCATGGCGCGCTCGTGGGCGGCCTTCTCGTGCTTCCAATACGTCGGCAGGCGCAGCACGCCCTCAAAACCGGAGTAGCGCTCCTGGTTGTGCAGACCGACCTTTACGTTATCTTCCACCGTCATGGTGTTAAACAGGCGAATGTTTTGGAAGGTACGGGCAATGCCCATACGGTTGACCTGATAGACGGACTTGCCCGAGGTGTCCTCGCCGTCGAGCAGGATGGTGCCGTGTGTGGGCTGGTACACCTTGGTAAGCAGGTTGAAAACCGTGGTCTTACCGGCGCCGTTGGGGCCGATCAGACCGGCGATTTCGGTCTTGCCGATGGTCAGGCTAAAGTCGTCGACCGCCTTGAGGCCGCCAAACTCAATGCCCAGGTGGATGCACTCGAGCGCCGGGCGCTGGCCCAGGTCGCGATCGGGAACAATGGCGCCAGAAGGATACGGGACCATCTTGCCCTTGTTGAACTCAAACTTACTGGGCATCGGCTGCCACCTCCTTCTTGGGAACAAGGCGATCCTTGACGCGACCGAAAAACGCCTTGAGCTGCGGGTTGTTGGTAAAGATCATGACCAGGATCAGCACGATGGCGTAGATGAGCATGCGGTAGTCCGAGAACTGACGGAGCAGCTCGGGGAGCACCGTGAGCAGCGCGGCCGCAATGACGGAGCCGCGCATGTTGCCCAGGCCGCCCAGGACCACGAACACCAGGATGAGGATGGACGTGTTGAAGTCGAACTTGGTGGCGGAGAGCTGCGAGAAGTTACCGCCGAAGAGAGCTCCGGCAGCACCGGCGAGGGCAGCGGAAACCACGAAGGCGATCATGCGGTACTCGGTGACGGAGATGCCTACGGACTCGGCTGCAATCTTGTTATCGCGCACGGCCATGATGGCACGGCCGGTACGGCTGCGAACCAGGTTGAGCACAATCACGAGTGCGACCATGACCAGGATGGCACCGGCGAGGAAGGTCGAGTACGTCGACACGCCCGAGGCGCCCTGGGCGCCCTTGATGATGGCGGTGCCGTCCTCGAGCAGGTGCAGGTCGTCGATCGTAGAGTTGCCCGTGATGTTAAAGATCACGTGCAGGCCGCGCGAGTCGACACCCACGATAAGGCAAGTGACGATCTCTTTGATGATCTCGCCAAAGGCCAGCGTCACGATAGCCAGGTAATCGCCGCTCAGGCGAAGGACCGGGATGCCGATCAAGAAGCCCAGGATAGCGGCAGCGATGGCGCCGACCACGATGCTGATGACAAGACGTATTGGATCGGAGGGGACGGCGCTCTCGAGGGCAACCGCGGTAACGATGCCCGTATAGGCGCCGACGCTCATAAAGCCCGCGTGGCCCAGCGACAAGTCGCCCGCGATGCCGACAACGAGGTTGAGCGAGATGGCCATAACGATGTAGGCCGTAATGGGGACCAACTGGCCGGCGATCATGCGCGGGATCATATGGTTGGACTGCATAAAGAACACGATGGCGAATGCCACGATGCACATGGCATACGTAACAAAGTCGTGACGCGTCTGCTTTTCTTTAAGAAACTTCATAACGCTCACCTACACCTTCTCGGGGACGTACTTGCCCAAGAGGCCAGCAGGCTTGACGAGCAGGACGATGATCAAAACACCAAAGACGATGGAGTTGGCAAGGCTCGTGGAAATATAAGCCTGTGCCATCGCCTCGATGATACCGATGAGAATGCCACCGACAAAGGCGCCGGGGATGGAGCCGATGCCACCGAAGACAGCGGCATCGAAGGCCTTGATGCCAGGCATGGCACCCGTCGTGGGCTGCAGCACCGGCGAGTAGGAGCACAGCAGCACGCCGGCGATGGCGGCAAGGGCGGAGCCGATGGCAAACGTCATCGAAATGGTGCGGTTGACGTTGATGCCCATGAGCTGAGCGGCGGCCTTGTCCTCGGACACGGCGCGCATGGCTTTGCCCATCTTGGTCTTACCTGTAAAGAACATCAGACCGGCCATGATAACCAGGCAGGCGACGATGGTGACGAGCGAGACGGCGCTTACGTTGAACTTGGCCAAGAACTCCGGCACCTGGAAGGTGACGAGCGAAGTGAAGTTCTTGGGCGTGGCGCCCCACAGAAGCTGCGCGGCGTTCTGCAGGAAGTAAGACACGCCGATGGCCGTGATCAGAACGGCCAGAGGGCCCGCCTGGCGCAGCGGCTTGTATGCCAGACCCTCGATGAGAACACCGAGAACCGTGCAGACCACACAAGAGAGAACTACAGATGCCCAGCCCGGGAGGCCGAGATACGACGTGGCACAGAACGAGACATAGGCACCGACCATGATGACGTCGCCGTGAGCGAAGTTGAGCATCTTGGCGATACCGTAGACCATGGTGTAGCCCAACGCGATGATGGCGTAGACGCTGCCCATGGACAGGCCGTTGACCAGGTATTGGATAAAGACCGTCATGTTCCACATCCCCCTTTCGAATAGGTTTCCAGTTGATGTATGAAACAGGGACGTTACATCGTCCCTAGATACCAAGCAAGCAGGGAAGGCCAAAACCTCCCCTGCTTGGGATCAAAACCGCTCTATGTAAGGCGGCCTATTAGGCCTGTACGTACTTGCCGTCGGTAATGACGTACGCCGTCGGGTCCTTCTGGACCTGACCCTTGTCGTTCCAGGAGAGCTTGCCAGTCAGGCCGTCAACGGTAATGTTGCGCATGGCCTCGGGAAGCTTCTCGGCAACCTCGGTGGGGTCGGCGTCGACGCCCAGGCCGGCCTCCTTGAGAGCCTCGACCACAGCATGCACGCCGTCGTAGGCGTCGGCGGCAAACTGGTCGGGGGTATCGCCGTACTTATCCTTGTAAGCGTTGACGAAGTCGGCGTTCTTCTCGTCGTCGGCGGAGAACGGGGTCATGAGCAGCAGACCCTCGGCCAGAGAGGTGTCGAAGCCCTCAACGCCCAGGATGCCGTCCATGCCGTCGCAGCCCATCATCTTGACGTCGTAGCCCATGTCCTTGGCGTTCTTGAGCAGGACGGACGCCGGCGTGTAGTAGATCGGCGCAAAGATCATGGTGGCGCCGGCCTGCTTGGCCTTGGTCAGCTGGTTGGTAAAGCTCGTGGCGGAGTCGTCCTTAAAGGTCTCCTCGTCGACAATCTCAAGCTTAGACTTAGCGGCCTGGGCCTTAAAGGAATCTGCGATGCCCGAAGAATAGGCGTCGCCGGAGTTATAGAACAGCACGAACTTCTCGTTCGCATACTTCTCTGCCAGGAACTTGGCAGCGTTGACACCTTGGTTGGGGTCGGTAAAGCAAACCTGGAAGACGCAATCCTTGCCCTTGGTAACGTCCTCGGAGGACGCGGACGGGGTGATCATGAACGTCTCGGGGTCGTTGCCGCACTCGGCGGCAACGGCGACCGACGCACCCGTGGTGGTCGGACCGACGAGGGCCTGCATGCCCCAGTCGAGCAGGGTGTTGAAGGCGTTGACGGCCTTCTCGCCGTCAGCCTGGTCGTCCTCGGCCTTGCTGACAAGCGGCAGCTCCTTAGTCGAGAAATCCTTGCAGCCAAGCTCGACAGCCTGTGTAACGGACTTGCCGTAGGACGCGTTGGCGCCGGTCAGCGGGCCGATGGTGCCGATCTTAAACGAAGCGTCGCCCGACGCGGAACCGCTGTCGCCGCCGTTGGAGGAGCAGCCAGCTAGAATGGACATCGCCCCCAGACCTGCTGCGCTCGCGATAACGCTCCTGCGATTCATAACAGGGTTCAATGACTTACCGGTGAGGCTCGACATGCGGCTCTCCTCTCAAATCTCGTCGGGTTTCGGTTACCCGACAGGCCATCCTGCGCCGTGTTCGGCGTTCGCAAAATAGTAGACGCTTTAGTTAGGAAAAGTGGCGATTATTTCAACTTTTCTTTTGTTTTGTCCATTTATCCATATTCATGCGTATTTCTGTGGGTTTATGCAGTTTAGACACTTTATTGTGTGAAAGTATTGTTTCCGTTCTGTTACAAGCGCCCCTGCCCTGATTTAAACAGCTTCACCGGTCGCGTTTTGTGCGCACCTAGGCGGCGATGTACTTGCCGTCCTGAATCACATAGGCCGTAGCGGGCTTTTCGACCTGGCCCTCGTCGTTCCACGTCAGCTCGCCCGTCAGGCCCTCGATCTTGATCTTGCGCATGGCGCGGGCAAGATCGCCGGCAATGTCGGCACCGTCGGCCGTAATGTCGATGTCTGCCTTATCGATTGCCTCGACAATCGCGTGGACGCAGTCATAGGCGTCGGCGGCAAACTGGTTGGGCGTCTCGTTGTAGGCGTCCTTATATGCCTTGACGAAGTCGGCATTCTTCTCATCGTCAGCAGAGAACGGGGTCATGAGCAGCACGCCCTCGGCAAGAGAGGTATCGAAGCCCTCAACGGAGAGCAGGCCGTCCATGCCATCGGTACCCATGAGCGTCATGTCGTAGCCCATGTCCTTGGCGTTCTTGAGCAGGACGGACGCCGGCGTGTAGTAGATCGGCGCAAAGATGAGCGTAGCGCCGGCCTCCTTGGCCTTGGTCAGCTGGTTGGTAAAGCTCGTGGCGGAATCGTCCTTAAAGGTCTCGGTATCGACGATGTCGAGCTTGGATGCCTTGGCCTGCTCGGCAAAGGCATCGGCAACGCCCGAGCTATACGTATCGCCGGAGTTGTAGAACAGGGCAATCTTGGCATCTGCGTACTTCTCGGCCAAAAACTTGGCAGCGCTGGCGCCCATGGTGGGGTCGGTAAAACAAACCTGGAAGACGGTGGTCTTATCCTTGGTAACGTCGAGCGACGAGGCCGAAGGCGTAACCATGAGCATATCGTCGGCAATCTCGCCTGAGACGGCGACGGCGGCACCAGTCGTGACGGGGCCGACGAGCGCCTGCATGCCCCAATCGCACAGGGTATTGAAGGCGTTGATAGCCTTCTCGCCGTCGGCGACGTCATCCTCGGACTTAATCGAGAGCTTGAGGTCCTTGGTCGAGAAATCCTTGGCGGCAAGCTTGGCGCCCTTCTCGGCCGAGACGCCATAGGTTGCCGCGGCGCCGGTCAGAGGGCCGATGACACCAATCTTGAAGGTCTTGCCGTCATCGGCGGAGCCGCCGTCCGAGCCACCCGACGAGCAACCAGCGAGTGCGGCGGTGTTGCCGAGCGCTGCAGCGCCGGCGAGAAAGTTCCTACGGCTGAGTGTGCTGTTGATGTTGAACATGGTGTCCCCCTTTTTTCGCTGGCCGCAGTGCGGCCGTCTTGCGGTACGGGGCAAACCTTATGGCGCAAACGTTGACAGTTTGTTACGGAGTTCCGTTTGTAGCGAGCATGTTTCCAATGTTTCCGCAGCGTTTCGAGGGTAGCGTTTTGTGCAGCTCCCGCTGCCTGACAAGCACGCGCCCGCACTTCACGCTAGAATGCACTCAACCTTTAAGCGGTTAATCCATCCATAAGATGCACGAAGGAGCTATCTATGAGCGAACCCCTGCGCACCGTGAACGTCGGTCTGATCGGTCTGGGAACCGTCGGCGGCGGCGTGGCCCGTCTGATCAAGAGCCACCACGATGAGTACCTGGCAGCCTACGGCATCGACCTTAAGCTGACCCGCGCCTGCGCGCTTGCTTGGGAGCAGGCCGAGGCGGCAGGCATTGAGCGCGAGGCCTTTACGAGTGACTGGCATGACGTCGTCACCGACCCTGCCGTCGATATCGTCGTCGAGCTCATCGGCGGCGAGCATCCCGCAACCGAGATCTTCACCACCGCCTTCGAGAACGGCAAGCACGTCGTCTCTGCCAACAAGGCCCTGCTGGGCCGTCATGTCGAGACGCTCGCCGAGAAGGCGCGCGCGTGCGGCGTGCAGATTAAGTGCGAGGCCAGCTGCGGCGGTGGCATCCCCATTGTGAGCACGCTTGAGCACGACCTGGTGGGCAACAAGATCCTGACCATCGCCGGCATCCTCAACGGCACCACCAACTACATCCTGTCGCGCATGGACGCCGAGGGCGCCGATTACGCCGATGTGCTTGCCGACGCGCAGGCCAAGGGCTATGCCGAGGCCGACCCGTCCGCCGACGTCGACGGTTTCGATGCCGCCAGCAAGACGGCGATCCTCGCCTCCATCGGCTTTGGCACCCGCGTGACCACCGACGACGTATACCAGCAGGGCATCCGCACCATCGGTGCCGAGGACATCGCCCAGGCCCGCGAGCTCGGCTACACCATCAAGCTGTTGGGCATCGCCCGCAACACCGACGCCGGCGTCGACGTCCGCGTGCACCCCACGCTCATCCCGGCAGACCATATGCTCGCCAAGGTCAACGGCGCCATGAACGCTGTCTACGTGGTAGGCGACGCCGTGGGCGAGACCATGTTCTACGGCGCGGGCGCAGGCTCCTTCCCCACCGCGAGTGCCGTCGTGGGCGATATCCTGTCGCTCTCCGAGCAGATCAGCCGCGGCGTGGCTCCGCTGCCCGAGATTGAGCCCTATGGCCACAACCTCGCCTTTAAGCCCATGGACGAGCTCCAGACCAAGTACTATGTGCGCCTGAAGGTCGCCGACCGCGTGGGCGCCCTGTCCGAGACGGTCGATATCTTTGCCAAGCACAACATCTCGATCTCGCTCATCAACCAGGTCGAGGACGGCAAGTCGGGCGTCAGCGATGCCTGCTCGGTCATCTTCCTGACGCACCGCGCGCTCGAGAAGGACGTCCAGGCTGCCGCCGCCGAGCTTGCCAGCGTCGACTGCGTGGCCGAGGTCGCCAACGTCCTGCGCATCGAGGACGTCGAGGCTTGGACCGAAGGCGTCATGGCGAACTAACCCAACGCTCGCCAAGCAATACGCGCTTTGAGGGCTCCCGTCCGATGTGGGACGGGAGCCCTTTTGTCTCCTGCCCTAAGCACAACGGCAGAGCACGTTTGCGCGAGCCGCTCATCGGTAACGCGGGTTACCGTTCACCGATATGCAAACGCGGCCGATTCCGGCTACCGCTACGCTGTGCTGCGTACGTCCACCCCCGAAGAATGGAGGCACCATGTTGCTCAAGGGCAAGAAAGCAATCATCACCGGAGGCACGCGCGGAATCGGCTATGCCATCGCCTGCCGTTTTATCGAGGAAGGCGCCGCCGTCACGGTCTTTGGCTCGCGCCAGGAGACTGCCGACGCAGCCGTTGAGAAGCTGGCAGCCGCCTATCCCGAGGCCAAGGTTTGGGGCCGCTCCTGCGACCTCACCTCGCTCGAGGCCGTAACTGAGGCCTTTACCCAGGCTGCCGCCGATATGGGCGGCTTGGACACGGTCGTCAACAATGCCGGCATCTCCCAGCGCTCGCCCCTTTTGGATTACACGGCCGAGGAGTTTGCAAAGGTCATGGACCTCAATGTCGTCGCCGTCTTTAATGGTCACCAGGCTGCTGCCAAAATCATGACCGAGGCCGGCCACGGCGGCACCATCACCACCACGAGCTCAATGGTCGCCAAGTATGGCCAGCCCTCCGGCGTCGGCTATCCCACGTCCAAGTTCGCCGTCAACGGCATGGTCCAGTCGCTCTCGCGCGAGCTCGCCCCCATGGGCATTCGCGTCAATGCCGTCGCACCCGGCGTGACCAAGACCGATATGGTCGCCAACCTGCCCGAAGAGGTCATCAAGCCCATCATCGCCACCATTCCGCTGGGTCGCATGGGCGAGCCCGAGGATGTCGCCAACGCCTTTGTTTTCCTGGCGAGCGACATGTCCTCCTATGTCACGGGCGCCGTACTCCCCGTCGACGGAGCCGCCCGCTCCTAGGGGGCCACAAGCCTCAGCTCCCAGCCTCAACATTGCTCAACTAAAAGGCGCGCTTCCTGCATCAACTGCAGGCGGCGCGCCTTTGTTCTGTTTGTATGGGAAACTGCGTCCCGGTATTTCAGCTCAGAACGGGGCGAAACTTCCCTCAGGGCCTTTTTCGGAAACTATGTCCCATTCTGGGCGCGGATTCTGGGACACGCTTTCCGCAACGGGCCTCTCGCGGAAAGCACGTCCCACTCTGGACGCCAATTCCGGGACGCATTTTCCGCGGCGGCGTTGGCTACCTGCCGTCGTCGTCCTGGGCCTCTTCGTGTGCGTAAAGCTCCAGCATGCGGCGGCGGTATTCGCGCACGGCGAGCTTGGCGCGCTCCAGGCGGCGGCGCTCACGCGGGGTGAGCTTGCCGGGGTCGATCTCGTCGCCGTAAGTCTTTTCGGCCAGTAAATGGGCGGCGTCCACGATACGGGCATCGATGTGCCCGCTTGCCGCCTCGGCCGAGAGGCGGTCGGCAATGGAATCAAGGGTAGGTATGCCGTCGAGCGTGCGACCGTGACCATGCGAGGTCAGCAGCTCGTGCTCGCGTGCGAGCAGGCTCGCCAAATCGTGATGGGCGCGCAGGATGTCGAGCGCATCGGATGGATGCTCGGCAACTTCTGCCACGGCGGCGACCGGCGCAGCATCCACCACGCGGTAGAAGAGCTGCGCGAGCAGCGGCATCAAGAACACCGTGATGGCGCCGGCGGCAACCATAACCGACGCGATGTCTTGCGACAACGCGCCCGCGTTGACGGCAACGCTTGTCACGGCAACGATGATCGGCAGGGCCGTGGTGCAGTACAGGGCCACGGTAATGCGGCCATACGCCGACACATCGCGCGTCGCAGGACAAATGCTCATAGAAATAAGAATGGGCACGGCACGAATAATCAGCAACGCCACGATAAAGCCCGCAAGCAAGCCCGGGCGCGACACCACGGCCGTCAGGTCGATCTTTGCGCCCGATACGGTAAAGAACACCGGAATCAAAAAGCCGTAGGCCAGGCCATCGAGCTTGGTCTCGAGCGTATGGTTGCCCTCGGGGATGATATAGCGCAGGACAAAGCCGGCGGCAAAAGAACCCAACACGATGTCGAGATCAAAGACAGCTGAGAACGCCACGAGCGTGACCAGGATGAGCACCGTCAGGCGCACGAAGGTCTGCGACGTGGTATCGGCGCGCTCCTCAACAAACGCAAAGAAGCGGCTGCCGACGCGCTTGGAGCGGCTCGGGACCACGGCCAGCAACACGCAAACCACCGCAAACAAGCCAAGGATTACGAGCGTTTGGATGCCAGTGCGGGCAGACAGCAGCACCGACATGGCGAGCACAGGGCCGAGCTCGCCCCAGGTGCCATACGCGAGAATCGAGTCGCCCACGCGTGTGCCGGTGAGCGAGCGCTCACGCATAATGGGCACGAGCGTGCCGAGCGCCGTAGAAGTGAGGGCAAGCGTCACGGCGATACCGTCGAAATGACTGACCGAGAACCACGGGGTAAAGCGCACGGCAAGCCAGGCGATACCAAACGTGACGACCCACGTCGCCAAGCCGTAGCGCCCCTCGACGCCCGTGATGCTCTTGGGGTCGATCTCAAAGCCGGCAAGCAGGAACAAGAAGGCCAGACCGAGCTCGGACACAAGCGAGACCTCGGCATCTACATGGATGACGCCGAGCATATGGGGTCCCAGCACCGCACCGAGCACGAGCAAAAAGACCGTCTCGGGAACGGGTTTTCCAGGAATCGCCGAGGCGATAAAAGGACTCGCAAAGGCCACGAGTGCGATGATGGCGAGCGAAACGAATGCCATGTGATGCCTTTCTCTTGATTGCGCATCACTGTAGCACCCTCGCCGTCCTCAACGCGCCACGAGCTGTCGTATCATAGTGAGGTTTACAAACATGTGGCTCAAGGCGACCGCGAGGCTTGCCCCGTAAACCGACCGCTGCCGCATACCGTACCGTACGCCCAACCGATCAGGAAGGCAGGAACCAATGGTCTCTCGTATCTACGTGGAGAAGAAACCCGGGTTCGACGTCGAGGCTCAGCAGCTCAAGGGCGAGCTGACCGAAATTCTCGGCATCAAGGGCATCGAGGCCCTGAGGATTATCAACCGCTACGACGTCGAGGGCATCGACGAGGAGCTTTTCCGCTCCTGCGTGCCGACCGTCTTTAGCGAGCCCCAGGTCGATGTGACCTACGACGAGCTCCCCGCAAGCGATGGCGCCGTCTTTGCCGTCGAATTCCTGCCTGGCCAGTTTGACCAGCGCGCCGACTCCGCCAGCGAGTGCGTGCAGCTCATCAGCCAGGGCGAGCGCCCCGCCGTGCGCTCCGCCAAGGTCTATATGATCTCGGGCGCTCTGGACGAGGCCGCCATCGATGCCATCAAGCACTACGTGGTGAACCCCGTCGAGGCGCGCATCGCCTCGCTCGACCTGCCCGAGACGCTGTACATAGAGACCCCCGAGCCCCAGCCCGTCGAGGTGCTCGACGGTTTCCGTGAGCTCGACGAGGCCGGCCTTGCCGCCTTTATTTCCGAGCGCGGTCTCGCCATGGACGAAGCGGACATCGCCTTCTGCCAGCAGTACTTCCGCGATGAGGACCGCGACCCCACCATCACCGAGATCCGTGTGATCGACACCTACTGGTCCGACCACTGCCGCCACACCACCTTCGGCACCGTCCTGGACGACGTGACGATCGACGACGCCGTGGTGCAGCAGGCCTTCGACCGCTACATGGAGATGCGCCACGAACTCGGCCGCGACGCTAAGCCCGTCTGCCTCATGGACATGGGCACCATCGGCGCCAAGTACCTCAAGAAGACCGGCGTCATGACCGATGTCGACGAATCCGAGGAGATCAACGCCTGCACCGTCAAGGTAAAGGTCGATGTCGATGGCGAGGACCAGGACTGGCTGTTCCTCTTTAAGAACGAGACCCACAACCACCCGACCGAGATTGAGCCCTTCGGCGGTGCCGCCACCTGCGTGGGCGGCGCCATCCGCGACCCGCTCTCGGGCCGCAGCTACGTGTACCAGGCCATGCGTGTCACCGGCGCCGGCGACCCCACCGTCCCCGTGTCCGAGACGCTCGAGGGCAAGCTGCCGCAGCGCAAGCTCGTAACCACCGCTGCCGCCGGCTACTCCAGCTACGGCAACCAGATCGGCCTTGCCACCGGCCAGGTCAACGAGCTCTATCACCCCGGCTACGTGGCCAAGCGCATGGAGGTCGGCGCCGTCGTGGGCGCTACCCCGGCAAACCACGTGCGCCGCGAGTGCCCCGCCCCCACCGACAAGATCATCCTGCTGGGTGGCCGCACCGGCCGTGACGGCATCGGCGGTGCCACCGGCTCCTCCAAGACCCAGAACACCGAGTCCATCGAGACCTCGGGTGCCGAGGTCCAGAAGGGCAACGCCCCGGTCGAGCGCAAGCTGCAGCGACTGTTCCGCCGCGGTGATGCCTGCCGTCTGATCAAGCGCTGCAACGACTTTGGCGCCGGCGGTGTCTCGGTCGCCGTGGGCGAGCTTGCCGACGGCCTGTATGTCGACCTTGATACCGTGACCAAGAAGTACGACGGCCTGGACGGCACCGAGCTCGCCATTTCCGAGTCCCAGGAGCGCATGGCCTGCGCCGTCGCCGACGGTGACGTCGAGGAGTTCATGGGTTACGCCGCCGAGGAGAACCTCGAGGCGACCGTTATCGCCGAGGTTACCGCCGAGCCGCGCATGCGCATGGCCTGGAACGGCGTCGCCATCGTCGACCTGTCCCGTGAGTTCCTCAACTCCAACGGTGCACCCAAGCACCAGGTCGCCCACGTCTGCGCCCGTAGCGTGTGGCAGCCCAGCTGGGCCGGCACCACGCTTGCCGAGCGCATGACCTCGCTTGTCACCGACCTCAACGTCGCCTCCAACAAGGGCCTTTCCGAGCGCTTTGACTCCACCATCGGTGCCGCGACCGTGCTCATGCCCTTTGGCGGCAAGACGCAGCTCACCCCCAGCTCGGCCATGGTCGCCAAGTTCCCCGTGGACGGCGAGACCACCACGGCGAGCGCTATGGCATGGGGCTTCAACCCCTACCTGATGGAGGCCGACCAGTTTGCGGGCGCCTACCTGTCCGTAGTCGAGTCCATCGCCAAGCTCGTTGCCGCCGGCTTTGAGCACAAGCGCGCCTACCTCTCCTTCCAGGAGTACTTCGAGCGCCTGCGCACCGAGGCCGAGCGTTGGGGCAAGCCCATGGCAGCCGTCCTGGGTGCCCTTATGGCCCAGGTCGATCTGGGTGCCGGCGCCATCGGCGGCAAGGACTCCATGAGCGGCTCCTTTGAGGACGAGGCCGGCGAGCTCAACGTTCCGCCGACCCTCATCAGCTTCGCCGTGGCCGTGGGCAAGGCCACCCGCGCCGTCTCGCCCGAGTTCAAGGGCCTGACGCACCGCGTCGTCCGCATCGCCCCCGCCACCTACGGCGAGGACTACCGCCCCGACGCTCAGCAGCTGCTCGCCGTGTTTGACGCCGTCGAGGCGCTCACTGCTACCGGCGACGCCCTGGCCGTCTCCACGCCCGGCTACGGCTGCGGCGCTGAGAGCCTCTTTAAGATGTGCGTCGGTAACCAGATCGGCATCGAGCTTGCCGAGGACGTGGACGTGGAGAGCCTCTTCACCCCGCTCTACGGCAGCTTTATCGTCGAGCTCGCCGATGACGCCGAGCTGCCCGAGGTCGCCAACGGCGTTGTCGTCGAGCCCCTGGGTACCACCGTCGAGGGCTATGTCATCGACACCGGCTCCGAGGTCATCGAGCTCTCCGAGCTCCAAGAGGCCTGGGAGAGCGGCATCGAGGGTGTCTTTGCCTACCGCAGCACCGGCGAGCAGCCCGAGGTCGAGACCATCGACTATCGCACCAAGGATATCCACGTGTACGGCGGCGCCAAGATTGCCCGCCCGCGCGTGATTATCCCGGTGTTCCCCGGCAACAACTGCGAGTACGACAGCGCCCGCGCCTTCCGCGCCGCCGGCGCCGAGGCCGACACCTTCGTGATCAACAACCTCACGCCCGAGGCTGTTGCCGAAAGCACCCACGAGCTTGCCCGCCGCATCCGTGCAAGCCAGATCGTCATGATCCCCGGCGGCTTCTCGGGCGGTGACGAGCCCGACGGCTCCGCCAAGTTCATCACGGCGTTCTTCCGCGCTCCCGAGGTCACCGAGGCAGTCCGCGACCTGCTCAAGGCCCGCGACGGCCTGATGCTGGGCATCTGCAACGGCTTCCAGGCCCTGGTCAAGCTCGGCCTGGTGCCCTACGGCGATATCGTCGACGCCACGCCCGATGCGCCCACGCTGACGTTCAACACCATCGGTCGCCATCAGAGCCGCCTGGTGCGCACCCGCATCTCGTCCAACCTGTCCCCGTGGCTGTCGCAGTGCAGCCTCGACGACCCCTACACCGTCGCCATCAGCCACGGCGAGGGCCGCTTTGTCGCCAATGACGAGGCGCTCGCCCAGCTGATCGCCAACGGCCAGGTCGCTACGCAGTACGTGGGCGAGGACGGCAAGCCGAGCATGGACCTTTCCATCAACCCCAACGGCTCCGCACTTGCCATCGAGGGCATCACGAGCCCCGACGGCCGCGTCCTGGGCAAGATGGGCCATGCCGAGCGTCGCGGCGACAACCTGTACCGCAACGTGCCCGAGCATGTCCCCGGCGACAAGTTCATGCCGATCTTTGAGAGCGGCGTAGCCTACTTCGCTTAAAGCTTTCCCATCGGGTACAATCCCCTCGGGTAACAACACCCGCCACCGACACATCCGGTGGCGGGTTCTTTTTTGCTTCGCGCATGTAGGAAGGACATCATGGAAAGCCGCAAGCCGTATCTCGCCACCCTGCCCGGACTCATCCTGGGCTGTCTCGTTTGCTGCGCGCTCTGGGGCTCCGCCTTCCCCTGCATCAAGATCGGCTACGCGCTCTTTGGCATTCCCGCGCACGACAGCGCCTCGCAGCTGCTCTTCGCGGGTCTGCGCTTCACCCTTGCCGGCATGCTGGTCGTTGTTGGCATGAGCGTGGCCCAGCGCCGTCTGCTCGTCCCACAGGCACGCGATATCAAGCCCATCTTTGTCTTGTCACTCTTCCAGACGATCGGGCAGTACTTCTTTTTCTACCTGGGACTCTCGCGCGCCAGCGCCATGTCGAGCTCCATCATCGAGGCCAGCGCCAACTTCCTAGCCATCCTCTTTGCCGCCCTGGCGTTTCGCACCGAAAAGCTCGATGCGGCCAAGGTACTAGGCTGTGTGCTGGGCTTTGCCGGCGTCGCGCTCGTCAACCTTTCGGGCGCGAACGGTACCTTTGGCTTTACGCTCGACGGCGAGGGCTTTATCCTGGCCTCCACCATCGCGGGTGCCCTTTCGACCTGCCTCATTGGCATCTTCTCGCGCGAGCATGACGGCGTCTTGCTTGCCGGGTGGCAGTTCTTGGTCGGCGGCCTGGTCCTTACCGTCATCGGGTTTTGATGGGCGGCACGCTCTCCCCCACCGCGATCATCCCCGCCATCGCGCTCATTATCTATATGGCACTCATCTCCGCCGTCGCGTACTCGCTATGGTCGCGCCTGCTTGCCGTCAACCCCGTCAGCCGCGTCTCGGTCTTTGGGTTTATGAACCCCGTCTTTGGTGTGCTGCTGAGCGCGCTGCTGCTCGGCGAGGGCGCCGGCACGAGCCCCGTTACCGTCATCGTTGCCCTGCTGTTGGTCTGCGGCGGCATCATCATCGTCAACAGGCCTAAAAAGGCCTAGCGAGCTCACCTTTTTAGGAATGGCGTTCGCACACTTTAGTTTAATGGAGTACATCGGTAAGCTGAGGGCCGCCACGCACGCAAGCGTGCGCCCCTTTTTCTAGCGTATCTGGACGCCGGCTTTCTTTTTCTCGGCCTTGACGCGGTAGAGCTCCGTATCGGCAGCGCGAAGTAAGTCTTGCCAGGTATCGACACCATCACCGACCCGCGCATAGCCGATGGACATCCGCAACAGATACGGCACCTCGGCACGAGCGAGCTCGTCGTTAATCGCCAAACACAGGTCTATGATGTCCTGTTCCGCTGCTGCCTTCTGGAGCACCACGAACTCATCGCCGCCATAACGCGCGATAAAGCCACCAGACGCCGAGCAGACCTCTTTGAGCGTAGCAGATATGACCTGGAGGGCATGATCGCCCTCAACATGTCCATGCCGGTCGTTAATCTGCTTAAAGCCGTCAGCGTCCATCATAAGCAGATACATACCATCGCCCTGGTCAGTACCCGAGAACAGCGACAGCATATAGGTCTCAAAACGGTTGCGATTGTTAAGGCCAGTCAACGGGTCGGTCGAGATCAGCTGCTCCTGGCAGATGATATAGAGCAGCTGGATGCTCAGCGTTATACCGACGCAAAGGCCCGGTACCGAAAACAAAACCTGGAAGGTACCGCCCACCAGAGCGGGAATCGCAAAAAAGGCTAGGGTGTGATAAATGGCCTTCTTTTGCAGGCTTTCGACTTTTTGAGCCTGAATAAAGGCATGCAAGGACGTATATATAACGTAGCAGTAGCTCACGATGGGCTGGATCATATAAGCAAAGCCGCGACGATATACGCCCTGTGCATCGATATAGAACATAGCGTGCGTCCAGTAGCTGGTAAATGCCAGCACGACCACCAATGCGGTTGGCAACGTTAAAAGTACCACCCTGTAGGGCGTGGTCAGGAGCCGTGAGCCCTGCATCGTCTCGGAATAGAAAAACCAAATGAGGCACGCGATGGCGAACAGCGAAAACGAGACCGCGTTGGAAATCCAGTTGGCCGTGATGCCTACAGGAGTGTTCACGCCGTCCGAGAGCGTCCAGATCATATCGAAGAAAATGTAGGCAGCAGACGTGTAGCCCAGCATGCTAAACAAAAGCTGCTGGGTGCTCGAGAACAGGGAGCGACGGCTTCGTACGGCAAGCCCGATAAGAATAATCATGCACAGCAGGAATATCTCGATCTTGAGTGCCTTAATCACTAGACGCCCTCCCTTCAATATCCAAGTGGCCAGAATCGCCCGAGTCGCGCCTAGGCGCCAAACACCCCTTTCTCCGCAGGGGTAAAGGGAATCATAGCAGAGCGCCCGAACGTCACTGCAGAACAGCCACCGTTCGGGCGCCCATACGGCGCGAATTGCACACGCCGGCTTGATTGACTCGCGTCGACGATTACTCGCCGTCAATGTCGGTCGCGACGGCCTCCTCAATAGCCTCGACGCCTTCGACCGACAGATCCTCTTTGCCGTGGCAGAACTTCTTATCGACCCAGCCAGTCAGAATCGGGGCCATGATTGCCGTGATGATGACGGCAGTGGCGATCTGCGCATACGCGGTGGGCGCAAGCTCGGCATAGCGCGGAGCGACCTCGGCGAGGGCGACCGGCGTGGTCATGGCCGTGCCGGCAATGGTGGAGCAGGCAACGGCCGCCTTGCCGTTGCCGCCACACAGGCGCTCGAAGGCAAAGGTAATGGGACCGACGATAAAGAGCGTGATGAGGCCCAGCAAGATGCCGGAAATACCGCCGGTGATAAAGCTCGACAGGCTCATGGACGCACCGAGCTGAAATCCGATGACGGCAATCGCGGGATTGGCACCGGGAACCAGCAGGTTCTTGATAAACGGGAACAGGTTGCCCAAAACCATGCCAATAACGAGTGGCAAGATGGAGCCGATAATGGTGCCAATGGGAATGTTGGCGAGGCCGGAAACACCGAGGATGATCATCGTGACGGCAGGGCCGGCCGTAAAGAACAGGATACCGACGGCGCCCTGCTCGGACTCATCGCCGAACTCGCCCATGATGCCCGTATAGAGCGCCATGTTGCAAAACGTGATGCCGCCGATGATAGACACGGAGCTCAGACCCAGGAAGTTGTCGTTAAAGAAATATGCCACGCCCAGGCCGAGAGCCGCTGCGACGACCAGCTTGGGGATCAGCACGACGATGCCGGTCTTGATGGCGCCCGGCGTGGACTTAAAGCTGATGCCGGCGCCCACAAACAGCAGGATCGCGGCGACGATGGTATTGGACCCACCGCGGCAGGCAGCCGTAAAGAAGCCGCCGATCTCAAAAACCTGCGGGCAGAAAGTGTTGAGCAAAAGACCGACGATCATGGGATAGATCATGATGTCGCCCGGGATGCGCGGGACCTTGAATTTCTTTTGCTCGTTGGCGGTTGCTTCCTGTGCCATGAAACCCCCATTTCCGCTGACGGGGTACAAAAGCCCACGTCACGCTTTGCTACAGTAAAGTTTGACCATGGTACCAGAAGAAATAGACCAGCTCGGTGAAAAATTCTACAAGTTGGGATGGAACGAGATTCGGCGCCCGCGACGCCAGCCCTATATAAGGCTCAAGACAATATAGAGTACGATGCCCGAGACGCAGCACCACAGCATCGATTTTGTCTTGACCGCCACGACCACGACGCCGGCGGCCGCAATCCAGGGAACCAAGGCAGGCCAGAGTCCCGCGTCGAACGCGCTGGGACTCACCAAGTCGTTGGCGACCAGCGCGGCAAAGGCAGCGGGCGGGATATAGCCCAGGGCCTCGGTAATGCGGGGCGACAGGGTCCGCCCGCGCAAGGCGAACGCCGGCGCGGTGCGAAAGAACGCGATAGCAGCCCACGACGACAGCCACAGAACCAAGAACTCGTTAACGGGCATCGCGGGCACCTCTTCCGTCAAATACAGCATCGCACGCCAGCGCAATGGCAATACCGGCCACGACGCTTGCCGGCACGGCAATATTCGCGAGGCCCAAGAACTTGCATACGGCGACGAACACCGCGCCCGAAACCGCCGCGACAACGTTGCCGCGCGACAGCCGCTGCGAAAAGAGCAGGCAGATAAAGAGCGAGGTGCAGACAAAGGCTGCAATGGCGGTGGGAACATCGACAACGGCGCCGACGATGGCGCCCATCGTACACGAAACGCCCCATGTTGCGATGAGGATCACGTTGAGCACAAAGGACTCGCGCGGGCCCCAATCCTCCCCTTCAACCAACTTGGCAAGCGAGATGCCATATGCCTCCTCGGTAAGTGTCGCGGCAACAGCCAGCGTCTGACGCTTCGAGGCACCCGTCAGATGCGGCGCGATCGATGCCGAGTAAAGCGCAAAACGCGAGGAGATGGCGGCAACGCTCGCGATAATCGAAGGTGTCGGTACGCCCGCCAGCCAAAGATTGCAGATCATAAACTGACCGCTGCCCGTCACAAACGTGCTGCTCAGGGCAAAGACCATCCAGGGCTCCATTCCCGTCTGCCCCATGATCATTCCGCACGGCGCGCCTATTGCAACATAGGTAAGCATCACTGGCCAGACGGTTCTAACGATTTTGAGCACCATACGCTTCTCATCCTTACAAGGTCTCCGAGCCGCATGTAGCGACACGGCAGAATCATCATCCGACAGCAACCGAGTTCACCTACAATTGCCACCGGATCGAAAGACACAACTTTTTAGGAAGTCATTATGACAGCTATCGATCGAGACCGGGCGCGCGCGGCCTTCAAAAGCTACACCGATGCCTACGACGCCACCAACCCACGCATCGCGCTCAAAATCGAGCATACGTACCACGTGGCCGAGGCATGCGATGCCGTAGCGCGCGAGCAGGGCTGGTCGTCAGAAGATATTGACCTGGCATGGCTTTGCGGCCTGCTACACGATATGGGCCGCTTTGAGCAGCTGCGACGCTGGGACACCTTTAAGGACGCCGAGAGCATGAGCCATGCGGCGCTGGGCATCGAGGTCCTCTTTGGCGAGAATCCCGCCGATGCACCCGCCGTAACGAGCATCCGCGACTTTATCGATGACCCGGCAGAAGATGAGCTCATCCGAGCGAGCATTGCCTATCACAGCGATTTCCGTCTACCCGCGCAGCTCGACGTGCGCACGCGAAGCTTCTGCGATATCGTGCGCGATGGTGACAAGATCGACATTATGCGCACCATCGCCAACAGCACCGTCGACACCATCCTCAAGGTGGACGAGAAGACGTTTCTCGGCAGCCGTTTCTCGTCGCCGACACTCGCCGCCTTTGACGAGCACCGCTGCGTCGCACGCGATGAACGCAACGAGCCCGCAGACTACCTGGTGGGACTCATCTGCTTTATGTTTGAGCTCGTCTATCCGGCAAGCCGTGCGCTGGCGCGCGAGCAGGGCGATATCTACCGACTGCTCGACGCACCCTTTGGCATTGTGCGCCCCTTTACCGATCCCGCCACGCAGGCGACCTGGGAGCGCCTAAAGGACGAGATGCGCGACTGGCTGGCGCGCGCCTAGCGCTCAAGCTGGGCCAGCAGCTCCTCGACGACCTCGACGGCGTCCCCAACAACCTTGTACTGGGCAGCACCAAAAATGGGGGCATCCGGGTCCTCGTTGATGGCGATAATGCACTCCGCCCCACCGATGCCGGCAAGATGCTGGATGGCGCCCGAAACACCGATACTCACGAGAAGCTTGGGCGAAACCGATACGCCGGTCTGGCCAATCTGATGGCGATACTCCAACCAGCCGGCCTCCACGACAGGTCGCGTGCAGCCAAGCTCGGCTCCCAGAGCCTCGGCGAGCCTTCGCATCAGCGGCAGGTTTTTCTTGGAACCAATGCCGCGACCCACCACGACCAGGCGCTCGGCATCGGCGATCGAGGCCTGCTGCCCCCACTCCTCGGCGGGAATCGAGATCTCGACACGGGCCTTAGCATCATCCGCAAGCGATATCTGGGTGATCGTGCCGGAGCGGCCGTAGTCAAAGTCGGGTGCCTTAAAGATGCCGGGACGAACCGTTGCCATCTGGGGACGATGATTGGGGCAGACGATGGTGGCCATCAGGTTGCCGCCAAACGCCGGACGCGTCTGTTGCAGCAGTCCCGTCTCCGTATCCATCGAAAGTACGGTGCAGTCAGCCGTAAGGCCCGTCTGCAAGCGCACGGCAACGCCGGGTGCCAGTTCGCGGCCAAAAGCGGTCGCACCGTATAGGATGGCCTCGGGTTTGCGTTCGGCTACCAAATCGCAGATCAAGCGGGCGTAGACCTCCGCATCGTTCTGACGCAAACGCTTGTCGCGACAGGCCAGGACTTCGTCGGCGCCTGCGCAAACCAGATGCTCCAGGTCACCGAGAGAACCCTCGGGGGCCATACCGACCAGTGCCACCAGACGGCAGCCGCGAGCATCGGCAAGCTCGCGGCCTTTGCCCATAAGCTCATAGGCAACGGGAGTCACCGTATCGTGCTCGTCGGTCTGCGCGAACACCCAAATGTCTCGATATGCATCAAGGTCCACCGCACCAGCGGCCTCGTCACGCTCGATCGAGATAGCGTTGACGGGGCAGGCGTCGACGCACCCGCCGCATAGGATGCAGCCGTCGGTTACGCGTGCGCAACGGTTGGGCCGCTCGCCTTCCACTACGATACCGCCCGAGGCGCAGGCGCGAACGCAGCGACCGCAGCCGATACAGGCTTCGCTATCGATAATCAGTCCGCTCATCTACGCCATCCCCTCGATAATCTTGGCAAGTTTTGCCGCCTGCTCGGACGCCGTTCCGTCAACGGCCTCGCACGTTTGGTCACGGTCGGGCACAAACGAGCGCACGACCTGCGTCGGCGACCCGGCAAGACCGCAGCGCGCGGGGTCGGCGTCTACGTCGGCAGCGTTGACCACGCGCACGTCCGCCTCCTCGGCCGCACGAATACCGGCAATACTCGGCATGCGCAGCTGGCCAATCTCCTTGGCAGTCGTCATCGCGCACGGCATCTCCAGGTACACCGTCTCCTCGCCGGCATCGCAGCCGTGAACAAGCGCCAGCGAGCCGCACGTCGTAAAGCCCGCGCTTTGCACGCAGCTCACGTCGGTCACGCAGGGAATCTCAAAGGCACCGGCAAGCTCGGGACCAATCTGAGCCGTATCGCCATCCACCGCCATCTTGCCGCAGATGAGCAGGTCGAAGTCCTCGTCGAGCGCCTCGATGCCGCACTTGAGGGCATAGGTGGTTGCCAGGGTATCGGCACCTGCAAAGGCGCGATCGGTTAGCAGCAGCGCGTCGTCGGCGCCTCGAGCGATGCAGTCGCGCAGCAGCGACTCGGTCGCGGGGATGCCCATCGACACCACCGTCACGCGCACATCCATGCCAAAGCCGATAAAGTCGTCCTTCAGCGCCAGCGCGCATTCCAAAGCGCTCGCATCAAAGGGATTAATGACCGCCTGCTTGCCATCGCGCACGATGGTATTGGTCTTGGGGTCCATCTTGACCTCGGTGCTGCCCGGCACGGCCTTGACGCACACCACCATATGGAAATCGCTCATCTTCACGCGCCCCCTTTCTGGACGAGCTCATCCAAGAGCTTCTCCGAGAACAGGTTGCCGCGACCCAGCTGCCCGTCGGGATCGAGCTGGAGCTTGAGCCGCGCCGACTCGACCATGGCCTCGTGACCGTACATTGTCTCTAAGAAGCCCGCTTTGATCTTGCCGACGCCGTGCTCGGCAGAAACGGCACCGCCCATAGCCGTTACCTCCGCAGCCCACTGGGCAAACAGCTCGCCACCGCGACGGTAGTCCTGCGCATCGCGCGGCAGGATGTTCACATGCAGATGGTTGTTACCGATGTGCCCCCAGGCAGCAGATTCAAGCCCGCTTTCGACCAGTGTGCGGCGATAGAGGGCCACGACATCGGCAAGGCGTGCATTGGGCACCGACATGTCCGAACCCAGTTTGGTGATGGTGGGATCCGTGCGGCGGCGCTCGTCGATAAGCATATTGACGCTCTCGGGGACCGCATGGCGGAAGAACCGCTGGCACTCGCGATCGACCTCGGTGCGCGCGACCCATGTCGCATCGTCGCTGCCGCCCGCAAACTCGAGCACCCATCCCAGGTGGTACAGTTCCTCGGTCGCCTGGGCCTCGTCATCGCAGTCGAGCTCCACGTAGACACAGACCTTCGCCTCTTTGTCGAGCGCCGGCAGCGAGGCAAACGCCGTCGACTGCTCGCGCTGGCGACGTAGAATATCCAGGGCGCCCGCATCGAAATATTCGATGGCAGCCGCGTGGGACAGGACGGGGCGCACGGAATCAGTAAAGGACACGGCCTTGTCTTCGCTATCGAAAAAGCAGCTCACACCCCAAACGACCGCAGGCGCCGTCTGCAGGGCAATCTCGAGCTCGGTGATAACGCCGAGCGTGCCGCAAGCACCGATAAAGAGGTCGATGGCGTCCATTTCGTCCGCAACGAAATAGCCTGAGGCATTTTTTGTCTTGGGCATGGTGTAGTCAGGAAGATCGAGCTCGAGTGCACGGCCCGCTGCCGTCACGAGCGACAGGTGGCGGCCCTGGGCAAAAGCCTCGCCGCGCTGAAGCTCAAGCAAATCGCCATCAGCCAGCGCGACGTGGAGTCCCGTGATATGCGGGCGCATGGGGCCGTAAGCGTAGCTGCGGGCGCCGGAGGCGTTGCATGCCGCCATGCCGCCCAGACAGGCAGACGCCTCGGTGGGATCGGTGGGAAAGAACTGCTCGGGGGCCTCTTGGAACTCCTCGTAGGCCTCAAACGATGCCTGGTCCCAACCAGCAGTCGGCAGCACCTTCTTGCTCAGCTGCTTGCGCAGCTCCGAGAGCACAACGCCCGGCTCCACGCGCAGCAGAAATTGGCCTTGTTCATCGCGGCGAAGGCCCAAGTAGCGATTCATACGGGAAGTATTGAGGATATGCCCGCCGTGGGGCACGGCACCGGCGGCAAGGCCGGTTCGGGCGCCCTGAACCGTTACCGGGACACGCTCGGCATGGAGCTTTTCCAAAATGGCACGGACCTCGTCTTCCGTTGTCGGAAACGAGATGCTCGAGGCCTCGCCCGATGCGCGAGACTCATCGCGACCATACTCTTCGAACTCGTCGGTGAAGGGTTTGATGGTTGCAGACACGCGAACTCCCCCTTTAGCTAACTACAGTGTTTGCAGGGAGATGTTACCGCATCGTTTCGTCGACGTGTTCGAGACCGTCTCCATAATTGGCGATTTTTACGTTCGTGCAATTCGGCGAGCGGCTTGATTTCCTCGGCAGACGATGCTTTTGACACATATGGCCCGCCGTCGCCGACCGCGCGATTGTCACTCGAAAAAAGTTGGAGTATTTTTTGCCGCCTTTTACCTGCGGAGACACCAATCCGTCAAGCATTTGGTCAGAAATTGGTCAAGTAGCGGCTGATACGGTCGGCATCGACAGCCAAAACCGATAGAAGTTTTGGCCCAGAAGCAGGGAGGTTCCCATGGCATATTACTGGCCCCAGTACGGCATCGCCATCGAAGTCGACGACGATCCCCATCTCCTGCCTTTCGACGAAGAGGCATTCCCCGATACGACGGTCTACCACGTTACCACCGATGTGATCTGCGACCCCGAGTCGTTCTCGGCGCTCGCCCACCACATCGCGCATATCCACGACATCGAGCTCCCTCCCGACTTCGACGAGCTCGTCTACTCGCGCCGTCTGATGCTTCACATGCTCTTTGGAGCGGACCCGTCAACCTTTGCGCGCATCTATACCGCCAAGGATGCCGCATGAGCGCGAAGAGGCCACCCCACTTTGCAGGCCTGGGGCGTCGCAAGAAGCTCATCGCTGCCTGTCTGGCCATCGTCTGTGCCCTTGTCGCCGTAGGACTATACGCTTGGCAGTCGCAGCCCGTACCCGAGGCGGGCGCTTCGGTCACGACGGCCGAGGGCAAAACGCGTCAGGAAATCCAAGATGAGCTCGACGCCATCGTCCGCGACAACATGATGACGATTTCGGTCGCGCCGGTCGCTCAGCTGCAGGAGGACGGCAAGCTGCGCGTCAACGTGCAAAACGTCCAAGACAATAAATTTCCCCAGCGATTCCGCGTCATCCAAAACGACGAGACCATGTACGAATCCGGTGTGGTCGAGACCGGCAAGACAATCGAGACGTGCCCCGCCGGCGACATCAAAGAAGGCGAGGCGTACATCGAGATCCAAGCACTCGATGCCAAGACCCTCGACAGCCACGGCAATCCGACACGTGTCAAGGTACGGGTTGAGCAAGCCGAGAACTAGCCTTCCGGCCGACGCGGCACCGCATGCAATTCACCAGCATTCGTCCAATCATCGCGGGGACGGCCCGCGGCGAATAGAAAGGAACGACCATGGACATCACCAGGAACATGAACGGAGTCAGAGCGCTCGTCGTGGGCACAGGGCTCGCGCTCGCGCTCGCAATGGGCGCCGCCCCGACGCCAGCTATGGCAGCCGGGCGCGTTGGAACCACGAAGGTAATGGTCAGGACCGAGATCGACAACGTTGAGTTCAAAGTTCCGACGGTTATTCCCTTCGTCGCCAAGGCCGACGGCACGCTTCAGGGCCCCTCAGAAGACGCGACCACCATCGACAATCATTCGGCCTACGGCATCCATGTCACCAACGTGAAGATCGACGCCATGAACACCTGGACCATTGCCGCCGACGCCAAGGCCGGAACCGCGCAGAACTCCATCGACTTTAAGGTCGGCCCCGACGGCGCGCTCCAGAACGCCAGCGCCGCAATGCAGGGGACGGGCCTCGATCTTTCCAAGAATGCAGCCTTCGACATGGGCTACCAGGGCATTGCCGGCGGCACGGACAAAATCAAGCTCAAGACAAGCGGAAACGTCGCCCGCGTCACGCGCGACATCTTCCGCGTAACCGGCGAAGGCGATCAGGTTGCGACGATCACCTGGACGGTCGAGCCCGGTGCGCACACGGTATAAGGCCGTCGCCCTGGCCGCCGCCGTCAGCATCCTAGCGTTTGGGCCAGCCATGGCCTTTGCCCAGCAAGAACAGGCGCAGGCCGCCACGCAAGTGACGGTCGACCTCTCGGAGCTCGACCGCGGCGACCGCGAGGAACCGTTGGCGCAGACAGGCGACAGACGATGGCTCTTGGCAGCAGGCGCCACAGCAGCAGGCGCAGGAACCGCCGGCCTCGGTCTGCACATCAAACGCAGCCAGAAACAAAACATGGACAGGCCGCACTAAATTAGCTAAGGAGACCCCATGGCATCGAAGAACCTTTTGCCCGTCGTCGCACTCTGCGGCGCGCTCGCAACCGGAACGCCTGTCGCCGCTTGGGCGACTCCCGTCATGGCAGACTCCTTATCAGCAGCCCTAATCTCCGCACCAAATCCGTCGAGCGCCATTGCGTGCAAGCGTTTTTCGATCGCACAGGCCGCAATCTCAACCTCGGGATGCCTTCGTCGTAATACGGACGGCTCGATAGTCGTGGATATCAATCGTTCGAACAAGGCAAACGGCTCCCAGGCGGGGTGCGCCGTCTGCACGTGGCGCTCGGTTGTGCTCGATGCAGATGGCGATCCATGCAATTTAGAGCTGCGCATCGACATCGCTTCGGTCGATGACTCGGCGAACGGAGCGAAGGTCGTCTTCGACGGTGCGTTTTTCGAGAAAGGAGGCGGTATATGTCTGGGCTGCGCCGCCGCGAATGCAGACGACACGCAGCCCACCCTCTCATTCACGGCATCGTTGCAGCTGACCAAAGCCGGCACCGATGCCGTCGCGGCGGGAGAAGCGTCCCTGCTGTTCTACGCCGTCAGCACCAAAGACACAGACGCTCATTTCGAGAAGTCAGACGGATCACTCAGCCTTACACGAGGGATAGAGGCAGGCCCTATTGAAATCGATGCCCACGCGCAAAGCAGGCAACGCATTCTTGCCGACCCGGCGCTTCTCGAAATGGAGTGGAACGGATCCGGAGCCATCGGAATTCTCCCCTCCGCGCTTGACGCCAAGACGCTCCCCTCAAACGACGAACCCATCAACGCAACCACACAAGAAGAGAGCGCGGACAAAGAAGCAGGTGCGGGCGACACGCCGTCGCCGACAAACAGCGTCCCAGCTTCTTTCGAAGCACCGAATGAGCCCGCTACCGATCCAAGCGATCCCGAGCTCGCGGACAGTCTGAGGTTTGCTGATCCTCAAGAGATCGATGAAGGCAACTGCTGCGTGCTTGCCGCGCTCGACCACACGGAGGTCATCGACGCTGCGAACATCGAAGTTGCCGCCGCCAATCAGCCCGTCCGCAAGTCGGCCATCATCGCATTTCCCGAATCCATCGAAGTCGTCTTTTTGCCATCGGGCGAGGTCGTGGCCCCAACACTGCTCACCCTGTTGGGCGCCAAGAATACTCGAAACGAAATTAAAAAGGTCACGGTTGTCGACCCTGCAACCACCGCTAAACTGCGTCTATACGCCGTTGCTCCAGACGGAGGCAAGACCCTGGAATTCGATGGCGACACACTCCTAGCCTGGCGACGTCTGGACATTATGCAAGACGTCTCGTATCAGATCGAACTCGAAGGGTTTGATCGTGCCCGTGATGCCAATATCATCGCTGCGGCTATTGAATCCCCACAGCGGCTTATGACACTGCGCTTTGACTACTATCCCTATGTCCCGACAACCACCTGAGACTTAAATGCTGCGCATCATTCCTAATACCACTTATATAACGTATTAGATGAGTCGCGATGTGCCTCGCATTTCGTTCTGCTACGATTGCCACGTTGGCATCAATACAGGAGGGCTCATGCCGGGCTTGGGAACAATCATCAACGTTGTGCTTTTAGTTGCGGGCGGTCTTTTGGGATTAGCGGGCGGCCGCTTCATTACACCGCGCATCCAAGACACGCTCATGAAAGCATCGGGGCTGTGCGTCCTGTTTATCGGCCTGGGCGGCACCATGCAAAAGATGCTCGTCATCGATGGAAAGGCGCTGTCGACCACCGGTACCACCATGCTCATCGTCTCATTTGCGCTCGGTTCGCTCATCGGCGAGGCCGTCAACTTGGAAGCCGCCATCGAGAACCTTGGCGAATGGCTCAAGCGCAAGACTGGCAGTGAGGGCGATAACGAGTTCACCAACGCTTTTGTCTCGACATCGCTGACCGTCTGCATCGGTGCCATGGCTATCGTGGGATCAATCCAAGACGGTCTGCTCGGCGACTGGTCCACACTCGCCCTCAAGGGTGCGCTAGACTGCATCATCGTCTGCACCATGACGGCCTCGCTTGGCCGCGGCTGCATCTTCTCCGCCCTGCCCGTCGCCGTGTTCCAGGGGACGATCACACTGTTTGCCGGCGCACTCTCCCCCATCATGACCACGGCAGCCCTCGACAGCCTTTCGCTCGTAGGCTCCATGCTCATCTTCTGCGTCGGCGTCAACCTCATCCGTCCTCAGACCTTCCGCACGGCCAATATGCTCCCCTCCGTCGTCATCGCCGTCATCTACGCCCTCCTGTTCTAAATCTATCTACGCAGCAGTATCTCGAACACCTGTTTGATGCTGTGCTATGATATGAGGTCACCGAAGCTGCGTTAGGAGAGGAGAAGCGGTGGCCGACCAGGACATCAAGATGCTCATCGAGCGCATTATGGCCGAGGCCCGGACCCATCAGTCCGCCCGCTTCTCTAACGAAATCTACGCAGACGAGCCGATTCTCAAAACCGGCCGACAGATGCAGAATTTCCTCCCCGACCAGTACCGCAAAATGCGCGAGATATCGCGCTGGCAGGATGACCCCAAGGGCGGCGCGGGTCGTTGGCTTTCGGAAGCCGAGCTTTTCTACCGCCAAGGCCTGCTGATGGCCGACTTTGAGGACGACTGCCCCTACAACGGCACCTTTAAGTCGTACTTTCCCACCTACAATGCCATGAGCGATCGACAGTTGCGCGGCTACTTTACCTGGCGTACCCAAGTGCGCCGCGGAACCGTCGAGGAAACGTCTACGTCCTTTGCCTTTCTGTATCTCTATGAGCTGATTTGCGGCATTGGCGTAGATAATCCGCTCGATGGTTTTAACAAGATCAAGGCCTTTTGGGATGTCTATCGCGCCTTCGAGCCCGGCATCGACCGGTTTGCGCGCGTGTGGCTGCAGGATTACGCCGTGTTCCACGGGCTCGACCCCAAGCTGCTTCGCGACTCTAAAACCGTCATGTTCGATAACGCCCTTATCGAGCTGCGGCGCGCGGCACGAGACCTTGTACCAGCACCGGCACCGTCCGGCCAGACCCCTAAGCGTCGCAAAATCTCCGAGCCCACGCTCCCCCTTCCGCCCGATGAGGTGCGCGAGGAACGACTCATGGCCGCCATCAACGCCCTCTCCACGTACAACCTAAGTAACTCGCGGCTCGACCGCAGCCACCACTGCGATCTGCGCCACGTGGCATGCGCCGTGTATGTCCGTATGGCGCGCTACTATGACACGCACCGAAAGACCGGCATCGTGGCGAGTTTATTTGGGGAGGAGACGGCCATGCCCTACACCATGTTTGCCTCGGCCGTATTCTTTGCGCCCGAGCGCCACGAGGACTGCGAATACCGCCTGAATCCTATCCATATCTACCGTTGCCAAAACGGCTTTTGGGAATGCATGCGTATCCACGGCAGCAGGCAAAAGAGCAGCAAGCTCGGTGAAATGATGCGCGCCTGCGACCAACGCCTACGCCTGGCGCTGGACCCCGCCCATCCCCTTAAGGAAGAAAAGGTCCCCAAATATCTGGCCAAGATTATCGATGACGAGATTGTGGCATGGCTTTCGTGGGACGCCGCACACCAGCCCGTCAAGATCGATATCGATCTGAGTCAGCTGGGGCACATTCGGAACGCCGCTGCGCAAACGCGCGAAGCGCTTTTGATCGATGAGGAACGCGAGGACGGCACGCTTGCGGATGCCGAGGTGACAGTTGCCGAACGACGGGAAGCCAAGCCCGTGGCCGGCACGATCGCCGAACCAGTCGCGACGACCATGCAGCAGGACGAGGCTAGCGAGCCGACCATCTCCACCGAGCAGTTTGGCGTCGTGGCCCCGCTCCTCGCACCAGCACCCACGTCCGCTGACACCGCGTCCGCACTCGATCCCGCCGCAGACGCCTATCTTCGAGCACTACTCGAGCAAAACGCAGTGCAGACGGCATCGGCGGTGGCGCAGTCGGGCAAGAGTGAGGACATGCTTGTCGATACCATCAACGAGGCGCTCTTTGACCTGATGGGAGACACCGTTATCGAATTCGGCGCGGCAGGGCCGCAGATTATCGAGGACTACGAAGCAGACGTGAGAGGATACCTAAACCATGAGTGATACCGCATCCGCAGCACCCCGCGTGCCCAAGCGCGTCGCTGCCGTCATTCTCAACTCGCTCAAGGGCGGCGTGGTCCCGCGCATCGGCCTTCCTTACATCACCGTAGGGCGCGAGGTCGAGATCCGCGCCCTGCTCACCGACCTGAGTCTCATCGCCGACGGTGGCGCGAGCTTCCGCTTTCTGGTCGGTCGTTACGGCGCCGGCAAGAGCTTTTTGCTCCAGACCATCCGCACGCACGCCATGGGCGAGGGATTCGTCGTCGCTGATGCCGACCTGTCGCCCGAGCGCCGCCTGCAGGGCGGTCAGGGACAGGGCCTTGCCACCTACCGCGAGCTCATCCGCAATATATCGACCAAGACGCGCCCCGAGGGCGGTGCGCTCAACCTTATCCTGGATCGCTGGGTCGCCTCGTGTGCCGATGCCGACGAGCCTGCCGTCAATGCCCAACTGGCGCCGCTCGAGGAAATGGTCCACGGCTTTGACTTCACCCGCATGCTCCGCCGCTACCGCGCGGCCGTATCCGAGGGCGACGAAGAAGCTATGAGCCGCGTGACCAAATGGATCCGCGGCGAATACCGCACCAAGAGCGAGGCTCGCGCCGAACTGGGGTCCTCAACCATCATCAGCGACGATGACTGGTACGACTACGTCAAACTCATTGCGCGCTTTTTGGTCTGCAGCGGCTACAAGGGCATGCTGGTGCTCATCGACGAGCTCGTGAATCTGTATAAGATTCCCAACGCCATCACACGCCAATACAACTACGAGAAGATCCTGACCATGTACAACGACACGCTCCAGGGCAAGGCGCAGTACCTGGGCATGATCATGGGCGGCACGCCAACCTCCATCGAAGACCGCCGCCGTGGCGTGTTCTCCTACGAGGCCCTGCGCAGCCGACTCGCTCAAGGCCGCTTTGCACGCGAGGATCTTAAGGACATGCTCGCGCCCATCATCCGCCTGCAGCCACTCACCTACGAGGAGTTGCTGGTGCTGATCGAAAAACTCATGCAGATCCATGCTGGCTACTTTGGCTGGACGCCCACGCTTACCGAGAACGACTTGGTAGACTTCCTCAAGATCGAGTTCGGTCGTGTGGGAGCAGACACGCATCTGACGCCGCGTGAGGTCATCCGTGACTTTATCGAGCTGCTCGATATCCTGTGCCAGAATCCCGATGCAAACGTGGCTGAGTTGCTGCAAAGCGTCGGCGGCGTCACGCTGGCGCCGCCAGCTGCAACAGGCGACACCGGCACCGCAGACGGCAACCGCAACTTCGCCGAATTCACCATCTAACCTGCCAAAAAGGGACAGGTTTATTTTGGCAGGTTTTATCTGGGCGAACGTTGAAGCAGTAATGCAGCAAGCCACTGCTCGCCGCGTTGAGAGATTCGCTTTTGAAAGGAGGCCTCATGAACGCCTTTGACCGCTACGCCCCGTTTATCCAAGACTTCATCTACTCCCACGATTGGGAGAGCCTGCGCTCCATTCAGGTTGCGGCGGCAGATGCCATCTTTAACACACAAGACAATGTACTCCTGACGGCATCCACAGCTTCCGGCAAAACCGAAGCAGCCTTCTTTCCCATCCTGACCGAGTTTTGGGAGAACCCGCCCGCAAGCGTGGGCGCCCTCTACATTGGCCCCCTCAAGGCGCTCATCAACGACCAATTCGTCCGCCTCAATGACCTGTGCGAAGAAGCCGACATCCCCGTCTGGCACTGGCATGGCGACGTCTCGCAATCGCACAAGGCCAAACTCATCAAAAAGCCGAGCGGCATCTTGCAGATTACACCCGAGTCGCTCGAGGCGCTCTTGATCCATAAGCACATGGCGATCCCGCGCATGTTCTGCGACCTGCGCTACGTGGTTATCGACGAGGTCCATTCGCTCATGCGCGGCGACCGTGGCGGGCAAACGCTCTGCCTTATCGAGCGACTCTCGCGCATGGCCGGCGTGCAGCCTCGCCGCATTGGCCTTTCGGCCACCATCGGCGACCCCGAGCGCACGGGTGCCTTTCTCTCGCAGGGAACGGGACGCGACTGCGTTATCCCCCGTTTTGAGGAACCGCGTCGCGTGTGGCGCATCTCCATGGAGCACTTCTACAACTCGGGTCCCCAGGCACAGCAGCGGGGATTCGAGAGCACGGGTCCTCAAGAGGCCGAAGTGCTTGCGTGCGAGCGCATCGAGGCGGCGGCATCCGCGGCACTGCCCGCCGGCGCCCAAGACATGCGTCACAGCGGACAACTCACACAAGAGGAGCGCCGTCAACGTCGCGAGCAGGCGCGGGGCAAGGCCGCTCCCAAAGACCGTCGCACTTCCTCGGCCCCCGAGGGCGAAGTCGACATCCCACGAGCGGCCGAGCAGGCGCTTCTCAACCCCACCGACACGGCACCCGACAACGCCGACCCCGGTATGGGCTACATCTTTGAGCATACGCGCGGCCGCAAGTGCCTGGTCTTTGCCAACTCGCGCGAGGAGGCAGAGGCCGTGTGCTCCATGCTGCGCAGCTACTGCGAAAGTCGACACGAGCCCGACCGCTTTCTCATCCACCACGGCAACCTTTCGGCATCGCTGCGCGAGACGGCCGAGGAGCTCATGCGCGACGAGGAGCAGGCGCAGACAACCGTCACCACCTCTACGCTGGAGCTCGGTATCGATATCGGCCGCCTGGAGCGCGCCTTCCAGATTGACGCGCCGTTTACCGTCAGCTCCTTTTTGCAGCGTATGGGCCGCACAGGCCGTCGCGACCTTCCGCCCGAGATGTGGTTTGTCATGCGCGAGGAAGAACCCGAGCCGCGCACGATGATGCCCGAGACCATTCCTTGGAAGCTCCTGCAGGGCATCGCGCTTGTACAACTCTATCGCGAGGAAAAGTGGGTCGAACCGCCCGAGCTCGATCGACTCCCCTACAGTCTGCTCTATCACCAGACCATGTCGACCCTCGCCAGCACCGGAGAGCTCACGCCGGCCGAACTTGCCCAGCGCGTGCTCACACTGAGCTATTTCCATCGCATCTCGGCCGATGACTATCGCGTGCTGCTGCGTCACCTCATTAAGATCGACCATATCCAGGTCACCGAGGGCGGCGGGCTCATCGTGGGTCTCGCGGGCGAGCGCATCATCAACAACTTTAAGTTCTATGCCGTGTTCCAGGAAAACGAGGAGTTCACTGTTCGCAGCGAGTCGGCCGAGTTGGGCACGATCGTCAATCCCCCACCGCCCGGTGAGCGCATCGCCATTGCAGGCCATTGCTGGATTGTCGAGGAAGTGGACTGGAAGCGTCATACCGTCTTTGCCACGCAGGTCAAGGGCCGTGTGCCGGCCTACTTTGGCGACTGCCCCGGTGACATCAATACACACGTACTCGAGCGCATGCGCAAGGCGCTCAACGAGCATGCGGCATATCCGTATCTCATGGGCAACGCACGGGCACGTCTTGCACAGGCTCGTCATACCGCCGAGATTTCGGGTGCGGGAACTAAGCCGCTCATCAACCTGGGTGGCGACACCTGGGTGCTCTTCCCCTGGTTGGGCAGCTACGCCTTCCTAGCACTTGAGCGCATGCTTAAAATCAAATGCGCTGCTGAGTTAGGCCTTCGCGGACTCGACCCGTCACGCCCGTACTTTATGCAGTTTAAGATGAAGGCCGACGAGGAGACGTTCTTTGAAGTGCTCGCCGCCGAGGCCGAGAAGGACTTCGATCCCATCGAGCTCGTCTATCCCGGCGAGGTGCCTTACTTTGATCGTTACGATGAGTTCGTTCCCGAAGAGCTCGTGCGCAAGGGCTTTGCCGAAGGCGTGCTCGACATCGAAGACATGAAGCAGCGCGTTCTCGGCTGGCGCGACCACGCCTAAGACCAGTCTTTTTGGGACGGGGAGACTTATTTGTCGTGAAGGACGGTGCCGAGGAAGTCGGTGTCGAAGGGCACGGCTTCGGCAAAGGCGTAGTTGCCGTCGCTGGCGATGAGCAGGTAGTTTTCCTCGCCGCCGAACTCCGCATCGCCACATGGGACCACCCAGGCGTGGGCGAATACCTCGAGTGCCGTGGCAGCGCAATCACGCAGGAACGTCACATCGCCTCCCTCGTTTGCGCTCACGATATTGGCAACGTAGATACCCCCGGGGTTCAAGCTACCCCGCACCAAACGCAGCGCCTCAACGGTCGCCAGCTCGCGCACGGGCTCGGCACCGCCAAAGCAATCGCTCACGATCACGTCGTAGCGACGATGCCCCACGCTCGTCACGCCCAGGTACGAACGCGCCTCGGCAGTAATCACCCGTAGGCGATCGCCCGCCGTGCGCTCCAGCTCGTCTAGGTAGAACCAGCGGCGGGCCAGACGCGTAATCTCTCCGTCATACTCGATGACGTCCATGCGCAAACCCTCGTGCGACATCAGTGCAAACTTGGGATAGGCAAACCCGCCGCCACCCAGCATGAGCATACGGCTGATACCGTGACCATAAACGTCGCGCATCGCATCCTCGGCCTCAAACACGTCGTCAAACGCACGATAGTACGCAAAGGCGGGCTCAGCCCAACGCTCGCCAACGTAACTCGCGCTTTGGTAGACGCCGCCTTGCACCAATACGCGGACTTCGTCGCCGCCCTCGTCGTGCACGCGCTTCACACGCGCCAACCCATTGCAGGTTCGCGCAACCTGCAGACAGGCAGCACGAACAGCGACAGCGGCCGCACCAAGCGCCGCGGCTCCCAGAGCAACGCCGGCAACGACGCCGGCAGAAACACTCGGCTTGTTCATCTAGAGCTCCTTTTGCAGATAAAGGCCATGGTCATAAAAACCAAGATGGCGATAGTACTCGCGCGTACCGATCGCGCTGATCACGTTGATGCGCGCATAGCCGGCATCCCGGGCAATCTCGCACGCACGCTCTACGAGCAAACGCCCCAACCCGTGATGCTGCGCCGCCTGGCCCTGATCGCCCACGCGCGCCGCCATGCCATACACGTGCACCTCGCGAATCATTGCCTCCTCCGGCATCGTCGGCAACTCGTCCGCGTGCGCGGCAACAAACGCGCGGTCGGGCAGGGACAGGCGCAAAAAGCCCGCGATTTTGCCCTGCGGTGTCACCCACTGCAAAAAGCGCTCGTGCGTCACCGGCGTCTCGTACGCCACCCCCTCGTCAAGGGTCAGCTCATCCAGGTCGGCACCCGCCGTACTGATCTCGCGATAGCGAATCTCACGCACCGTCGTGCCTTCCCCACGAGCCGCCAAGCGGTTTTCGACGAGCTGACGCAGGTTGGGCTTCTTGTTGCCCACCATGATGTCGTCGGAGCTAAAGTCGCGGATCATGCGACTGATGCGGCAGAACGCCGGCGTCACCACGATGTCATCGGCCAACACATCAAGCAGCTCTTCCTCGGTATAGGGGCGCCACTCGCCACGCTCATAGCAGCCCACCAGACGCGAGCCCTCGATGAGCGCGCACGGGTAGACCTTGACCTCGTCGGGCATAAAGGCCCCTTCGGTCATAAAGCGTTCGTAGTCGCGCTTGTCCCCCTCGGGCGTGGCGCCCAGCAAGTTAAGCATAAAATGCGCGTGGATCTTAAAGCCAAACAGGCGCGCAAGCGAAAACGCCCGCTCGATCTGCGCCACCGAAATGCGACGCTCGTTGATATCGAGCAGGTGCTGGTCGAGGCTCTGGATACCCATCTGGATCTTGGTGCAGCCCAGGCGGCGGATGAGCGTAAGCGCCTGCGGCGTTACAGCATCGGGGCGCGTCTCGATAACGAGTCCCACCACGCGATGCTTCGCCGTCTCGTTGATGCGCTGCTGACGCTCGAGCTCCTCCATCGTTGCCGTCTGCCACTCAGTGACCTCGCCCCACGGCGTACCGGGACCGTACAGACGACACACCGCACGGTTATAGCCGCCCACGGCAGCATCCACACGCCCCTGCTCGTCGGCAACGCCGGCAGCAAGCTCGACCTCGTCTGTCGCAATGCCGGCGGCCCGATAGCGCTCGCGGCGCTCTGCTACCACAGGCGGCAGGGCATCGGCGGGAGCGTCATCGAGCAGACGCCCTGCCTCGGCACGGCTGACGCCCGGACGCGCCAACATGGGGTTTGCCGCCACGCCGGCGACGGCATCGTCATTGAGCGCACGGAATAGCTCCGACATAAACCACGTTTGATACCCTTGCGGATAGTCGCTCCAGGTACCGCCGAGCACAATGAGCTCGATCTTATCGATCGCATGCCCCATTTGCGAAAGCGCCGTCAAACGGGCACTCACCTGCAGATACGGGTCAAAGCAATTTTGCTCCGCACGGGCGCACGCCGGCTCGGCATGCAGATAGCTTTTGGGCATGCGCAGATCGTTGGGACAAAATAGGCAATCGCCCGAGCATGGCCAGGGCTTGGTGATGACGGTAATGGTCGCCACGCCCGAAGCCGTGCGGCGCGGCTTCATGCGCAGCACCTGCAGCAGTTGGCGTTCCAGATCGGAATCGACATTCCACGCAGCCCACCGAGCCGGCTCCTCACGTTTAACCCGCTGGTAGAACGGCAGCAGACGGCGCTTGGCCAAATCGCGTTTGTCGGCACCCTCACGGCGCGCCTCGGCATGTATCAGTTTGACGAGCGCCTTGTCGTCCACGGTCTCGCCGCGACGCAGAGCCTCGAGTATGTTCAAGATAATCTGTTCCATGTCCCCATTGTAAAGGCAAAGGCGCCGGAGCCAGTCACGGCCCCGGCGCCTCCATCAAAGAGCATGCCTATATGTACCGATCTCCGAAAACCACATGTCACTCCGGATCAAACGACATGTCACCCGAACCGACCTTAAAACGATACGTGGCAGACTTATCACCGTTGTCGAATTCAAGATTCAATATGGTCTCGCCATCGTAGCCAAGCGGAAGGAAATCGCTCTCGAAGTCACCGCTGCCCACGGTGAGACTCGCCGTAAAGCCCGTAGAGTTCGGAACCGTTATCTCCACATCGCCCGAGCCCACGCTTACGTCCATCGACTTCGCGGGAGCCTGGTAGAGCTCGAACGTCGCATCGCCCGAACCGACCTCAGCACTGAGCGCATCAGTCACGCTGCCCGTAAACTCTACATCTCCCGCACCCAGGAAAAGGTCAAAACCATCACAGATGACACCGGCAATCTGCAGATCACCCGAGCCCACGTGCGCGTTGACTCCCTTCAGATGTTCGGCAACACGGCGCGGCAGCTCAACCGTAACTGAGCGATCGATTGCCTTACCGTCATCACTTCCAAACTGGGAAACCTTGAGCGTCGAGTCCTCGACGAATGCGATGTTTTGCGTCGCGGCCTTGGAGGCATCCATACCCTTGGCAACGCGCCCCCGCTCGATAACGCGAGCCTTGTTGCCATCGACAACCTTGACGTCCACCGAAGCCGCATTGATATCGAAATCGAGGTAGCGGAACTCATCGGCATCAAAGGTCGCACTCGAAAGCTGCTGAGGCTGAGCGGAATATTTACCGCCATCGTTCAAAACATCGTCGTCAACAACATCGTCCATACCAGACAAGCCGGATACAACATCGTCGAGATCCCACGGACCATCAAAATGAATCAAAGTCCGCGAAATGCCAAAGACAAGCCCGATGATGAGCACAAACGCTCCGATGCCGACGCCCAGGCGCAGCTTGGATTCATGCGAAAGCTTCATCATTCGTCACCCTCTTTGGCACATGGCTCAGCGGTGGCCGCAGTAGCTACGTCAGCATCAGGTTCCGCAGAAGCATCCTTCTCCTGAGCCTTAACCGCCACCGGCGCCGGACCAATCTGAATATCCCCGCGCGCCCAATCGCCATCGAGCGCACGCGCCACCCAGTGATAGATGGGAATCGTGAAGAAGATTAGCGCGGCAAAGGGGCCGGCACCAAACAGGAACATCAGCAAAAAGAACAGCAGCCAGCACACGGCCCAATACGGAAACGACTGGAACGGCCCCTTCACCGGAGTCGAGCCAACCGCGCCGCCACTCGTCACCTGCGCCGTAGCAGCATTGGCGGCCTGCGCGCTCCAGCTTGCAGCCTGCGCCGCCTTAGCCGCGGCATCACTCGCCTGCGTTGCGGCCTCGGTAGCGCGTGCCGCCGCCTCGTGGGTACGGGCTCGCTCCGCCGCCTCGGCCTCGCGCTGGCGGGCGCGGTCCTCATTCTCAAACTCGATATCGTCCTCGATCTCGTCGCTCGGATTGAGCAGCTCGTCCAGACTCACACCATAGAGCTTGGCGAGCGAGATCAGGTTCTCGGTATCGGGCGAGCTCTCCGCGCGCTCCCATTTACTGACCGCCTGGCGCGACAGTCCCAGCTTTCGCGCCAATCCCTCTTGGCTAAAGCCCTTGCTGCGGCGAAGGTCGGCGAGCCGCTGCGCAGTTTCTACATTCATGGTTCCTCCTATGTGATGCCAGCCGTGCCGCCGGACCGTTTTTGTTCTTAAGGCGCCTTGCACAGTTAAAAATCTATCCGCCACCGCCAAAAGCATGCCACCTATTCTAGTGAGATTTTTGACAACCGGAGGTTGCGGGCGCATATGAGCTGCGGAAATGTGTCCAAACAAAGCAATGACCCGCAGCTCGGTTGTCCCCGTTGCGGCGTTAACGGTAGTATGGTCGTACTGTTTATTCCGCACCGCCAACGGAGGGAGTTCCGCGCCGTGAACCGCGATTTCGCATCATCGCTCATCCAGCTCAACAATACGTTCTATCGCGAGCACTCCGCTTCCTTTTCCGATACGCGCCAGGCCCCGTGGCCCGGCTGGGTGCGCACCATGGACATCGCGCTTGATCAGCTCGATGTGGCCACGATCGAGCATCCCGTCCGCGTCTTCGACCTTGCCTGCGGCAATATGCGATTCGAGAACTTTGCCGCCGGCGGGGCACTTGCCGCCAAGGGCGTCGACGGCGCAAACCCCTCGGCAGATGCCAGCTGCCCGTTTGAGTTCTATGGTGTCGACTCGTGCCAAGATCTGGCAATAGACGCCCACGGCCACGCCCTGCGCATTCCCAACCTGCACTTCCAGGAACTCGACGTGCTCGACGCCCTCATGAAGCTCAACCCCGCCGAGACACCCGACGTGCTTTTCGACGCCCCGCTCGCCGACATCTCGGTCTGCTTTGGCTTTATGCACCACGTGCCGTCATGCGAGTACCGCGTACGCGTGCTCGACGCCCTGGTGCGCCAGACGCACCCGGGCGGCATCATCGCCATCAGCTTTTGGGAGTTTATGAATGACGAGCGCATGGCGCGCAAGGCCGTTCGAGCCGAAGCCCGCGCCGAGCTCACCCCGCCGTTTGAGGGTTACGATTCCGCGCAGTTTGAAGCCGGCGACCACCTCATTGGCTGGCAAAACGACCGCCACGCCTACCGCTATTGCCATCACTTTGACGATCAGCAGATCACCGACTTGGTGCGCGGCGTCCGTACGTTCTACAAGAGCGGCGAGGTTCCCGTACGCGAGCTCGAGCGTTTCCACGCCGACGGTCGCAGCGGCGAGCTCAACCGCTATGTGATTCTCAAGCGTCTGTAGGCACCGACGACTCGCCGCCGAGCCGCACCGCAGCGTTCGGGCAAATCGCCCCCTTCTAACCCATCGCCGGAACGCGCAGCCATGCGTTCCATACTTATGACCAAGGAGCCTCATGGGAGCCGTCCACGCTCGCACCCCTAAGAACTTTGTGCTCGAGGAGCGCTTGGAGCGCTATGCCGATGCGATTGAGACGAACCCCGAGGCCTATGCCGGAGATTGGCGCAAGGCCTGTGCGCCCGCAGGCAGCAAGCCTTTCGAACACCTTCACCTGGACCTTGGCTGTGGCAAGGGAACGTACCTTGTAGAGCGCGCGGCCCACGAGCCCGACACGCTCTTTATCGGTATGGACCAGGAGCCCATCTGCATCGCCTATGCCGCACAGAAAATCTGCGAGCAGGGGCTGTCCAACGCACTCGTCCTGCCCCGAGGTGCCGCATCGCTGTCGCAGCTATTTGCCGCAGGCGAGCTCGATGCCATCACCATCAACTTTCCCACGCCGCAGCCCAAGGCCAAGTACGCCAAAAAGCGACTCGTCCATGTCGACCACCTAATGCTGTACCGTCCGCTCTTTTCAGCCGGTGCCACCGTCACACTGCGAACCGACAGTAAGCCATTGCGCGACTACGCCTTGGGGCAGTTTGCTGCGGCAGGCTACGACACGCTTTGGGTAAGCGACGACGTCCGCCGCGACCATCCCGAGCACCCCGAGACCGAATACGAGCGCCGCACGCGCGAGATGGGTGCCGTCGTCTATGGCATTTGCGCCACACCCGGCGCACATCCCAGTGACGATGTGCTCACGGCGGGTCACATGCAGGAGCAAAGTCTTGCCTGCTACCTGCCCGATAACCTCGATGAGCTCACCTATGTGCCTCTGGGCATGGAAGAAGCCGTCGAGAACTTTAGAAACCGCGCCCGCAAGGGCAAGAAGCGCTTACCGCAGGAGTCCTAGGGGCTTCTGATGGTCGCGGCATCGGCAAACAAGCGCAAATAAGCGCCAGCGAACGGTCCTCAAACCTAAGTGAGTAGACTATTTAGCAATAGCAAAGCACAACCCGCATAGCGAAAACTAAAACCGCAGGTAGAGCCCTTGCGCAAAAGCCATGTGCTCGCGATATCGCAAAAAGTCTACTCACTTAGCTGGCTACTGCACCAAACGGCTGGGCAGAACGCCCATTTCCTGCATTTTCTCGCGCGCTGGCACCCCGCGCCGCCGCTACGCCATAATAGTTGGCGGACAATCGCGAGAGAAAGCAACCACACATGGCACAGACCACGACAGATACCGCCGCCAGCACCGTCTCGGGCGCCGGCGCCGCCAGCTCATTCTCGGGCGGCACGGGAACCGAGGCCGAGTTCGGCTCGCTCGGCGCGCTCTCCCCCACCTGGTGGGAGCCCGAAGACGGCAGTGAGCCCGAACCGTGGCTCACGGCCGATCAGGCCTTCGAACGCTTCTTTGAATGGACGAGCGACCGCGGCATCGAGCTGTGGGATCACCAAGAAGAGGCCCTCATGGACCTGGCTGCCGGCGATCACGTCATTTTGGGCACACCGACCGGATCGGGCAAATCGCTCGTCGCGCTGGGCATGCTCTTTATGGGCATGGCGCAGGGCAAGCGCTGCTATTACACGGCCCCCATCAAAGCCTTGGTCAGCGAAAAGTTCTTCGACCTGGTACAGGTGCTCGGCCGCGATAACGTCGGTATGATCACCGGCGACACGCATATCAATACTAAAGCGCCCGTCATCTGCTGCACGGCAGAGATCCTTGCTAACGACGCACTGCGCGAGGGCGAAGATGCCGATGTGGGCTGCGTCGCCATGGACGAGTTCCACTACTTTGCCGACCCCGATCGCGGTTGGGCCTGGCAGGTACCGCTGCTCACCCTGCCTCACACACAATTCATGCTCATGAGCGCCACGCTCGGCGATGTCACCGCGATCGCCGCCTCACTCGAGGAGCACACCGGCGCCGCGTGCGATCTGGTCGTCGATGCCCCACGCCCCGTGCCGCTGAGCTACGACTACGTGACGACCTCCCTCGAGGGCACGGTCGAGCTCGCAATGCGCCGCGGCGAGGCCCCGCTCTACATCGTGCACTTTAGCCAGGACGCCGCACTTGCGACGGCGCAATCCCTCGCCAACTTTGGTATTGCCAGCAAGGAGCAGCGTGGGGCCATCAAGGAGGCGGCCAAGGGCACGAGCTTCTCGACGGCCTTTGGCAAGATTCTTAAGCGCTTGCTCGGATGCGGCGTCGGCGTGCACCATGCTGGCATGTTGCCGCGCTATCGTCTGCTGGTCGAGCGCTTGGCACAACAGGGCCTGTTGCCCGTCATCTGCGGCACCGATACGCTCGGCGTCGGTATCAACGTGCCCATCCATACCGTGGTGCTCACCGCGCTCACCAAGTTCGACGGCTACAAGATGCGTCGTCTGCGCGCCCGCGAGTTTCATCAGATTGCCGGTCGCGCCGGCCGCTCGGGCTTCGATACCGAGGGCATGGTGATTGCCGAGGCACCCGAGCACGAGATCGAGAACGCCAAGCTCATGGCCAAGGCGGGCGACGACCCCAAGAAGCTCCGCAAGATTAAAAAGAAGAAGGCCCCCGAGGGCTTTGTCACCTGGAACAAGCAGACCTTTGAGCGCCTGATCGAGACGCAGCCCGAAACGCTCAAGCCGCGCCTTCGCATCACACACTCCATGGTGATTAGCGTGGTCGAGCAGGGCGGCGACGCCCGCGCCCGCGTACACGACCTCATCGAGACGAGCCTGCAGACTCCCGAAGAAAAGGCTAAGCTCGAGGTTCGCGCCGACGAAATCTTCGCCACGCTCATCGACTCCGGCGTCGTCGTGCGCACCGAGGTACCGCCCGCACCCGACGCTCCGGCTGATGCCGCGCCGGACATCGACTACGCGCTGACGGTCGACCTGCCCGAGGACTTTGCGCTCGACCAGCCGCTCTCACCGTTTTTGCTTGCCGCGCTGGAGCTGCTCGATCCCGAGAGCGAGACCTATACCATGGATCTGATCTCGATGGTCGAGGCCACGCTCGAGGACCCCAAACAGGTGCTGCGCGCACAGGAGCGTGCCGCGCGCGATCGCGCTATGGCCGAGATGAAGGCCGACGGCATCGAGTATGAGGAGCGCCTGGAGCGTATTCAGGACGTCACGTACGAAAAGCCGCTTGAGGACCTGCTCGACGCCGCCTTTGACAAGTACTGCCAGGAAGTACCCTGGGCAAACGACTACCAACTCTCTCCCAAGAGCGTTCTGCGCGATATGCTGGAGAGCGCGAGCGATTTTAAGGGCTACATTCAAAAGCTCGGCATCGCCCGCTCCGAGGGCATTTTGCTGCGCTACCTGGCAGAGGCTTACCGTTCGCTCGACCGCACCGTACCCATCGAGAAGCGCGACGAGCGCCTGCGCGACATTATCTCGTGGCTGGGCTTTGTGGTGCGCTCGGTCGACTCGAGCTTGGTAGACGAGTGGGAGAACGCTGGCAACCCGGCAGCCCTCGACGCCACGCCGCCGCAGGGCATCGACGAGGTCGTGGCGGACCGTCGCGGCTGCACGCTGTTGGTGCGCAACGCGCTCTTCCGCCGCGTGACTCTTGCCGCCCGCGAGCATGTGCGCGACCTGGGCGAACTCGACGACGACTGGGGCATGAGCGAGATCCGCTGGCAAAAAGCACTCGACGCTTACCACGAGCAGCACGAGGAGATTCTCACCGACGGCGACGCGCGCTCCTCTGCTATGTTCTCGATCGACGAGTCCGACGAGAAGGCGCTCCACGTGTGGCACGTGCACCAGATTTTTGCCGACGAGGACGGCGACCACGACTTTGGCATCATGGGCGATGTCGATCTGGACGCCACGCAAGACGGTGGCGAGGTCATCTTCAAGAACTACCGCGTCGGTTTTATCGAGGATTTGCTCGAGGATTAGCCAAGCATATTGGGACGAAACGAAGCGGGGCTGTTGGCAACATCGCCAGCAGCCCCGCTTTTTCACTATCCGCTATGCCTTACTCGGCATCCTCGACCTCATACGAATCCGCCTCGGCTGGCTCCTCGTTTGTCTCTGGCGCAGCCTCGCGCGCCTCGTCAAACGCTGCCTTCATGGTCTTGTTGCCCCATGTGAGCTTGCGAATGGTAAGCTCATCGGCCTTGTTGTGGGCCAAGCGTAGGTTCTCGGTGCTGCGGCGCAAGTCGTCCTTGGTCTTCTCGAGCTGCTTAATGGCGGCATCGATCTCCTTGATTGCCGACTCGAATTGCTTGCTCGCCAGGTTGTAGTTGCGCGAGAAGCCATCCTTGAACTTCTCCATCTTGGCTTCGAAGTTCGTGACATCGATATTCTGCTGTTTGTACTCCGCCAGTTCCTGCTTATAGCGAAGCGAACCCATAGCGGCGTTGCGAAGGAGCGTAATCATGGGGATGAAGAACTGCGGGCGGATCACGTACATCTTCTCATAGCGGTAACTCACGTCGACGATACCCGCGTTATAGAGGTCACTCTCGGGCTCCAGCAGGGTGCAGAGCACCGCATACTCGCAGCCTTTCTGGCGGCGATCGTGATCGAGTTTCTTAAAGAAATCCTCGTTCTTGTGTTTGGTCGCGGTCTCGTCGTTCTCGTTTTTCATCTCGAACATGATCGAAATGATCTCGTTGCCGCTCGCGTCGCACTCGCGGAAGATAAAGTCGCCCTTGGTGCCCTCGGACGCATCGTTATCTTTCTCGAAGTACGCGTTGGGAAACGCCGTCATGCGCAGACGATTAAACTCGGTCTCGCAGTGCTGCTCGAGCGACTCGCCCACCATCTTGGTGGACAGGCGGACCTTCATGTCCTTAAGGCGCTCAATCTCTTCATCCTTGTAGCGAATCAGTTCCTCGTTCGCGCGCTTGGTCTGCGCAAGTTCGAGCTCGTGTGCCGCCTTGGCCTGCTCCTCGCGTGAATCGCGCACCGCCAGCTCACTCGTGAGCTTGGCGCGGGCCTCGTCACGCTCACGCTCCGCCGCGGCGACCGCCTCCGATAGGTTCATCTTGGCCGTCAGTTCCTGTTCGCGCAGCTGAGCACGCAGACCCTCGGCCTCCTGCTCGGACTGAGCCTTTGCGACGGAAAACTTCTCCTGAACCTTCGCGCGATAGTCAGCAAGCGTACGTTCGGCCTCGCTGCGAGCGGCCTCGAGCTCACGCTGCGATTCGGCCGCAGCAGCAGCAAGCGCCATCTCCTGGGCCTTGTCCGCCGCGGCGAGCCTGGCTTGCAGCTCGGCAATCTGGGCATCACGTGCGGACAGGTCGTTTTGAGCAGCATTGCGTGCCGCTGCCTCGGCAAGCTTGGCTTCATCATCTTTGCGCCCCAACTGCGCACGCAGGTTGTCGATCTCGCGCTGCAGTTCGGCATTCTCCTTTTGAGCATCGGCGCGGGCCTCAACCGCCGCGCGCTGGCTTGCACTCTCGCGCTCTGCAGTAGCGCCTTCGAGCTTGGCGCGCAGCTCGGCAAGCTCGGCATCGCGCTTGGCGACTTCTTGCGCCAGCTGTTGAGCCGCAGCGTTCTTCTGCTCTACGAGCTCAGCGTCGCGCTGAGACTCTGCCTTTTGCAAGGCAGCCGTCGAACGCGAACGCTCAAGCTCCAGCGCCTGCTCGCCCTCGCGCTGGACCGCCTTCACACGCTCATCAAGATCGCGCGAGAACTCGGCATCGCGCACCTGTTTGACGATATCTGCATAGCCGGACGCATCGCCCTTAAACACTTCGCCGCAATGCGGGCACTTGATCTCGTTCATGGCAGCTCCTCGATGGACGCAAATTTCAACCGCCTACACTCTACCGCGCCGCACGGACAAAAAAGACGCCGCCGCCATAATGGCAACGGCGCCAGAACCACCACAAAGGCGACTGTCCCCTTTGTGGTGACTTGGGTCCTTACAGGTCGCGGTAGTCGATCAGGCGAAGATCAGGTTGAGACTCAAGCCAAGTGCGAAGCTCGGGGTCGATCAGCGCATCGACTTCCTTGGTGCGGTCGGTCGTGAGCGAGCTGTTCTCCAGGATAAAACGATCGAGATAGCCCGGATGGCACACAAAGACGACCGTCTCGCCGTCCACCATCTCGCGAACCGTCTGCATGATTGCCTCTTTGGGCTCGTAGCCCGGCTCCATCGAGCGCATCACCATGCGCAGATCAGTATCTCCGCAATGCACCACAGCCGCGGGGTCGAAGCTCGCCTTTTGCTCCTTAAGGCCCAGCTCCTGAGCAACCGCCGAGATCGCTCGGTTAAGGTTTTTGCTCATGACGGCATGGGCCTCAAAGTAATCGGGCTCGCGGCCCACGATCTCGACAAAGCGGTCATGCTGCGCGCGGATCTCGATGCAGGCCTCGTCGAAGTCTATCAACTCCTCGCCGCGCTTAAAATGATCGCGGAAGGTACGGCTGCTATGGAACTCGCCGTTCTCGTTGAGCATGCTCGGAATGAGCGCCGGGTCGGCACACGGCTTGCCCAGGCACACGTTGGTGTGCTGACCCACCGCAATGCCGACATCCGCCACGAGCGACCAGCCACGCTCGGCCTCGGGCATATTGGGCATAAGTCCCGCCGAGCGCACCAGGCCCTCATTGATACTGCGGGCAATCCCCAGGTTAACGGCATACGAATAACCGATATCGTCGGCACGAATGAGCAATTGCTTCATATTGACCCCCATCTACGGAAAGGGACACTTGAAGCGCAGCCAAGTGCCCCAGATAATTGTCCTACCGAACGGATGCTTTAGGCTTTGGCGGCAGCAGCGTCTTCGTCGAGCTGCTCCTTGGTAAAGCCAAAGAAGTAGGCGATGGCAGCGGCGGCAACAAATGCAGTGCCCGATGCAACGCAGCCCCATACGAGATTAGCAGTTCCGCCTGCAACATAACCTGTAATACCAAGGATATTAGTTGCGCCCAAAACATACGTGGTCACATTAGTGAGAGCCGCGATCAGGCCGCCGATAGCGCCGCCCGCGACCATGGCACCCAGGCAGCGAGTATACTTAAAGCCGCAGCCATACAGCGCGGGCTCCGTCACGCCACCGACAATGCCGGAGAGCGAGAAACCAAGCATAGCGCCCTTTTCGTCGACCTCCTTAAGGCGCAGGAAGGCACCGAAGGCCATGCCCCACGTGGCGAACTGAGCGATAGCACCCGCGACCATAACGCAGGAGTCAGACCCTGAGGTGAGCACCTGCACAATGCCGAGGGCAATCAGAACCTGGTGCATACCGGTCATAACCAGGAACTCCCAAAGCGCAGCAATGGCGACGAGGGAGAGGATCGTGACGATGCCGCCAGCGTTTCCGAGGCCGAACATAAAGTTGCCGACCAGGTCGCCCAGAATGGAACCAATCGGAGCTAGGGCGCACAGGGAAACGGGGGTCATCACAGCCATGGTGCACACGGGCACAAACACCGTGGAGAGCATGTCGGGGATGATCTTCTTCATGAACTTCTCGACGACCATCAGCACCGGCATAGACAGCAGCATGGGGAGCACGGTCGCAGAATAGTTGTTCAGCTGAGCCGGGAGCGCGCCGTAAACCATCGTGGTCGTAGCACCCGAATCCGCCGCAGCGTTGACCAGCGTCATGAACTCAGGGGCAATGAGCACGCCGCCGAGCATCATGCCGAGCGGCTGGCTGCAGCCGAGCTGCTTTGCGGCAGCCCAACCCAGATAAACAGGGAGGAAATAATAGCCTGCGTTGTAAATCCAGTTGTAGAAGAAGTTGTAGATGTCGGAATCAGCAGACCAGATACCGAGCATGCCGTCGCCGCAAAGTACGGCAAGTGTGCGGAACATGGCGGCGCCCATGATAATGGGGATCGTCATGCACATTGTCTTGGACAGGTAGTTAAGGGCCTTCTTGCCCGCAGTCTTGACCGTCAGTGGCTCCTTGGTGCCGTCATCGAGGCTCTCGTCAATGGAGCCTTCGCCCTTGACGCCCAGCGCAATGGCGGCGTCATAGACCTTCGGCACGTTCTGGCCAATGATGACCTGATACTGGCCGCCAGACCACTGTGCGCCCAGCACACCCTTGATCTTCTTAACTTCATTATCATTGGGAATGGACTGATCTTTGAGGTTCAGACGCAAGCGGGTCATGCAGTGCGTCGCGTTCGTCACATTGGAGGCGCCGCCGACGGCAGCGAGCACGTCCTCGGCAATCTTCTTGTTATCGACAGCCATGTCGAATCCCTTCTCTTCCAACTAAAGGCCGTGGGACTTCACGGCGCCAAGACGCACGATTCCGCTCGCGCCTGCGCAGCGCGCGATATCAGTTGGCAAGAGATTGATTTGCATGTGATTCCCGGGTGGATCGACATGAAAAAAGCCCCGCGCACAACCGACAGAGACCCAATTATGGTCTCGGCAGAATCGGTAGTGCCTCTCGGAGCTGCGCCGTGAGTAACACCCAACACACGGCGAGTATATGCGGCAGATGCGTTCGTTGCGGCTCAGATTACCGACGAACGGTAGCAAACGACCCGCGAACGGTCGCCATGACGGAAAGGAAATACCAGAGAGCCTATTTATCCGAGTGGACAGAAGCCACGCGATTCACATGCATGATCAGATAGACGAGCTCCTCTTGGGCCAATGGCTCGCCAAAGGTCTCTTGAATCAGATCGTCGACACGGTGAGCGCAACGCGATGCCGCCGGATACTGCTCCACGAGCACGTCGTAAAGACCGGAGTTCTCGGTATCGATCGGCTCTTTCTTTGCCACGCGGTCGAGCAGATAGCGCACATGAGTGGCAAAGCGGGCAAAGGCGAACGACGAGCGATCGACCGTCACACCCAACTCTTCTTGAATAATCGCGACCGTCATATCGAGCAGTCGCTCCTCGTGCTGCTCGGCAAGCACGCGCCGCTCGCTCGGCTTAACCGATGCGTTGACAATCGACATGGCAATGCCCGCGGCCTCGCTTCGGGGCATACGCACACGGAAGCTTTTCTGGATGCCGCGAACAGCCAGCTCGCCCAAGCGGTATTCGATGGGATGCAGCTGCTCCAGATCGCGCTCGAGCGGCAACGACACCACCATGTGTTCGCGGGCGCGCTTAATGGCAAACTGGATATGGTCCGCCAGTGTAATGGGGAGGTTAGGGCTCAATTCGTACGAAAGCTGTCCGGTTGCGATATCAGCCAGCTGAGCAGAAAACTCCAGCACCTCGGGGTCGACCTCATCAATAAACGCCAGGTACTTTGAATCAATGCCGTAAAAGGTACGCGTGATGACATCCAGGTCGACCTCATGCGGCATATCGCCAAAGCCGATACCACGACCCAGCGCGATAAGCTGACGCCCCGCGCCGTCTTCGCAGATGGCAGCGTTATGGTTAATGCGCTGGATAGCCCTCATGGATTCATCGCTCCTACTGAAACGCGCCGCACAGACCATCCGCGCGGCGCGTTCATTCTACCTGCACTTACAGCTACAGTCCAAAGAAGCCTAGGATTTGGTCACGGCTTACGGGCTTGTACTCGTTGGCATCGAGGCCGACATCATAGCGAAAGATGGGGCGCTCGCGATCGCGGTTGCGCGCGTTGGTGCGGTCTCCCCTGCTGTGGATATGCCCGTGCAACATGATGGCGCCACGCGCCTTGCCGTTCCAGCTGAGCATGGGGTAATGGCTCATTACCAGGCGATGGCCCTTCGCGTAACCGGGGGCGACCTCCAGATAATCGCGCACCTCATCCCAAATGTGCGGCGCGTCTGGATCTTCCCAGTCGCCGTCATGGTTACCGCAGATGAGCGTTACGTTCTGACATTCGATGCGCTCGCGCAGGCGCACCGCCTCCGCCAGGGGCAAACGATAGGTAAAGTCTCCCAAGATATAGAGGCGGTCGTCCACAGCCACGCACTCATTGATGGCATCGATGACCTTGCGGTTCATCTCCTCGACCGAATCAAACGGTCGATCCATGTCGTGCAAGATATTCGTATCGCCCAGGTGCAGGTCGGCGGTAAACCACATCATCGTCTCTGTCCTCATTTCGCAACGCGTATAAGACCTGTTTAGTATACAGACGCGGCGATGAGACAGTCACCCAAAGAGCCCGCCGAACAGACCTCGGCGACGCTTGTCCTGCTTTTTCGAAGCGTCATCCCGCGTCTTCTTGCCCTGCCGCTTCTTACGGTCCTGCTCCAACTCATCGTCATCGAGTAGCATATCCCACTCAAACGGATCGTCTGTCAGATCGAACAGGTCATCGTCATCAAACACGTGCGCCTCCATTACCGATTAGCGAGCATCCACAACGTAGTTGAGAAGTCTACGGGCCCGTGCGGACACAAATTCATCCTGTCTGCGTCTTTCAATCGTTTGCCGCAACGCTTGCGCAACGGAACGCTTGCAGATAAGATAGGAACACGGATGGCACCCGTGGCAGCGGGTCTTGCCAACTCCGATACACGTTTTCATCGTGAGAAATGGTCGTCTTCGCTTACGCGGGGGCGGCCACTTTGTTTATCCCTATGTCATCTGATTCTAATGCACAAACATGCGCACGAACTTGTGCTTCCAGCTTGCGTAAGGGGCATAGCGGAACGGCACGTCCAGCCACGTTGCCTTGTTCACGATGCTCTTCTTGTGGCTAAACGTATCGAAGCTCTCGCGTCCATGGTACTGTCCCATACCGCTCGCCCCCATGCCGCCAAAGCCCATATGGCTCGTGGCCAAATGCATAATGGTGTCATTAACACAGCCACCACCAAAGGGCACGTAACGCACAAAGCGCTGCTGAACCTCACGGTCTTGGCTAAAGATATACAGGGCCAGCGGCGTCGGACGATCCGTAATAAACGTCTCGGCCTCGTCTAGGCTCTCAAACGACAGCACCGGCAAGATGGGGCCGAAAATCTCCTCCTGCATTACGGCGTCCTCAGGCGCCACGCCGTCCAAAATCGTCGGCTCAATCTTGAGCGACGACTCGCGCGCGGTACCTCCCAGCACAACCTTGTCGGGGTCGATCAGCCCGCGTACGCGCGCGAAATGCTTGGCGTTGACAATATGACCGTAATTCTCATTGTCGAGCGGATGCTCGCCAAACATGCGGCGGGCCTCCTCCTTGATGAGGTCCAGCAGCTCGTCGTGCACGCGCGCATCGACCAGCAGGTAGTCGGGCGCCACGCAGGTCTGCCCCACGTTGAGCCATTTACCAAAGGCGATACGGCGTGCCGCGACCTTCAAGTTAGCCGTCGCATCCACGATGCAGGGACTCTTTCCGCCCAGCTCAAGCGTCACGGGTGTGAGGTTTTTACTTGCACGCTCCATGACGAGCTTGCCGACCGGAACGCTACCGGTAAAGAAGATCTTGTCCCAGCACTCATCGAGCAACGCTTCGTTTTCGGCACGCCCGCCTTCGACGACCGTCACCAAGCGCGGATCAAATGCCTCTTCACAGATTTGCTTGAGCACCGCGCTCGATGCCGGAGCATAGGCGCTCGGCTTGATGACCACGGTATTGCCCGCGGCAAGGGCGCCGGCGAGTGGCTCGAGCGTCAGTAAAAACGGGTAGTTCCACGGAGCCATGATGAGTGTGACGCCATAGGGCACGGACTGCGTCTTGCACACACTCACGGCGTTGGCGAGGTCACACGGACGCAGGCGCGAGCGACTCCATCGAGCCACATGCGCAATCTGATAACGAATCTCGGAAAGCGAGGTGCCGATCTCGCACATATACGCCTCGTCATGCGACTTTCCCAAATCGGTCTTGAGCGCATGGGCAATATCGGCCTCGTGGGCCCGCACCGCATCGCGTAAACTCACGAGCGCACGACGTCGAGCATCGACATCAAACGTGGCGTGTGTCTTAAAGTAGGCGCGCTGATCGCCGACGATGCGCGCAATTTCCTCGGTGTTCATGGACCCTCCTAATTCTCGCCCTCAAACATACCACCCGCGACGACCTCGTACATACGCTCGAGCTCCAAACGGTCCATTAGAAGCGGAACGGGGTATAGCGGATTGGCCTCGGCATCGGCATGGGCCGCCATTTGTGGAATATCGGAGCGGCGAATGCCCGTCACATATTTGGGTATGCCCAAGGCGGCGTTCATGCGGTCGACCCAATCGATAAAGGCCTCAGCAGCCACGTTGTCCAGCGCATTAGCCGGCGCAATGCCGGCCATGCGGGCGAGATCGGCGAGCTTGGGAGCAGCAGCTTCGCCATAGGCGCGAAGCATGTGCGGCAGGATGATGGCGTTGGCCAAGCCGTGGGGAATCCCGTAACGCCCGCCCAGGCTGTGCGCGATGGCATGGACGTATCCAACATAAGAGCGCGTAAAGGCAACGCCCGCTTTATACGCCGCCGAAAGCATATTGCGGCGCGCACACATGTTGCCACCGCACTCATAGGCCTCGAGCAAATTGTCGTGGATGAGCTGCACCGCCTGGCGCGCCATCTTGCGCGTATAGGGCGTGGTGCTGCGCCCGATAAAGGCCTCGACGGCATGCGTCAGGGCGTCCATGCCCGTTTGCCCTGTAATGGAGGCGGGCAGGCCGCGCGTAAACTCGGGGTCGTGCACCGCAAAGCGCGGGATCAGCACAAAGTCGTTAATGGGATACTTGTAGTGCATCTCGTCGTCGGTAATTACCGCTGCAAGCGTGACCTCGCTTCCCGTGCCCGCCGTGGTGGGAACGGCGATGAGCAGCGGCAGGCGACGATGGATACGCAACAGGCCGCGCATCTTGTTGATGGGCTTCTTTGGCTGCGCGATGCGCGCGCCCACGCCCTTGGCGCAGTCCATGGCCGAACCGCCGCCAAAGCCGATAATGGCCTGGCAGGCGCTCTCTCGATACAGAGATGCCGCTTCCTCCACGTTTGAGACCGTGGGGTTCGCACGTGTTTCGGCATAGACCGCAGCGCTAATTCCCTTGGACGCGAGCGCTGTCTCGAGCGGTGCCGTGAGCCCCAGACGGGCAATGCCGGGATCTGTCACGATAAGAACATGGTGTATTGAACGCTTTTGAAGCACTGCGGGCACTTCCTCAGCGTGCTCTAAAATGCGTGGCTCGGTATAGGGCAGCACCGGCAATGCGATGCGAAAAACCGTTTGATACGTTCGGCACCAGGCGCGGCGGGCTAGATGCATAAAGGAAGCTCCTTCATTTGTTGATTGGTCAACATTTGCTCGACCGATTGTACTCATCGGAGGTCGCACGAGGTCTAGCAATCGTTAATCAATCAACATCTACACATGCTTAAATTGTTTTATTAAAAATCATTCCTAATAGGCTTCACATTCGGTCTCATTTATGGATAATAGAACTCGTCAAGACGCACGTCCGGAGAGGGCCCTTACGGGACCGGACGAGCGCACCATCGCCATCGATCGAAAGGATCGAATCATGAAGTTTGTTTGCCCCGTTTGCGGTTATGTGGAAGAGTTCGACGGCGACCAGCTGCCCGAGGATTTCAAGTGCCCCCAGTGCGGCGTTCCTGGCTCTCGCTTCCTGAAGCAGGAGGAGGGCCAGCTCGAGTGGGCTGCCGAGCACGTCGTGGGCGTCGCCAAGATGGAGGGCGTCTCCGAGGACATCGTTGCCGATCTGCGCGCCAACTTTGAGGGCGAGTGCTCCGAGGTCGGTATGTACCTGGCCATGGCTCGCGTTGCTCATCGCGAGGGTTATCCCGAGATCGGCCTGTACTGGGAGAAGGCTGCCCACGAGGAGGCCGAGCATGCCGCCAAGTTCGCCGAGCTCCTGGGCGAGGTCGTGACCGATTCCACCAAGAAGAACCTCGAGATGCGCGTTGAGGCCGAGAATGGCGCCACCGCCGGCAAGACCGATCTTGCCAAGCGCGCCAAGGCCGCCGGTCTCGATGCTATCCACGACACCGTGCACGAGATGGCCCGCGACGAGGCTCGCCACGGCAAGGCTTTCGCTGGCCTGCTCAAGCGCTACTTTGGCTAAGCCAACTGCCTGAGACATAACCTCTAGCTCGAAGAAGGCCCGGACCGTATTGGTTCGGGCCTTTTCGTTGGCTTATTGCAGTTGCTCCTGAAGAACACTGAGCGACTGAGAGCTCAGGTCGTCGTATTGTATGAGGACGCGAGATGGAGCGTTCTTAGTCGATGCCCGATCACCCGTCCACAGGCAATCGGCGATGTTGACATAGGAAATACGAGCGTCAGCGAGAGCCTTCGCGAAACTCTCCCCTGCCTTGTCCTCGGCCAGGGCAACAGTGCAGTAAAGGCCCGCGTCTGCATGCTCGATCGAGACCTCCCCTGCCGGAAACGCTTTCCGTACAAGCGCTGCCAGGCCATCGCGTGCCTCGCGAGCACGCACGCGCACGCGGTTCACATGCCGCTCGTAATCACCCGATTCCAGCAAGCGCGCTAAAGCGACCTGGTCAACAGAACTTACCGACGAGGCGTAGAAACCAAGGTTGCGTTTAAACCTCTCCATTAGTTCATCGGGCAGCACCATGTACGCCAAACGTAACGCCGATGAAAGGCTCTTCGAAAACGTGTTGGTGTAGATGACCGATTGGGCGGCATCGATCGACGCGAGCGCGGGAATCGGCTTGCCGGCAAGGCGAAACTCACAATCAAAGTCATCTTCGATGAGATACCGGTCCGGCTGCTCGGCGGCCCAGCTCAGCAGGGCATAGCGACGCGCAATGCTCGTCACAAGGCCGGTCGGATATTGGTGAGACGGCATCAGGTGAAGGACATCCGCCCCAGTTTTCTGCAGAGCGCTCAAGTCCACGCCCTCACCGTCCAACGGGATATGCCGCACTTCGCAACCCATGGCCTGATAGATGCGCGTCAGGCGCAGATAGCCCGGATCCTCAACGGCATACACCTTGTCGGCTCCAAGCAACTGAACCAACATGGTATCGAGCAACTGGGCGCCCGCACCGATAACGATGTTGTCGGGGTCGACATTCATGCCCCTTGTCCCACGCAAATGGTGAGCGATAGCGCGTCGTAGCCGAGCGGTGCCCTGTGCCGGCGCGGTCGAAAAGATTTCACGTTCATCTTCGGATGTCAGCGTCGCCCGTAGCGCGCTTTGCCAAAGCCGCGCCGCCTCCAAGGCGGAAGGAGAAAGTGCGTCGAATCGCTCGACTTGTCCGTTGACATCATGCGCGCTGGGGCCCACGGAGGCGTCATCTCGGTCGATGCCCTCCGCAGCCGAAGCCAAAACCGGTGCATCGGGAAGCTCGCACGCGTAGTAACCACGGCGCGGCTTTGAGCAAATATAGCCCTCGGCAAGCAACTGGCTATATGCATTTTCGATTGTAATGACACTAATTCCCAGATGACTGGCAAAGGCTCGCTTAGACGGCAGATGTTCCCCCGCCGCAATGCGTCCAGCTACGATATCATCTCGAATTTGCTGGTAAACATACTCATAGAGCGATGCTTCGCCGCGTTTTTCCAAATTGTAGTCAAGCACGAGCCTATCACCTGACCTTATCGAATCATTCAATCTGGTATTAGTCTGGTCTTGTTATTATCTCGAAAACTGAGTATTTCGCCATACCCAGCTCCCCGATAGGATGTTCCGTCAAGCAATGCACATGCCAACCAAGGGAGCAACAATGGCAGAACAGACCAGCAAGGCCGATCGCGTCAAACTCAATCGCGAGCTCGCGCAGATGCTCAAGGGCGGCGTCATCATGGACGTCACCACGCCCGAGCAGGCACGTATCGCCGAGGAGGCAGGCGCCTGCGCCGTCATGGCTCTCGAGCGCATCCCGGCCGACATCCGCGCCGCCGGCGGCGTGTCGCGCATGAGTGACCCCAAGATGATCAAGGGCATTCAAGAGGCCGTCTCCATCCCCGTCATGGCCAAGTGCCGCATCGGTCACATCGTCGAGGCGCAGGTCCTTCAGGCCATCGAGATCGACTACATCGATGAGTCCGAGGTTCTCTCCCCCGCCGACGATGTCTACCACATCGATAAGACCCAGTTTGACGTCCCGTTTGTCTGCGGTGCCCGCGATCTGGGCGAAGCGTTGCGCCGTGTTGCCGAGGGCGCCACAATGATTCGCACCAAGGGCGAGCCGGGCACGGGCGACGTCGTCCAAGCCGTGCGCCACATGCGCAAGATTCAAAAGCAAATCCGCGACGTTGCTGCTCTGCGCGATGACGAGCTCTTTGAGGCAGCTAAGCAACTGCAAGTTCCAGTCGAGCTTGTGCGCGAGGTCCATGCCACGGGCAAGCTTCCCGTGGTGAACTTTGCCGCCGGCGGTGTAGCAACCCCCGCGGACGCCGCGCTGATGATGCAGCTGGGTGCCGAGGGCGTCTTTGTCGGCTCGGGCATCTTTAAGAGCGGCAACCCCGCCAAACGCGCCGCCGCCATCGTTAAGGCTGTGGCAAACTTCACCGACGCCAAGCTCATTGCCGAGCTTTCTGAGGACCTGGGCGAGGCCATGGTCGGTATCAACGCTGACGAGATCGAGATCATCATGGAGGAGCGCGGACGCTAGTCCAGCAGAAAGGATCGCACATGAGCGATTATGCAGGCCAGACGGTCGCCGTGCTGGCGGTCCAAGGCGCTTTTGCCGAGCACGAGACAAGACTATCCGAGCTGGGCGCACGTTGTATTGAGCTGAGGCAGGCGGCTGATTTGATGCAGGACTTTGACCGTCTGGTACTTCCCGGCGGCGAGTCCACCGTTCAAGGGAAGCTGCTTGATGAGCTGGGCATGCTCGAGGAGCTTCGCGCCCGTATCGCTGAAGGCATGCCCGTCCTGGGCACCTGCGCCGGCTTGATTCTACTGGCTCACGACCTTGCCGCCCATGACGATAAAGGCACGCCGCGTTTGGCAACCATGGATGTACTTGTCGAGCGCAATGCCTACGGCAGGCAGCTCGGCAGCTTTCGAACCAAGGGGCAAGTAGCCGGCATCGACGGCGAAGCGCCGCTGACGTTTATCCGCGCGCCCCGCATCGTCGAGGTCCACGGCGACGCCAAGGCCCTGGCCGAAGTCGATGGCCGCATCGTCGCTGCCCGCCAAGACAATCAGCTCGGCGTAACCTTCCACCCCGAACTCGACGAAGACACCCGCCTCCACGAACTGTTCCTACAAATGTAGGCGGAATCGAAACGAGTGCGGATTTTCGGACACTTAATAGACGAGAGTGGATAATCTCCCACTTTGAGCTCGAATACAGGCCCAAACCGGGAAATTATCCACTCTCACGTTATGCAGTCGTTGGGGACGTCCTTAAACGACTAGTTATTTAAGAACGTCCATTACAGTCGAAATTGTCAGCCCGGGCCCGTCTCGGGCTACGATTGAGGCGCGCCCAGAACGGGCCGCCGACCGGGCGCCCGCGCACGGCCGAACGTCCCTGCCCCCGAGAGGGCCTGTTGGGTGCTGCCGGCGCGGGACGCGCCGCCCCCGACGGCTGATAGGAAAGTGCCGGGCAGAGGCCGCGGCTGGTAATGTGAGTGCCGAGGGGGAGGCCATCCGGTCGAACGACTACCGGAAGGATACCACCGTGAAAGCGCCATCGACCAGACCAGGGGCCGTGCTCGGCCTGGACGTCGGCAAGTCCTCCCACTGGGCCTGCCTGATCGACCGCGGCGGGGAGGTGCTGGCCAGCGCCCCCGTCCGCAACCGGGAGGGCGCTCTCGACGCGCTGTTCTCCTCCGCGCCCGCCGGCACGCTCGTCGTGGTCGACCAGTTCCGCAACATAGGGTCCCTCGCCGTGAGGCGGGCCCGCGCCGCGGGGCTGGCGGTCGCCCACCTGCCCGGCCTCGCCGCCAGCCGCGCCGCCGGGCTGTTCGCCGGCGAGGCCAAGACCGACGAGCGCGACGCCGAGGTGATCGCGCGGACCGCCCTGGGCGTGCCGGACTCCCTGTCGGGGGTCCCGGGCCGCGGCGAGGCCCTC